>CAOJZU010000040.1 GCA_948466265.1 uncultured Clostridium sp. | reverse complement strand
ACTTCTAAAGTATCTGCTATTGTTGGAGAAGTAAATAATTTTAATCAAATAGAAATGATTTCTTCTACAAAATGCAAATGCAAAGGTATGCAAAAGGGAAAAATAGTAGATGAAGATGATATAAGTTTATCAATAGCCAAAGCAATTCAAAATGCTGAAGATGAAGCCAATTTAAAGATACACTCTGCTTATATTACAATTCCAGGTAAATATGTTACTATTGTTCAAAATAGTATCATTAAGGAAGTAAAAGATAAATATGCAGGCATATCAGTAAAAGATGTTGGTGCAGGTATAATGCAAATAAAAGATATAGAAATCCCAGATGGAAAAGTTGTTATAGATATAGTTACAGAAAGTTTTATTCTAGATAATGGAGAGGAAGTAGACGACCCAGTTCGGTTGCTTAAGTTCTAACTTTACAATACAAGCTCAAATAATATTAGCAGACAAAGAGTATATGAAAAAAATGAGCTCTATACTTAAAAAAGCAGGGGTAGAGTTAGACGGAATGGTACCAATTACACTTGCGGAAAGAAATTTGATATTAGATAGAAATGAGCTAAATGACAATATAATGCTTTTAGATATAGGTGCTCGGAAATATAGAAATAGGAGTATTCGAAGGGAATAAATTTGTTTACACAAATACAATACCACTTCGGAGGAGATACAATAAGAAAGGACATTGAATTAGTACTTGGAATTTCTGAAGAGGAAGCAGATAAATTAAAAAGACAATATGGACTAGCTTTAAAATCTTTTATAGATAATGACCATGATATATATTTAAGTACATGTAATGGAGAATCTAAAAGCAAGACTATAAAAAGTTCTCAGCTAATAGAAATAATTGAAGCGAGAATAGAGGAAATGTTTTCTCTTATAAATAAAGACATTATAAATGCTGGCGTAAAACAGAGGATAAATAATGTAATACTTACAGGTCAAGGTATCACAAATATTAATAAAAGTGATGTTGCAGGTAAAATTGCATTAAACATTCCAGTAAAAATATCTACAGGAAGACTGGTAAGCACAATAAAACCAAGTTTTAGAACATCTTATGCATTAGTTAGATATGTTTCTTCTAAGCCTTTTTCAAAATCTGTGGCTAGTACTATAGATGTAACAAGTGATGAGAATATCTTTAAAACGATAATTGAGAAGATTAAAGAGTTTTTTTATAGTTAAAATTAAGGGAGGACAGGTTAAATTATGTTAGAATATGATGAGATGGAAAAAGAGATAAGTGAAAATGCGGTAATAAAGGTAATAGGTGTTGGAGGAGCAGGAAATAATGCAGTAAATAGAATGATACAAAGTGGTATAAAAGGAGTAGAATTTATATCAGTAAATACAGATAGACAAGCACTTAAAAATTCTAATGCAAGTACAAAAATTCAAATAGGTGAAAAAATAACAAGAGGACTAGGAGCTGGAGCAAATCCTGATATAGGAGCTCAATCAGCAGAAGAAAATAAAACAGAGATAACAGAAAGTTTACGCGGAGCAGATATGGTATTTGTTACAGCCGGAATGGGTGGAGGAACAGGAACAGGTGCTGCACCAGTAGTAGCAGCTTCTGCAAAAGAAATGGGAATTCTTACAATAGGAGTTGTAACAAAGCCATTTACATTTGAAGGAAAGAAAAGATTATCTCAAGCAGAACGTGGAATAGAAAGTTTAAAATCAAAAGTAGATGCACTAGTTGTAATACCAAATGATAAATTATTACAAATAATAGATAGAAAGACATCGATGATAAATGCATTCATAATGGCAGATGAAATATTAATGCAAGGTGTGCAAGGAATTTCGGACTTGATTGCAAATCCAGGTCTTGTAAACCTAGACTTCGCAGATGTAAAAACTATAATGTTAAATACAGGAATGGCACATATGGGAATAGGTAGAGCAAGCGGAGAAAATAGAGCAGAAGATGCAGCAAAACAAGCGATTCAAAGTCCATTACTTGAAACATCTATAGAAGGTGCAAGAGGAGTAATAATAAACATCACAGGTTCAGAAAGCGTTGGATTGCAAGAAATCAACACAGCAGCAGAATTAGTACAAAGAAGTGTAGATCCAGAGGCTAATATAATTTTTGGTACAGCTATTGACGAAACATTAGGTGACGAAATAGTTATAACTGTAATTGCAACTGGATTTGATAAAGATAGACCTATATCAAACCTTGGTGTAGATCAAATAGTATCTAAGGCTTGGGACAAAAAGATAACATCAGTTCCATCATCAGCAGATAGCTCAAGCTCTAACTCACAAGATTTAGATATCCCTTCTTTTTTAAGAAAAAATAAAAGTACAAAGTAAAATTGGTACAGGAAAAGCTGTTTAAGGAAATTAGTCCTTAGACGGCTTTTTTATTACGTAGGAAATTACTAGCAAAGCTAGTATATTTCCGAAGTAACAAGGTTAAGTTACATTGATTTGTGCGATTGCGAAGCAATCTGCACATGTGGCGAAGCCACTTTTCTTATATGAATATTATCAAAATATTTTGAATGTAATATATGAAATTATATTGAATATACTAACTCATTATGCTATAATTAAAAAATAAAAACCCAAAAGGGGATGGTGAAAGGAGAACTAATACATGTTTGAGAGGACTACGGCATATGGAACACACTGCAGTGACGAAACTGATAGTTATGATATCGTTCTACACAGACCTTACACTGTTAAGGCATTCATTGAGACAGTTCTTACTAATTATCGGCAAGAATGGGGATTCATATCAGTAATGAATTGCCATATCGATCTTGAAGACTCATTTACATATAAGTATGGTGTTTTAGAGTCAGAGATTAATGGCGACATCATGGATAGACAAATCGAAAATGCAACGGGACACGGTGGATGGTCTAATGTGAATTATGTACTTTATCTAAAAGCTCCATTCCTTGAGAGCAAATGCGGGTCAAGAAAAAACGGCGAATTTCAAAAGAGTTTTTACTGAAGTAAAAGTGGGCGTTGGTTAGAAAAAAGAAGCATTGTAATTGCGATTGCAATGCTCCTTTTTGTGTAATATTTATTTAGGAAATTATAGACGAAAATTTCCTAAAATTTCTTATTAAAATCTATTGACTTTGTAAATTAATTATGTTATTATAAATATACACTAAACAAAAGGAAGAAAAACATATTAAAAAGTGTATATAATTTAGGTATACAAACTAGTAATATTTAAGGGAAACAAAACGAATAAATGCAGTTATTTACTGGTTTTTCTTTTTGCCCTAAAATACTTAAAAAAACTTTTAAAATTTTATAAAAAAGTATTGACATTTCTTTCTAAAAAGTGTATAATTTAAAAGTTCCTTAAAAATAAGGAATGCATAAAAGTACATTGAAAAGTAAACAAAAAATCCTTTAAGAAACCAAGCGGAAA
>CAOJZU010000039.1 GCA_948466265.1 uncultured Clostridium sp. | reverse complement strand
CAAACATCTCAACAAATTGGGATTTGATAAATTGTTCCTTATTTTTAATAAGATTAGTATACTTATTTATAATCTCATCAATATTTTCTAATACTTTAACAATCTTACATTGTTCTTCTACTGTTGGTATTATTATTTCTGTATCTAATAGTTGCTTTAAATCAAGATTTTTTCTTACAACACTTGCTCCCTGCTCTGAACAATTTTTATATTGTTCTAACATAAAATGTGATTTCATAAAATATTTTCCAAATGAAGGTGTCATTTTACTTTCATCAAATTTAAATATTTTATACGCAGGACTTACTATTCCTATTTCATAATTCAAAAGTACATCTAAACTTCCCATCCATAAATTCATAGTACTAAAAACTAAATTATTTTTTCTTATAATCTTATATCCAGTATTATCTTCACTAGCAATTTGCTTTTTAAAGAATTCTTCCTGAGAATATATTCCATCTTTAGTTACAGATAATACTTCATATTGATTATTTTCAGTTGTTTTATCGACTATTTCCTCTATACATTCTCCTAATTTATATTTCATTTTTTACCCTACCTCTTACTATAATCCTAACTCCTTTAAAGTATCTTGAAGTTGTTTTTCAAGTATTGCTAATTCCTTATTTGTCTCTTCTATTCTTCTTTTTGTCTCTTTAATATCAACTTCTGGCTCTGGTTCATATGTATCAACGTATCTTTTAATATTTAAGTTATACTCATTTTCTCTAATTTCATCTATTGTTGCTAAATGAGAATATTTATCTATTTCTTTTCTGTTGATATATGTATCAAATATTTTATCAATGTTTTCTTTTAATAGTTTATTTTGATTTTTTCCTTTTTCATATTCTCTACTAGCTTCTATAAATAATATATCATTATTCTTTCTATTCTTTTTGAATACTACTATTGTTGCTGGAATTGAAACTCCATAAAATAGATTTTCTGGTAATCCAATTACTGCTTCTATTAGATTATCCTCTAATATTCCCTTTCTAATTAATCCTTCTGAAGCTCCTCTAAACAATGCACCATGTGGTAATACAACAGCCATTCTTCCGTCATCAGCAAGACTCTTTAACATGTGTTGAATAAATGCATAATCTCCTATTGATTTTGGAGGTACTCCATATTCAAATCTTTTAAATACATCCATTCCTGCTTCCATCTTAAATGTATCTACTTTTTTGCCATTTTTAACTACTGTAGTGTTTTCTGACTCAAATCCTTTTGCCCATTTATCTAAAGAAAATGGTGGATTTGAAACTATTACATCAAAATGCATTAGATTATCATTTTCTAAATGTAGTGGATTTGCAAGAGTATCTCCCCAAGCAATATGAGCATCATTAACTCCATGTAAAAACATATTCATTCTACATAAGTTATAAGTTGAACTGTTGCTTTCTTGTCCATATACACTAACTTTTTTATCTTTAACTTCGTTAGTCGCTTTTAATAATAATGAACCTGAACCGCATGCTGGATCATATACCCTATCATTTTCCTTTGGTTCAACTAATTTAGCTAATAATTGAGATACTTCAGCTGGAGTGTAGAATTCTCCACCTTTCTTTCCCGAATCTCCTGCAAATCTTGCAATTAGATATTCGTATGCATTTCCTATTACATCTAAATTACCTATTTTCTCTGGTCTTAAATCAATGTCTGGATTATTAAAATCATTTAATAGTGTTCTTAATATAGCATTTTTTTCTTTCTTTTTTCCAAAAGTTGTTTCACTATTAAAATCAACACCTGCAAATAAATTTAATAGTTTTGTTCCATTTAATCTACTTATGGTTTCAAGAGCTTTATTAATTAATTCTCCTATATTTTCTGCATCTCTATGGTCATATAAATAATCAAATGTACACTCTTCATTTAATTTAAAATTAATTCTTTCAAGTGTTCTTTCAACCATTTGCTTATTTCCATTATACTTTTGTTCTGCTTTTTCTTTTTCAGATTTATAAGTATCACTTAAATACTTAACAAATAACATTGTTAAAGCATAATCCTTATAATTTCCTCCTGGTATGCTTGATCTTAGAGTATCGCAAGCTGACCAAATTGTTCCATTAATTTTATCTTGTAATTGTTTTTCGTTCATTTTATTTCTTCCTCTCCTTCTTTATTATCATTTCAATTATATTATTGTAATAAGATTCCTTATCCTTTATTAGATTAATATATAATCTCTTTTGAGCTTCCCAAGATTCTACTAATTTTGATAATTCTTTTTGTTTATTAATGCTTATATTAGGCAATCTTATTTCTCTAACTTTTACTATTGGTATTGTCCTTATCGCAGTTCCAACAATATATTTTTCTAATTGATGTTCTGCATCTTGACTTTCTAAATACCATTTAACAAATGCTGGACTATATTTGCTTTTATCAATCCTTATAGAAACATATTGATTACTAATCAGTTTTCCATCTAATTCATCATCTACTATAATAACTTTTAATGGAAATGCTAATCGTAAAAGCAAATCATTTTTTTTCACTGTGTATGAGCTTAAATCTTCTTCACTTATAAATTTATCATAATCTATTTTAATACCATTTTGCCTATCTTCATATATTTTAAGATTAAATAATTCATATTGTGTCGAGCTTTTGCTTTTATATTTAGCCTGTTTTCTATTAAGGACAACACCAACATTTACATCTGCTATATCTCCAATATCCATACAGGTCTCCTCTCTGTTATGGATAAATTTTAACATATTTTTTATCTTTTGTCAACACTTTTTTTGTTATGTTTTAATTTTAACATTTTATAATTCATGCTTTCTTGTCTTTTTCTTCTGTACCTTATCTTGCTCCTTTTCTTCCATTTGTTGTATTTGTTCCTTCATACTAGGAACATTATCTGTAACTTCATCACACATTCTAATTTCCTTTTTTACTCTTTTTAATTCAGTTGTAACTGCAATTATTTGCTTTGTGATTTCATTTTTTTCTGTTTCATTATCTACTTTGCCTCTTTTATAATATAATCTATTTCTAGCATTTAATATATCTTGCTTTTCTCTTAACTTCTTTGATTTTAGTTCATCCACATTATCTACTGTTTCCAGCTTATACTTGCACAAAAATCTAATTCTTTCTGAATACTCGTCCATCTTTTTTACTTCTTCTCTCATTTTTGGAGTCAATTTATATTGCATGTTATGCTTTGGATATAACCCTAATAAAAATCTATAGTAATAATATAAAGCAATTATTCCTTTAGCTTTATATGCCTTTCTAAAAATACTTTTCCTTCCATAGAACTTTAAAGTCGTTCTTTTATATGGAATTATTTTTTGTTTTGGAATAAAGTCATTTGCTATAATTTTTTGTCTAATACTTTCTACTGAATATTCTTCTCCAAAAGCTCTTTCAACTCTGATATTTCTTTTATATGGTTCTC
>CAOJZU010000038.1 GCA_948466265.1 uncultured Clostridium sp. | reverse complement strand
AATTTTTCCATTGCATTGATTACTTGAACACTTGTATCAATAGTTACTGATTTTTTATCATTTCCTATTTCTACACTTACATCAGAATCTTCAAAATTCTCTATTGCTTGAAGTGTTTGATAATCTTTAAACAATGTAACAATATCGCTCCAAAGTGAAGTTCTTCCAGCCTCATTATTTGCTATTTTTCCAAGATATTTAGAATTAAACACACTAGCAACATCTGAAGCAATTTGATCTAATACTCGTATTGTCTGATTAGATTTAAATTCTTCTCCTTTTTCACTTGTAGTATCTACTAAACTATTAATATCTACTAGCACTCTAATTTCATCTCCAACTTTATGAAGTACAAACTCTCCATTATCAATTGAAGTCTCTAATTGCGATTGAGTATAATCAGCATTAATACTATATTCTCCATCATATGTTTTATTTGTATTTGATTTATTTATTTCGCAACCTGCAATTACACCAGTTACCCAATAAACAAGAGCAGATTCATCTTCAGCAGTTGTATTTTTTACATTTACAACTCCTTCATAATTTGCATTATTATTAAATAATACAACTTGGAATTTTATTCCTTGCTCTTCTCTTAATCTTTTAACATATTGAACATATAAATTAGATGTAGCTTCATCTTTTGCTGTACATCCTACAGCATTTACTTGATATGACTCTAATTTATCCAAGAATTTTTGATGTGCCTCTCCACTTGAATCTCCATTTGTTCCTCCAGTTAATGCTTTTCCTGCTGTAACTTCAATTGTTTCAATAGTAAATGTTACATAGTCATTGTCAACTAATTCACTTACCTCTTTTATTGTTTGTATATCAACTTCTTTTGTTCCTAAATATGTACTAACATCATATTTAGTTTCATCATCTATATTTTTTGCAATAACTATTCTTAAATCATTTCCTCTTGTACCACTGCATTTAGCAGTTGCTAAATCATTTGCAGCTTTATTTCCAGAATTTAATCTATAAAAATATGCCTTTTTTATATTTTTAAATAAATCTCTTAAACCTTTTAATTTTTCATTTGCATAGTCATATCCAAATATTTTTAAAGAATTTTTTGCAAAATTTTCAGATGTAACTTCAATTATCTCTCCATCTTTTCCCCAATCCATTTCAATTGCCATTGCAGCAATACCTCTTTCTCCGATTGAAGAAGAAGCACTTTGTGCAGATGCAAAATTAATATATGTACCAGGTAATTTTTTATTTTGACTTATAAATGTTCCACCACCTAATGCCATATTAGTTCACCTTTCCTTTCTTAAAATTTTCAATTATTTTATTAACTTCTTGTTTCGTATAACTTTTATCTTCTTTTAATACCGCATTTAATAAATCTTTATTATCAATAAAAATTTTAGAATTAACAATTTGTTTTTTAGTATATTTTTCTTCTATAATTTTATTTTCCTTTTTAGATGTTTTCATCTTTTTTTACCTCCCCACTTAAATTATAGTCATTCATTTTTATTGTCTCATCATCATCTTTCTTTATAGATAAATTATAATCAATAAAGAAATGTAAAACACCATCTTCAATTTTTGGATGTAATTTTATGGCTCTTATTAGACTTTTATCTGATAATTCTATATATTCTAAACCATACAAATTGTCTATCATATCATTTAAAATTTCAGTATTTCCATCTAGTGTATATCCTATTATTACTATGTTCAATAAATCTTTGTAGAATTTATTTTCAAGTCCAATTTCTCTACTTTCTTCTCCATTTATTACCTTAATAAAAAAACAAGGCTTTTCTAATCCTTGTTCTTCATTATCAGTATATATTGGATAGTCTCCTTTTTCTTTATATATAGTTTTTACTTTTGCAGCAATTCCATATACAATTTCATTTACTACACTTTTAACCATTATTAAAACACTCCTCAATATATTTTTTCATTTTTCTTTCTATTAGTGATGGAAGTTGTGACTCAAGTTCTTTTTCTGAGATCGTTAACATATATTTTCCTTCAACCCAACTTGCCTTTAATCTCTTTCCTAATGCAGGTACATATCTACCAGGTTCTTGTCTATGTCCATATTCTACATATGAAGCATATTTTACTGGGTTTTCTACTACTATTATATAATTATTACCAAACTTAAGAATTTTTAATGAATTAGCATATGCAGTTGCATCTGGGACACTTCCACCTTCTGCTTCAGACTCCGTATTTGCTGTCCAACCTCTTCTTAATGTTCCTCCACTTTTTATTGTATATCTTTTGCCTTCTATTGTTTCAAAAGTTCCTTCTCCTACTGGAGTTCTTGGAATTACTTTCGATAATAGTCTTGCAGCAAGTTCTCTTGCTACATCTTGACAAAATTTTTCAATATCTGTTTTGGCTAATTTTTCAAATTTTCTTTCAAGTTCTTCAAATTCACTAAAATCACATTCTCCCCATTTTGCCATCTATGCCCATCCTTTCCATAATTCCAGCATTATTTCTTGATGAGTGTCATAGATTGCTGGTTCTCCACTATTCTTATATTCCGTTGTTCTACCTTTTCTAGTTATCACTATTTTGCTTCCAGGTAATATATTTAATTCTGGTGCAATAAATAATTTTATTTTTTGTACTTTCTTTGCTTCAGTATCTGTTTCTGTATTTACATATATATCTTCAAAAGAAACTCTACATTCCTTATCAATTAATACTTTTTCTTCTACATTTTTTGTAATATTTTTTATCTCTTTTGCTCTTTTTTCAATTACATCACATCTAGAATCATATTGACTTTCAATTGTTTTTCTAGCAGCTAATATATATTGATTCATATTACCACCTCATCTTTCGATGTCTATATAAGTCTTTTTTATATTTTTCTACTAAAATATCTTCATCAAAATCAATTGTTCCAGTATTATATGTTGTTCCATTTATATCAATTTGTGAGGATGTATCAGCAAATGTTGTTGTAGTATCTCCTATTTGAATACTTTTTATTTTTACATTAGAATTTTCATTAGAATCTACATCCGTATTTTTTACGAATTGTTTATCATATTTGTTTAAGTACCAATAATCTTTAATCATTCTAATCCATGTCGTATATAATCCCTCTGGTACTTTTTCTTGATGTGTTGTATCTAAAATAATAATCATAGTATCATAGATAGAACATACTAATTGTTCATTTGCTAATTTCTTACTTTCTTCATCTTTTATCTCACTTATAGACAATTCTCTTTCTAGTCTTTTTATAAATGTTGCCATATCTATATTAGTCTTATTGTATATTTTTTTTAACATACTTTAAATCACCTACTCTCCTTCTGGATTTTGGCCTTCTCCTGTACTTGCTTTTTCTATTTCTTGAATTTTAGCAATTAGTGTTTCTTTTTTCATATTGTGAGTATTTTTTATTCCTAATTCTTTTGCTCTTTCTTTTAATGCTTCTAGTTCTTCATCTTCGCTTTCATTGTTTTCTCCAACATCTTCTTCATTGTCTCCTTCTGGATTATTTTCTCCCTCAATGTTACCGACATTTGTGTCGCTATCATCATTATTTGAATTTTCTTGTTCTCCTTCTGGATTTTGGCCTTCTCCTGTACTTGCTTTTTCTATTTCTTCTATGATATCAACATACTCTTTGTTTCTTTCGTATTCCTCCAAATCAATAATTGCTTCATCATTAATAAAACACCATCTATTTGCAAGTTTTACACCTTCGCCTTTTACTCTAACTTTAATCATTTTTGATTACCTCCTAATTAAATTAAAATTGAGTAAGGGATTTCCCTTACCCAATATTTATTTTTGCTTGGAATATATCTTCAGCACAACTTAATGCAGGTAATGCTGTTGCAACTGCTTTTTCCCATGTAGATACTGGATCTTTTCCTTCTTCATACATACAAGCAAAGATTTTTCCAACTGTTCTTACATCTACAGAAGGATCTCTTTGTAATCTAATTTCTTCTGCAGTTGGTCCATAAACAGTTTCTCCTAATGTTTCATTAGGTAGCATAACAAATTTATCTTCTGGGAAATATCTATTCTTTGTATATGTTCCATCAGCATTTAATTTTCTATATTTTTTATCATAAGTATAGATTTTTGGTAATCCTAAAGACTCTAAATAAGTATTTAATTCTCCAACACTTGCTAGTCTTGTTGTATCCTTACCAAATAAAGCATTTGTTACATTTTTATTTGATAATATTTTTGCAAGAATAGTATTAGATGTTATTACTCTTCCTGGCATTTGATCTAGTTTATTAGCCCATGTAATCATATCATTAATTGGATTTGCTGTAGCTGATGACCAATCAACATTTGTTGCTTTGTTTTCTGTTGGAACACCATAGTCTATTGACGCAGATAATCCATTTTCATCTAATGTTATAACACCATTTGCAATAACATCCATTCTCATTTTTTCTACTCTAGCCCTTACTGATTCAACTAGATTATCAAAATCATTATAAACACTTTTCATTAAATATTGTCTTTCTGCTTCATTTCTTGGACTTTCTAATGCAATTATTTCTTTTTCTTTTAATTGCATTTTTCTTTTAATTAAAGCTAATTCAATTGCTTTTTTCTCTGCTTCTCTTTGTCCAATCTCTGATTCAGTATCAAATCCATGAACAGATGCAATTACTGGTGTCTTGCTAGCATTTGTTAATACTTCAAATTCAAGACTTTGTTTTTTAGTTTCTGGGAATAATTCCTCACCCATCATTGCTGGGAACTTTCTTTCTTTTAAATAATTTAAAACTTCTTTTTGATTAAATAATTCTAATACACTTTTTGGCATAATTAATACACTCTCCTTTTTCATTTTTACTTAGAAAATAGATAGCATCATTTTTGCTATCTACCTTTTTTATCTAAATTTAATTCCTGTCATTGTAGCTTTATCAGCTGCACTAATTGTTTCTGGTAATCTTGATTCTAATACATATCCTTCTACCATTACTGCTGCTGGTTGTGGACCATGAGTTACATCTACATCTGCAAATATTAATCCTATTGCAGTTTTTGTTGTTTCTCCTCCTTCAGATTTAGTAGTTTTATAATATACAGTTCCTGCTTGAACTATCTTTCTACCTTTCTCATCAGCAGTGATATCTGTATCATCTACTTGATAAGTAAAATTTTGAAACTTAGCTGATGCTAAGAAATTTTTTTCTTTTACACTTTCTTTTGAAACGTACATAATTTTTACCTCCTAAA
>CAOJZU010000037.1 GCA_948466265.1 uncultured Clostridium sp. | reverse complement strand
ATATCAGACCATGGATATAAGTTATCAAAATCATTTTGAACTTCATCTCCATTTTTTGTAGCATTTGCTACAAGTCCTATATTATCGCAAATTCTTTCCCACTTTGAGACAACATTATCTACTATTTTTCTTCTTATACCGTAGTTTTTACCTACAAATTCTCTTGCTTCTGTTATAGCCTCTTGTAATTGTTTTTCAGTAACATAAATTTCACTAGAATCTAGTGTTATTGTTACATTACTTGCATTATCTACAACTACATTTATTTTGATGTGTTTTTCTATTTTTTCAGCAATAGAATTATTTATATATTCTGCTGTATTTCCAGCATTTGCATAAGCATATAAAATTTTTGATTTTGTATCTGGATCTATTGCAAACAATCCAATTTCTCTAAAATAAAAAGCATTTTTTGCATCTGTATTCTTAAAAATAAAAGATACGCTTGCTTGTGTATCCTCTGTTATTTCTACTTTTGAAATTTCGCATTCTAAAACTTTCGTTGTTAAGGATGTTTTATCTGCAGCATTTCCAGTTAGTGTTCCACTACCTATCTCTGCATGGTCAAATTCTATCTTTTTACCTTGCAATGTTTTTGCTGCAAGTAAGGCTCCTTGTTTTGTAATATATACTTTTTCAAAACCCATTATTTTTATACCTCCTCAATTACTATATAATCTTGATTGACTATGTTCAATCCAACATTATTATCTTGATTTAATGTGATATCTTCTTGTTTTTCTTCTGTTGATACACTTAAATCTATATAATCTTGTCTAGAAACCTTTAATCCAGTTTCTGCATTTAAATTTAGAGTATTTTCTTCTACTTTTAAATCTGTATTTGATTTCAAATCTACATACTCTTTATTTATAACACTCAATCCTGTGTTATTATTTTCATTTAATGTTACATTTTCTTTTCTTTCAAATGCTACAGCATTTAAAATTATATAATCTTGCCTTGATATTGTTGCTCCTATAAATTCATTTAATTCTGTTTCTAGTTCATAATCTAATTTTATATTTGCTGGTATTTGTTTAATTAAATTACTTTTCAACATTTCTGCTGCTTCAGTATATGCTAGATTTATTGTTATATATAATTCATAATCTTTTGCTACTAATTCATAATTATTTTCTCCAATTGATTCATTTAATGTGTTTATCAACCATTTTAATGTATATGGCACTTTGTTATTTATTTTAAATAAAATATTCATTCTTCTTGCTTCTATTGTTTCTGCTTTGTTTGTTATTCCATATATTTTCTCATATCTTTCTAATCCATAGGAATTTGCTGTTTTTACTATTACTTCTCTTAATATTTTATTTATTAAATATCTCATATTTTCTATTTCAATATCTTCAGTATCAAATATTTTATTAAATTCAAGCACATTTTTTAAGTAAGGTGGCATATATTCAACTAATTTCATACAAGTGTCACCTCTTTCAATTTAGGTATTTCAAATTTTTGTAGTTCTATATTTGATGATTTGTTATTTATTGCAGTATTTGAAACATCTATCACTCCATCCGCATTTAGTATTATTGTATCAATTTGAGATTTTCTTATAATTATAGTATTTGAACTTTCCCATTCTTGTTTTAATTGTAGAAAATAATTATTTATAAGTTCAGTCACTTGAGTTTTTACATTTTCCATAGAAACTGTTTCTGATATTGTTATATTAGAAATTATAGAAATATCAACTTCTGATACTGTATCAACAGTAACAATATGTCCAATTGGAGCAACTCCTAATCCTTCATCGGATAGATTAGGGCATATTTCATTTTGCACTTTTTCAATTAATACATTAGATGCTTTGTTATAATTACTATCCAAAATTGTTAATTTTACTGTTCCTGGTCCATTCCAAATTGGTGTAACTTTTACAGCTCCAACTCCTGCAATTTCTTTAGTTCTATTTTGGTAATCAATAATATTTCCACCAAATCCTTGTTCACTTGTTGTTTCATAATATCTTGCTCTTAATGAATCATCATCTTCTTGATCCTCTCCAGGAATTAATATGTCTGTTAGTTCTGCTTTTGCTAGATTTTCTATATAATTTACAGGTATTAATGTACCTACACAATTATTTCCTATTGTTCCTACAGTCTCACATTCCATTTTATAAATTCCTGTTTCTATTTTTTCTATTGCTTTATATACTAAATCTTCTATTGTAAATCTTTCTCCAATACTAATATCTATTAAAGTATTATTTTCATCATAGAATAACCCTTTTTTTATCGCATATGTTGCTTCATTTCTTGTAAGTCCTACTTGATTTGCTAATTTATCTAAATACTCTTCTACTGCAGTATCTGCAAAAACTAAATCAATATTACTTTTAAGTAATATATACATCTGTGCTAATTCTGCAGCTGCTGGAGCCAATGCATTATAAATAATACTTCCTTCTCTTTTATCAATTTGAATTGACACTCTATCTAACATTCTTTGCAAAATAGTATCATAATCAAAATACTCATCTAAATCTTCAATTTCTTTAATATTGTCTATTTCCATCTAAACACTCA
Source organism: uncultured Clostridium sp. (assembly GCA_948466265.1). Next base: position 2,885 of record CAOJZU010000037.1, on the reverse strand, counting down.
CCACCTTTTCTACTTCAATTTCTCCAACAGTTGTAACTACAGTAAATTTTGCAAGTATAGTATTTTCTTTTACTTCAAATTCAAAATTATTTACCTCAGATATTCTAGTATCTTGCATTAATGCTTCAGTTATTACTCTTTCAAGTTCTGGTATAACAAATGTTGTATTTTCTCCAATTAAATGTTTTAATTCAATACCATAATTCCAACTATATATAAGGTGTTCAAATCTCTCTGTATTTAAGATGCAGTATATTGTTTGTTTCATTGCTTCAATACCATCACAAAAATTTGAAATAGTGTTCTTTTCTATATTTAAATAATAAGTTTTACTTGTTTGTTCTTTTACTTCTTCTATATTATTTAACAATATATCATCTGTATCAGGTGTCATATTTTTACCACCTTTCTATTAAAATTTATCTAGTACAACAAAGTTATTTCCACCTTGTTGTTGCAACAAAATCACATTATCATTTACTTGTAGTGCATTATATACTGTCAGTTTCTTTTTTCCACTTATATTATGACTATGTGTTAATCCTATTTTTGCATTTTCTACTTGAATTCCATTAGTGACTTCGTTACTTATATTTACTGTAATATTGTCTGGATTTGGATTTATAGTTGCTTTTGAACTTACAGAAACATCTCCACTTATTGAGTGTCCATGATTAGCATTCAACGATTTACTTTCTGTCTCCCAATCCACACTAACATCTACAGTATAGTCTTTTACATTTTTAGTAAGTACTAAAAATTCTTTTGTTAACTTTAACTTTTGTTCTACTGTTATTTCAAGTGGATTCACACTTGTAACAGTTCCAAATAAAACAGAAGTAGGAGCATTTGCATCATTTGCTCCTACTGCCATTCTTTTTATTATTTCTCCTAATGAGCTTCCCATTTCACTTTACCTCCTACCCAGATATAAAGTTTTGTCCTTTTAATGTCAAATCCATAAAATGTTCTCCATTTTTAAAAGTATGTTTTGCTTTTTCGACTAACATAAAATTTTTAAGTTTAACATCACCTAAATCCAAATTAACTATTATAAGAGATCCACCTCTAACTCTTACATCTCCTAGTGCATTTTTTATTTCAAGACTTCTGGTCTTTTGATTATACAAATCTAATAATGCTTTTGCTTTAACTGCTCCATTTGTTTTTTCATCAATTGTATCGAAATATTGTAATACTCCCCATTTTTCTATATTACTTGAATCTTTTGCCATATATATTTCTCTTTTACCTGTATCAGAATTGTCATATGTTAATTTTATTTGGTTATATGTATCAGAATCTATTGAACTTTCGTAATCGTAATTTTCGCCAGTTTCTTCATCTATTACTAATCCTACTTTCATTCTTTCTAAATTCTTCAAACATAATTTACCATAATCATCATATAACACATACATTTCTTTTCTATTTCTTATTGTTTCATCTAGTGCATTTAATATCATATCAAATAAGGATTGATTACTTTCTGCTTTTTTGGCTATTGCATAACCTGTATTTTCTAATGTACCAATATTTAGTTGATATTCATTTGCAATCATTTTTACTAATTCATCGGCTCTTTTATTAGTGTATGTTTTTGTATCTTTATTTTTCAAATATCTTAATTGGTCATATGCTGTTGTTTTTATTATTTTTTCTTTATCTCTTTTCTTCTTAAACACAAAACCATAAAATAAATTTGTATTATCCACTTTAAAAGCCACAGGATTACCTTCTTCAAAATTTATAATATTATCTTTTAAAATTTTAAATTCTAGTTTTCCTGCAGCCCCTTTTCTTTCAGTGGTCCAACTAATCTCATCTTGGACTACAGGTTCATATACTGTATTTCCATTTTGAATTAATAATTGCTGACTCATTTTTTCCTCCTATGCCGGTATCCATAGCACTTGGTTTGGATATATTAAGTTAGGATTTTTAATCTTATCTCTATTTGCATTATATATAGTTGTATATTTACTTCCATTTCCATAAAATCGTTTTGCTATATTCCATAAACAATCTCCTCTTTTTACTGTATAATTTTGTCCACTTGGTTTTGCTGCAACAATAGCAGTATTATTAGTAGTAACAGTTCTTGTTACTACTGGAGGTTTATATTGTTTTATTGTCACTTTAACGGTCTTCGTAGAGTATTCTATATATTGTTTCAATTTTATTTTTACTTTGGTGTCAAACCCCTCATCTGTTGTATCTGTTATTGTATAATCTTCTACTGATACTTTTATATTGGTATCGAATATACCTGTACCATTTGGAAATTTTCTAATAACTATAAATTGAAAAGCAGACCTATTTACCTTTAATTTTTCTAATATTCCTAAATAATATTTAGCATTTTGAAAATTATTTTTGTACATAGCAAATGGATATTTTACATTTGGAAGCAATACTTCAAATTCGATGCTTGTTAAACCTGGATTTTTTAAAACATTTATTTCTGAGTAGTTCATCAAATCATATGTCTTGTTTTGATTACTAATTTTTAGTTCTAATTTTTTAGGAGGAATGGGAAGAAGCACATTTCCTAAATAAAAATAATATGCCATAAATTCGTTCCTCCTTATTCATGTATTCCATCAGATACATATTCTAGTTCTTCTTCTAATTTAGCAGTTAATTTATTAGTTACTTGATCTACAATTCCATCTATATCTTGTTCTCCATTTATATTATTATTGTTAGTTAAATTTATTGTTAACGGAACTGTTGTAAATCTATTAACTGTATCTCTTTCAGCTAGATCTATTAAATATTTTAAATCTTCTTCAGATATATCTTTGGTATTATCAGCAATGTCCTTTGTATTACCTGCTATATCTCCAAGAGTTCCATTATTTGATGGATCAAATGAAAAACTA
>CAOJZU010000036.1 GCA_948466265.1 uncultured Clostridium sp. | reverse complement strand
CAAGGGTTATAGCGTTTGGTTTTGCTATTTTCATTTCTTTTGGTTTCCTTTTCTTCTTCCTTTTTTGCTATTTTTCTTATTGCATTTTTATCTTACATTTATTTTTTATCTTTGTCAAGTTCATTTTTTAGAAAACTTTAATGTTCCAGATTCAAACCTTAAAGTTTATTCATATTTTTCTAATATCTTTCCTAAATCATTTGAAAAATCTTTTAGCATTACTAACTTAATACTATTGCTTTTATCAGCTGTGTAATCATCTATTACTTGTTTTAACTGTCTTATATTCTTCATTTCAGGTTCTATTTCTTTAGTAAATAAGTCTGCTCTATTTACTAGTTTTTCTTTTATTGTAACTATATCTTCGTTGCTTGCACATGATAACCTTTGGAATGTTTGGTATACATCATAATATTTAAATATTGGAATATTCATGCACTCTTTATCAAACCTTTCATAGAATTCTTCCATCTTCATTGGTATACATCTAAATATACTATCAGCCATTTCTATATACATTCTATCTTTTAGTTTAGAATTTAAGTTATAAAAATGTCTTAAAATATCTTCTACATCTTCAGATGGCTCTCCGAATTCCTATTGTATCTAGTTCATCTTCTACATTATCGCAATAGCTTGAGACAAGTGATGATATATTCATTCCATTAACGAATATACTTTTAACTGTTTTCATGTCATATTTTATAAGTCCTTTATTTATTAAATAATCAAAATATATAAATAATTTTACATTCTCTATTAAGCTTGTCTTTCCTGATTTTACATCTTCTAATATCTCGTCAACAACAGGATCAAATTCTTCATCACTAATTTTCCAATACTCTTCTGTAAGAAGTCTTTTATATCCAGGTAAGTTAGATGTGTCTACAGTATTTATTATCATTTCCATGTCTTTCTTAAATGTTTTCATATCAAATATTCTTGTTCTCACATATAGTTCAATAAATTTGAAAAACCTATATTCCGATTTAAAGTTATAGTAATATGTGTTATCAAATTCTTTGATGTAGAATTGTCTATTATCCATTAATACTCTTGAAGAAACTAGTATTGATTTATATTCCTCGTTGTTTGCTATATTTACGAATTTGTCCTTTGTAATCCTTCCGAGCTTTTATTTCAAAAGATACAGCAATTGTAAAAATTAACATTGTCTGTAATACTCTATGATTTGTATTTGGATAATTTTTAGACAACATTTCAAATATTTTCTTAAAGTCATTTAATGCATGTTTTAAAATTCTTAAGTTTCTAGTTCCACTTTTATTAAATGTTGTAATAATAAGTCCTGTTGATTCTCTTAAAAACCTTATAAGTTCTGGATTTGACTCATATCTCATTAAAAGTCCATTTATTATATAATCAAATTTTGGTTGATATTCAAAAGTTTCACCAATTAGTTTTTCTTTTATTCTCTCATAATCGTTTGCTTTATCAAATACATACTCTATCTTATCTTGAATTTTCTCTACCATTGGTTTGTCTGTAACTTGTGTTAGGTCATTTTCTTTATCTAATATATATGTTGCAATGAATGTTTTCATTTCTAGATTTGTACTTTTTAACTTTGTTGATAATTCTTTTTCATTACATATAATTATTGTTTTAATATGGTCATGTTCTACGAAATTGTTTATATATCCTAAAATATCAATAACATCTACATTAGCTCTTTCTAAATCATCAAAACATAAAACTTTATCCTCTGTTGAGAAAAAGTCTGAATAATCGACTTTATCATCATTTTGTGTAACTCCAAAAAGATTTGCCATATCTATTCCAGTCTTAGCATACTCTGGGACCTTTGTTACTCCATTTGCTTCCATGAATTTTTTCAAATTCTTATCCATAAGCTGAGTTGTTTCAATAAATATTTTTTTGCTTATTTCTTCTAGATTAGATATTCCGATATAGTGACATATATATAGTTGAGTAAGACTTTCCATTAAGCTTCATTGACTCAATTTTATTTCTTACTTTATTATTCCAAAAGTAAGTTTTTCCGCTTCCCCATTCACCGGTTTATCATAACAGCATAATCCGTATAATCTGCTCTTACATAATCTAATATACTTTCAACTAATTCTTCCATATATTCCTCCGTATACTATTTAGCTAAACTCAAAACTAATATGTATTTTGCACCATTTTGCTTTAAAACTTTGCTACATTCATTTGCAGTTGCACCTGTTGTGTATATGTCATCAAAAAGTATTATTTTCTTATTACATATTATCTCTTTATTTGCTATTTCATATGCATTCTTCACATTTTCTAAACGATTTTGTTTATCTAATGAACTTTGTCTTTGGTTGTTCTTTGTTTTTTTAATTACATTTTTATATTTAATCTCATCTATATTTTTTGCTACTTCCCTTGCTATAAGCTCACTTTGATTATATCCTCTTCTTTGTTTTCTTTTTTTGTGTATTGGTACTGGAACTATTATATCATAAGTTTTTAAAATGTCGCATATTTTTTTAGAATTTAATATGATTTTTGCAAAAGTTTTATATAAATATGCTTCTTCTTCAAATTTATATAATAAAATTTTATCTCGAAATTTTCCATCATATCTCATCATATACGCCATTTCATCAAAATATTTATTTTCTACCTTTTCTACTTTGCAAATACTTTTTGCTTCTATTTCCTTTTTGCAATTTTCACAAAGATGTTCCATACAAATTATTCCGCAAAAACCACAAACAGGCGGAAATAATACATCCAAAAATTTTTCAAAAATTTTTATCACTTCCTATCTCTTATTCATTTTTTGTTTTCATTTTGGAAATTTAAACTCTATTTGAAAAAAATATGTTATTTAGAGTTTGTTTTTTAGATTTGTTTTGTTGCTTATTATTCAAATAAATCAGAATGTGAGCCTGTCCTAAAATCTGTTAGAATTAATTCTTTTGAATTAATAGAATATATCAAAAGCCAATTTGGTTCTATATGCCATTCTCTATATCCGTTTATAGTTGTTTGATAAATAGTTATCTCTATATTTATCTGGCAACTTTTCATTGTTTGCCAAAAGTTTTATAATCTCTTTTAGTTTATTTATATCACGACCTCTCTTTTGCATAAGTTTTAAATCTTTTTTAAATAAATTACTATATTTGACGGTTAGCATTATTCATCCTCTTTCTCTAAATCTTCCCACATTTCGTCTAAATCTGTATATCCTTTACTTAAATTTATTCCTTTTTCTGCGTCCTTTATTGCTTGTATAGTTTCAGCATTTAATCTTGGTTTTTTTATCATAAATGGAATACTTTCTGTCATTATAATTTGTTTGAAAAATACTGTTACTGCATCTGTTATATTCATACCTAAATCATTTAATGTTTTTTCAACTTCTTTTTTTAATTTTGGTTCTACTCTTATATTAATATTATCTGTTCTTGCCATCTAAGACACCTCCAAACTATATTTTTATAATATCACATCGTCATTACATTGTAAACACTATTATATTAGTATTCACTTAAAACTGTGATATTATTCATTATTTGGGTACAAAAACCCCACTTACTTAAATTTCAAGCAAGTGGGGATTCTGTTTTGACGTTAATCATCATCTGTCATTTGTCCTTTTTTCTCCAAAAAGTAGGGTATTTCTTGTTATCTTCAGTGTTGCAAACTATTTCGCATTCCTGTATTGTCTTCTTGCCATCACTTCCGCATACAAACTTACTATACTTCCTACCAGGACTTCCACCGTATAGGATATCCATTACACTTCCAACGTCATATGTTCTTTCATCTTCCATTTCTTTTTCCTCCTTTTGACTTTGTTTTTTCATGTATACAAGAATGGAACAGTTTCAAATATAGCTATTTTAGCTAAATTTAAATATTATTATATTATATTTCACATATGATTGCAAGAAAACTCTTGTAATTAATCTATAAGTCCTTTTACCCAATTATTTTTTTATATTGTCAAGCTTTAATATATCAATTAAAGCTTTTTGCAACACTTGTGAAAAATTTACTTTTTCTCTTTCTGCAATAGTATTTAACCAAGCAGGAATTGAAAGTGTTTTTTTAACAGATTTATTTTCATACTTTCTTTTATGTTCAACTAAATCTATTGTCACAAAAGAAATAATTTGATTTTCTTGTAATTTAATATCTTTAATATCCATTGTGCATTTTGGATATTCTTCTAAAACCTCTAAGTATAACCCCATAGCTTCTTTCGCATTTTCCATTGCTTCAGCTAAAGTTTTTCCATCACTATAACAACCTTTTAGATCAATAAATTGGGCCCAATACCTCCATCTTCTCCGTGTAAATATTGCAAGATAAGTTAATAAAGTTTTTTTATTCATTTTTCTTTCACTCCTTTATAACATCATTAATATTTACAAGTAGAATTTATTTAAGTCCTGCTTGCTTTAATATTTTATTAAGTAGCCCGTATTGCCATGTCTCTATTATGCATTGGAATATTATATTATCGTATCCTTCTTTTGTTAATTTTAAATGTGAACCTTCTTAAGTTTCTTTGTGCCATCCATTTTTTAGTAAAAGTTTTAAGAGCCTCCTTGGTGTCATACTCATAATAAAAGTATGCCTCCTCTCATTTATTATGAGATGTTATACGTTACGTATTGTCAATATTATATATATCTTTGTTATTTGTTTTTTCTTTTTTGATTATTTTAGACGATTTTCCAAAGACTTTTGTAAGTATAATCTAAAGCTGTTTTGATTTTAAATTTTTTGAATTGTACATATAAATAATGTACTAGTTATTTTATATACTGTTTAGTTTTATTTGTCAACAAAGAGACTTCGACTTTTTTTGACAATGTGAAATATACCAAAACCCCCACTTGCTTAAATTTCAAGCAAGTGGGGAGTTCTGTTTTGACATTATCGAGAGCTTCAAGAATTTTAAACTCCTGTATCAAAAGAGTAATTCTCTTCAGAAGCTTCGGCTTGCCTTTCAGAAGTTGCTCTTCTCAGCCTACCGACAACATCTGCTGTTTCTTCTTCAGAAAGTGGCCCCATCAAGTCTTTTTCGGCAGTCTCATCGTCATCTTCTCCGCTTTTAGGTTTCTTCGTCATTCCGGCTACCATTTTTTCTATGGCTTCTGTTGCTGACTCAGCCGAAGGCTCTTCTACATTTTCTTCGGAAGTAGGAATCCTCTCAACAGGCTCTTCATAGAATTGCGGTCTGCCTTTCCGCCAGATTACTTCTACCTCCTCATTGCCGTAGAATTCTATTTTAAAGCGGGAGTCCTTGTTTACGAAGTCAACAACATCTTTGATAGTTATGCGAATATCTTTATCAGAGACTTTCTCTCCTTCGGAAAACTTGCGCCTATACCCGCCACGCATGGATGTTAGTAAACATTCTGTTTCGATATACTTCTCGATAGCTTCCCTCTGTTCTTCTAGTGCCTTACGTATCTTTTCTCTTTCTGCTTCTTCAAACTCGTCAACATTTGCGTTTAATCTCTCAAATAATGTCATTTCTTTTTTCTCTTCCATTGCTTTTCTCCTTTTCTTTTTGCTCTGTTTTTTCCTCCTGTATAAGCAAGGAATAGTTTCAAAAGTGGCTATTTTAACCAATTCATAATATAATTATAGCATATTTTACATAAAATAGCAACTTTTTTGGGCTGAATATCAAAATGAAGTCCGACACTTTTAAAAAAATAAATATTTGTAAGTT
>CAOJZU010000035.1 GCA_948466265.1 uncultured Clostridium sp. | reverse complement strand
CAACCGCAATGTAAATAGAGCAACGCTTTTTTTCTTTTTATTTTCTTTGTTTTCCATATTATTACTGCCTTTCAACGATTTTTATTTTTAAAATTTTTCCCATATTCTTTGATTTTCCCAATTGAAAGCATCATTTAAACCTATTCTATATACTTTTATTGTATAGTTGTTTAATACCTTCATTATTATTTTATCACAAAAATTAAGGTTACTTTCTATTTTATTCAAAATTCTTTGTTTTTTATCATTTTTTCTCATAAATATCCCTCCTATATTTGAATGATATTTAGAGATATCTCTTATTCTATTTTACCATATTATGTAATATAAAATAACTATTCTAGGTGTTAGGTATTATCTTCTGCTTTCATTGGTATTACTTAATTACAAAATTCGACAAAGTTCGACTTTTGTTTTTATTTTAAATCTTTTACCAACTCATCTATATAATCTGCCTCTTCATTTTTTGATACAATACTACAATTATCAATATATTTTTCTTTTTCATCTAGATATAATCTTAGTCCATCGTAGTCCTTTCGTTCCATATACCACTTAACTTTTTTTATTATTTCCTTACATAATTTTAATTCTTCCATATAATCACCACTTGAATTATAGCAAAAATACCTTAAACCTGCAATAGTTATAGCAAATGTATCTTAAATCAAAAAGAGTTAAAATATACATAGGTTCATTGTAAAATAGATGTCAGAAAGGAAGGTGAGAAACTTGATATATGTAAGAATAAAAGAAATACTAAAAGAAGAAAAGAAAAGTAAATATTGGTTTGTAAAACAAATGGAAGGAGGTTATCAAGCACTCAGTCACTTAATGGATAATGAGACATCTGGTATTCATTTTGAAACATTAGAAAAGGCTTGTAATGTTTTAAATCGTGAACCTGGAGAAATTTTAGTTTATAAAAGAAAAAAGGAGAAATCTAGAAAATGAGTAAATTAATGAAGCAATATAATGAACTAAAAAAAGAAGATGCATCTTCCATTTATTTGTTTAGAGTAGGTATTTTCTATAACATTTTAAATGAAGATGCAAAGTTAATCAATGAGAAGCTAGGGCTTAAAATAACCGACTTGGGACCTTCTATTTTCAAGTGTGGTTTCCCCGTTTCTCAATTAGATAAATATATCATACTACTAAATAAATTAAAAATAAAGTATAAAGTAATAGATAATTTACCTAATTCAAATGTTAATGATTATATGAAAAATATCGAAATAAAAAAAGTATTAAATAAAATTACTGATTTAGATATGAATAATACTACTTTCCAACAAGCATTTAATATATTATTAGATATAAAAAACAAATTAGAAAAATTACAATAAGAGGAGAATTTATCTCCTCTATATTATTTCAATTTTTGATTAATTATTCTTTGAATTGCATCTGGATCGTAACCTGCTGCTTTTAATTTCTGTTTTCTAGTTTCTCCTGTTCCCCATCCATCAAAATTTGGCTTATTTATTATATCATTTGCAATCTCTTCATTTGACTTTTTATTTGAATTTGTTGCTGTATTATTTGTATTATTAGAATTAGATCCATAACCTACTAAATCTTTAGTATATACCCATGAATATAATTCTTTTAATAATACTTTGCCATTTCCAACTTGCATAATTGTATAATTTCTATTTTTATAGCAATTAGGAATTTTTTGACCAGTAGCATAATTAGTAGCATTTGCTGATAATGTTACTTTACTTCCAACTGTGATTGAAGGTGCTACATTTGTATTATTATTTTGTGCTTGTGAATTTGCTGAAGAAACAATGCAAGAATCATTTACCCATCCTATATTACCATTATTAAGTAAATATGGGTTTCTTGCTCCTGGTATAATTCTTGTAATCATTCCACTTTTAACTGCTGGATTTAATTTTTTAGTAGATGATGAAGAAGTATAAACACCATTTATTGTAACTACATCTCCTACATTTCTTCCAGTATTATTATTAGATTCATTTACTACAATATTAGGTGTACCTGTTGCTTGTTCTCCTGTTAATTCTCTATATTCTTCTCTAATCATATTGTAGAATCTTTCTAATCCCATATCTAGAGTTCTATGAGGACAATATTTACCACTTCTATTCTGATGTGTTCCTATTGTATGTCTTGCATCTGTTATATTATCTAAATTCCATCCATATTGTTTCATTAAATAAGCTATTCTTTCTGCAGCATTTCTTTCTGCTTTTTCAAATCTCTCTCCACCAGATTTTGAATAACATATTTCAATTCCTATTGTTTTCATGTTACCAAACCCATGTCCATCTCCAGAGTGCCAAGCATTTCTATTATGTTCAATTCCTTGTACTGTTCTATAATCGTCTATTGCTTCGTGAAAAGAAACTTGGTTATTATTATTTATCATATATGATATTTCACTCATTGCTGAAGCATCATTTGCTGTATTATGAATTGATATTCCTTCTGGTTTCATAGAATAAGGACATTTTCTGCCATATTTACTTTCTGGCATTACTACTTTTGTTACTAACATTATTCTACACCTCCCTGATAAAATTCATCAGTTTCTTTTACTTCTCCAATTCCTTCTTCTTTTTCATCAACTTCTGGAAAAGTATTCTCTTGCATATTTAAATCTGCAAGTTCTTGATTGTAATTTACAACTTCTTCTTCCATTTTGAAGACCTCCTTATAAAAAAATTAATACTGGAAGATTTTTAATTTTTCTTCCAGTATCTTTAAATTACAAGAAATAAATTCTTGTATTATTCTGTTATGTCATTTTTAGTTTTTTCATATTGTGTTCCAAAATAAAATCCTACTATTATTGAATAAACAGAAATAAACACTTCTGCAGATAAGTATTTACTTAATGCTAAATAGCAAAATACAAATGTTGTTGCTATTGATATTATTGATTTTACATCAATTAATTTCGCAATTTTTTCTAAAAACTTTTTCATATAGAACCTCCTATTTTATTACTAATCCTATAATTGCTCCTACAACAGCACCTACTGCAGTTCCAATTATGGTAGTAATGATTTTATCCCAGTTTTTTGCTGGTTTTTCTTCTACTGCTTTTAATCTACTGTTCATATCATTTACATCTTCCCTAGTTGCTTTTGTTTCCATTGCTATTTCTTTTACCGCAATTGTTAATTCTTTAATTTCTCCTATTTCACTTTCTAAACTGTCTATTCTATGATGAGCCGATTTTGCACTTTGATTTGCTTCAATTATCATTTGCATATATTTTTCATCCATAGATTAATCCTCCTTATCTTTTGTTGGCCATAAAATGTTATATGGAAATCCTTCTTGTTTCGTAATATCTCTCAATTCTTGTCTATATTTTGCAATTTTCCCATTACATACATCAGAAAATCCTTCAAAGAATTGTTTTAAGCTAGATATTATATTAGTCATAGATAAGTCAGATGGTAGTTTTAGACCTAATCTATCAATGCACATTTCTTTATCTGTTTCAGCAAGTAATTCATTTCGTTTTGCTCTTACTTCTGCTGCTAACTGGTTATATTCCTCTTTTTTTGCAGTTTCTAACCATTTATCATAGTTATTTTCAATTTGTTCTGATAGATTTTCTCTAAAATTTACATTCATTTTATACATATCATATGTATATTTTATTGATTTTTCTTCACTATCTAGTTGTGAGGTTTCTACTTCTTGAACATTATCAAAAAAAAGAACGGTACATTTTCCGTTCTCCATCTCATTTATTTCAAATTTATTTGGCCTTTTTGAACTTTCTATTTGCATAACTAACCACTCCTTTTAATTCATTTATATTTATATACGGTTTTATATATTTTTGTGTAAACCCATAACTATTGCAATGTTTAAGCCAACCGTAATAACTTATCATTGCTGATGCATCTGTTAATGTTACTTTTTTTCTTTTATATATTCTTTTTGCTCTTCTTTTTATTCTTAAGAAATTTCCCCTTCTTAATGTTGTATAACCCCTGTAAAATCGGTATCCTATAAAGTCAACTGGCCTACTATCTACTTTAAATAATTGCCAATTCTCCTTTAATCTAAGTTTTTCTTTTTTTAAATATTCCTCTATTTTTTCTTTAATTTTTCTGAGTTCTTTTTTATTTCTGTGAAAGAGGACCATATCATCCATATATCTTAGATAATAGGGAACTTTTAGTTCTTCTTTTATATAATGATCTAAATTTTGCAAATAAAAATTAGCGAACCATTGACTTGTATAATTTCCAATCGGAAGACCTGTTTCGCTACTATCTATAATTTTGTCTATTAAATCTAATGTATCTCGATCTTTAATAACTCTTAGGAATTTTCTTTTCATTATTTCTTTATCTATTGATGGATAAAATTTCTTTACATCTAACTTAAGAGCATATTTAGTATTTTTTCTATCTCGTACTAATATCTTTTTTATATATTTTGCTCCATAATGAATTCCTCGTTCTGGTATAGATGCACATGTATAGTCATACAACCCTTTTTCTATTATTGGTTGTATTTGTTGCATTAATGCCCAATGAATAATTTGGTCTGGATAAAATTGTGGTTTATAAATTATTCTTTCTTTTTTTCTTACACCATCATGTATTAACATCTTTACATATGGACTTGGTTTGTAATTTTTATTTATAAGCATATCATATATTTCATTAACATAGAAATTCATATCGTTTAGTATTTTTATAACACTTTTTCTTTTCTTTTTTCCTTTAGAGGCTTTTAGAATAGCTTGTCTTATATTTTCTTTCTTAGTTATTTTTTCGTATATATTTCCTACTCTTTTCATGTTTTTCTCCTGGTATTCTTATTTTTGTCTATCGGCTTTTCACTTAAAAGAAGCTACTAGGTCAATCCAGTTTCGACATTATTTTTAGCAAGCGCTATGGAAAATGATGTGTAATATAATTTAAAAATAAGTAGGCGAGCCCCGTAATTCCAGTTCGAATTGCTAGAAGCATTGTTCAAATTCCAAGCAAAGAAGCCATCATTCGCACCATTGTTGAAATTACCCCCAACGAACGCGAAAAAATCAAAAAGCAATTACAGGATCGCACACATCAAATCCCCTGTAGACATTATATATACAATTTTTAAATAATTTAACTATTCTAGATTTCAGTTATTTCATGGGAGGCTGGCCGCCCCCATACCCCCGCTTATTACTGGTATTTAAGAAGGCGAGCCCCGCAAACCCAGTACGAAATGCTAGAAGCAAGGTTCAAAGCCCAAGCAAAGAAGCCATCATTCGCACCAGCGTCGAAAGGACCCCCAACGAACGCGATTCTATTTCCGCTGTTACACCAGTATTTATCACATACACCAGTTCCTGAACTTCCATTAGCTTCAATAGGTAAAGCAACCTCTGGATGATTTTCATCAAACCCTAATTTACTTGGATACGATTCTGTTGTTTCTAAATTTGTATATCCTATTGCTTTATATGGTGCTACAAATTTATCAGATGCATATTGAGTTGGATCATCACAAATGTATGCCACATAATCTTTTATATTAAGTCCATCAATTGCTGTCCACATATTTGCAAAAATGTTTTCAATCCCTCTATAAATCATTGAATGGCATCCATCATTATTTAAAGTGCCTGATCTCATTCCTAATTCATCACACTGTCCTGATTTTTGTCCTATTCCCCATAAAACATTTCCTACTGCAATATTTACTGCTGCACCATCAAAATAAACTGCTTTTCCTGTTACACTTCCATTTGAATAATCTTCAATTCTTGTAATTGTTCTCTCAGAAGCTACTGTATTATTCCAAGCATCGCTAGTTCCAATTGATACATTTCTTCCAGCATACATATTATTTGAATTTGCAACAATAATTCTATTAACATTATTTTCAGCAATTAATGCTTTTTGATTAAACCATTCAGATACACCTCTACCTAATTTACTTTGAGAATGATAATCTGCATATTCTACTAAATATAATAGTTGCAATATAAAATATCTAGTATCCATTTGGCAGAATCCATCTCCAACAGCTGTTGCTAATGTTCTAAATGTTGCAATTGTTTTATTATATGCTGGTATTGTTCCACTATAACTATGTGCATTACCTTCTGCATCTACACTTATTCCATATCTACCTACTGAAAACTCTTTGCTATGTTTATATCCTGCTCTATTGTAATCAGATATATAAATATATTCATAGTCTCCTTTAATTTCTCTTTTATACCAGAACTCTGGTATTCTTGTAAGTACTTCTCCATTTGAACCATCAAATGCAAATCCTGGTTCTCCATAATATGCTGTTATTTTTTTATTAGTAGTGTCATAATTGTAAGTAATAATATCAGACCATGGATATAAGTTATCAAAATCATTTTGAACTTCATCTCCATTTT
>CAOJZU010000034.1 GCA_948466265.1 uncultured Clostridium sp. | reverse complement strand
ATTAGTATTATCATTACGAGTAAAGCGATTAGTGTTATTCCACTTTCACTTCTTTGTTTGATTTTGTTCATTTTTTCTTTTCCTTTCTTTAGTTTTTTGTTTATTTTTAATTAACATTAGTTTTTTTATGATTTAATTATATTTGAATTTTCACCCTTTTGGAAAGAAACAAAAATAGCCAAAGTCAAACCAAACAAAACAAAAACTATTTTTATTTCTTTCCAAAAGGGTGATTTTCTGATAAAGTTCGACTTATTTTTACGTTTTGTTCGTCTATAGAACAATTTTAACATTTATTTTTTATAAAATCAATATATATTTGTTCTTTTATAGAGATTTTTTGTTGGTAATTTATAGAAAATCCCTAAAACAATATTCTCTCTAGATTTTATAAGGTTTAATGCAAGGAGGTTTTAATATGAAAAAATTTAATAAATTTGGAGATAGATTTAATATTATAGGTTCTAAGATTAAATATATTAGGAAAACTGAAAAGATTACTCAAGAGGATTTATGTGCAAGAATGCAGGTTTTAGGATATCAAATCAGCCGAAGTGATATTTCTAAGATTGAAAATTGTAATAAATTTATTGCTGATTTTGAAGTTCTAGGTTTTGCAATAGCCTTGAAAAAGTCCATTTTAGATTTATATGATTTGCCTGAAACAGAAAATATTAAGCCTCTAAACAAAAAAAATGGTAGGTTAATAACATTCTTAATACTATTCTAAAATATTATCTTATTAATAGTTTAGAAAATGGAGGCTTAGATCAACCCTCCATTTTTTGATAATATTACACTATCAACTAGTTTATTTGATTACTTGTTCTTGAACCTGTTTTTACTCAGGTTCGATCTACTGCGATCGTTCGCAGTTAACTACATCTGATACCACAATATATTAAATTTTATTATATATCTCTTTCATCTTCTACTAAATCCATTATATCTTTACATTTTTTCCATGTTGCAATTTCTATGTATTCATTTTCTTTTTTAAATTTTTTTAATTTTTGCATTGTTCCATCTGTTGAATCTAAGTCTGTTATTATTACCTTTTTTATACTTTCCTCTTTACCATACATTATTTTAAATAATAGACCTCTTAAGACTCCTTCTATTTCTTTTTCTTGATTTTTTACTCCAATTATTACATATATTCCGATTTTCATTTAAGTTGGTAAATTTCATTATATAGTAAATTGTTTTTATCATTTCAATTATCCCATAAATAGCAAGAATATAAAAAATAGCATGCAGGATATTATCTAACAATTAAATTCCACCTTTCATGCTATTAGTCTATTATTATTCTTATTTTTTTGTGTTTGTCTAACCTTATTCTATTTACATTATTCCCATTTTTTTAGCCATTTGTTTACCTTTTTTCATTATAGTTTTTTTCATTTTGTTATTGCTTTCCATATAAACAATAGCAATTCCTGCTGATGCCATAGCACCTATTACCATACCTTTTACAAATTTCATAAAACTTTCCCTCCTTAAAAAATATACATATAATGTTATTATTTCTTTTTAAAACAAAAGTATACTCTATTTTGATTTTTTTGATTTTTCTTTTTTTAAAAGTGTTATAATTTCTATTCCTGCAATAATTAACAAAAATATACCAAAATACATTTTTAGCTTATTTGTTTCAAGTCCTATAGATATTTTTGCACCAATAATGGCAGCAATTACTCCAAACCCTGAAACTATTAGTCCTGTCTTCCATTTAATTAGCTTTTGCTTTATGTTTGTGGATATTGAAGTTATTGAAGTTGGTATAAAAAATATTAGATTTGCACCTTGTGCTACATGCTGATCTTTTCCTAAAAATAACGAAAGGCAAAGGATTAAAATTGTTCCGCCTCCCATTCCCATTCCTGATACTAATCCTGAAACTAGTCCAATTATTATATTTATAATTTTTATCACACTCCCATTATCATTCTAATCCCAACATAAATTAAAAATATTGTAAAAAATATTCTTAAAATTCTATCTGAAAGTTTTTGAAGTAGCTTTGCACCAAAAAAGCCTCCGAATTATTCCACCGAATAGCACAAAATATACCAGTATTTAGCTCTATATATGAAGAATTAAAATAAAATACAGAACTTGCACATACCATTGGAAGTATGCAAAATACCGAAGTTGCTCTTGCTTCCTTTTCACCGAAGTTTTAATATATAGGTAAAAGCAGGAACTAATATCATTCCGTCCTCCTGAGCCAAATAGTCCAGTAATAAATCCAGAAGCTAGACCTATCATAATTTTTTTTAACATTTATTTTCAACCTTCTTAATATTTTATTTATATTATCGGTTTTCTTAATGGTTTTTATTCTTATTTTTTTCCTTTATATATATGTCCAATATTTTATTTATTGGTTGATACTCCTATGCGTCTTTTTATTACGTCTTAAGTTATATTTATACTGTTATATGTAATTTTCATTTTTGTAGTGATACAATACTAACCAAGAAAAAATACATTTTTCGACAAAATTTTTATAAATATGGGGGTTTAACATGATTAAAATTAAATTATGCGACCAATTAGGTAAAAATAAGATGACTCAAAAGGCTATAGCCATGCTTACAGGTATACGTCCTGCAACAATATCTAACATGTATCATGGAGATACTAAACGTATAGACATTAAACAAATGGATAGTCTTTGCAAAGCTTTTAACTGTGAAATCTCTGACTTATTTGAATACATTCCTGATGAAAAAAAGAAAAACTAGAAGTAAAAAAGAGAATTAACAGTAAACTTACAGCTAATTCTCTTTTTCGCATTTACATTTTTTCTATTCCTTCTTTAAACATCTTATTTACTATTTCCGGATTTGCTTTTCCTTTTGTTTCTTTCATTGCTTGTCCTACTAAAAATCCTAATGCTTTTTCTTTTCCATTTTTAAAATCAGTAACTGATTGTGGGTTTGCCTCTAGTATTTTTTCTACTATTTCTTTTATAGCTTTTTCATCTGATATTTGTACCCAACCATTTTTCTCTATAATTTTGCTTGGCTTTTCTGGATTTTCAAACATCTTATCAAGTACATCTTTTGCAATTTTGCTACTTATTGTATCTTTTTCTATAAGTCCAATTAGTTCTGCCAAATCTTCAGGTGTAAAAGGAATTTGGTCTGCTTCTAATTCCTTTTCATTTAATATTCTTGCTATATCTGATAAAAGCCAATTGCATACTGCTTTTGGATTACCACAAATTTTAACCCCTCTTTCAAAAAAGTCTGATAAATATTTTGAGGCTGTAATTGTGTTTGCTTCTTTTTCTGTAAGTTTATATTCTGATAAATATCTTATCTTTCTGCTTTCAGGTAATTCTGGTAAATTGTTCTTTATATCTTCTATATATTCCTCTGAAAGTTTAATAGCTACTAAATCTGGGTCTGGGAAATATCTATAATCTTGTGCATCTTCTTTATCTCTCATAGAGAATGTTTTTCCTGATACTTCGTCCCATCTTAAAGTTTCTTGGTCTATTTTTCCACCATTTTCTATTATATCTATTTGTCTATCTATTTCATATTCAATTGCTCTTGAGATTGCTTTAAAAGAATTCATGTTTTTCATTTCCGTTCTTGTTCCATATTCTTTTTCTCCAAATTTTCTAACAGAAACATTTACATCTGCTCTTAAAGAACCTTCTTGCATTTTGCAGTCTGATACTTCTATATATTCTAGTATTGATTTTAGTTTTTTTAGGTATTTATCTGTTTCATCTACTGACCTGATATCTGGTTCTGATACAATTTCGATTAATGGTACTCCTGCTCTATTTAGGTCTACTAAACTTCCTCTTCCATAATCATCATGATTTAATTTTCCTGCATCTTCCTCTATATGTATTCTTGTAAGTCTTATCTTCTTTTTTCCTTCTGTTGTATCTATTTCTACATAGCCTCTTTCACATAGTGGTTTATCGAATTGTGATATCTGATATGATTTTGGAAGGTCTGGGTAAAAATAGTTTTTCCTATCGTTTTTACTATCTTTTGATATTTCACAGTTTGTAGCAAGTCCTGCTTTTACTGCATATTCTACGACTTTTTCATTTAAGACAGGTAATGCTCCTGGCATTGCCATACAAACAGGACAAATTTGTGTATTTGGATCTCCTCCAAATTCTGTAGGACATGAGCAAAATATTTTCGTTTTTGTAGATAATTCTGCATGCACTTCAAGTCCGAATTACAACTTCATAGTCTTCTCTTGCCATTTTATTTTCCCCCCTTAAATGTAGGTTTATAATTTTCTCTAAACTTTGTTTCCTGTTCATATGCATATGCTATATTTAATAATTTTTCTTCTTCAAAATAGTTTCCAATAAGTTGCATTCCAATTGGCATTCCATTTTGGTCTACCCCACAAGGAATAGATATTCCGAGGGAGTCCTGCTATATTTACTGGCACTGTGCATATATCCGCAAGCCACATCTCAAGTGGGTTTTCTAATTTATCTCCAAACTTAAATGCTGTTGTTGGTGATGTTGGTATTAATATTACATCATGTTTTTCAAATCCTTTTTTAAATTCATTTTGTACTAATGTTCTGACTTTTTGTGCTTTTTTATAATATGCGTCATAGTATCCTGAACTTAATACATATGTTCCAAGGATAATTCTTCTTTTTACTTCTTCTCCAAATCCTTCACTTCTAGAATTCCTATATATTTCTTTTAGGTTTGTAAAGTTTTCAGTTCTATATCCATATCTTATTCCATCGAATCTTCCAAGGTTTGAACTTGCTTCTGCACATGAAATAATGTAGTATGTGGCTAAGGCATATTTTGCTACATCTAGTGTAATTTCTTCTATTTCTGCTCCAAGCGATTTATATGTATTTATTGCTTCTTCTAATGATTTTTTTACATCTTTGCTTATTCCTTCTCCAAAAAATTCTTTTGGAACTGCAATTCTTTTGCCTTTTATGTCATTTTTTAAAGATTTTGTATAATCTTTTTTTGGTATATCTACTGATGTTGTATCTTTTTCATCTTTTCCTGCAATTAATGATAAAAGTATTCCTGCATCTTCTACATCCTTTGTTATAGGTCCTATTTGGTCAAGTGATGACGCAAATGCAACTAGTCCATATCTTGATACTAGTCCATATGTAGGTTTTAATCCAACAACTCCGGCAAAGTGATGCAGGTTGACGTATACTTCCGCCCGTGTATCTGATCCCAATGCCCATGGTACTAAATTTCCAGCTACTGCTGCAGCTGATCCTCCTGATGATCCTCCTGGAACACATCCCAAATCCCATGGGTTTCTTGTTTTTCCAAAATATGAAGTTTCTGTAGAACTTCCGCATTGCAAACTCGTCCATGTTAAGTTTCCCTAAGTTTATCATATTTTCTTCGTTGATGACTCTGTTAACGACCGTTCCATTATATGGAGATACAAAATTTTCTAACATTTTAGAGCTACATGTTGTTTTTATTCCTTTTGTGCACATATTGTCCTTTATTCCTATTGGAATACCTGAATATGGAGTCTTTTCTTGCATATTATCTATTTGTTTTGCTTTTTCCAAAGCTTCATTTGTAAGTAAAGTTACAAACGCATTTACATCTTTTTCTTTTTCATTTATTCTATCTACATAAGCTTTTGTTATATCATATGAGGTTAATTCTTTCTTATCTAGCTTTTCCTTTAACTCATGTACAGTTAATTCTGTAATGTCCATTTATTTTCCTCCCATTTTTTATTCAAACAATAAACTTAATATTATTGCACTAATCTTCGAACAAATAATGCTTAGACAGTAAAATTCAATCTGCTGCAATTTGCCTTGCTTCCCTATAACAGAGATATTTATTGTTTGAATTTATATTTCGTCTGATTGCCAGCAAAACGCTAAATATATTTTTTAAGAAAATTATATTTAGGAAAGTTTTGTTGATAATATAATTATTTACTTAAATCACCTTAGGTATCTTAAACATATTATTTTCCTTTTCTGGTGCATTCTGTAAAAGCGCTTCTTTATCTTCAAATTCTATTATTTCATCTTTTCTAAATATATTATAGTTTGTATTTGGTCCTACTGTTTCTTTTAAATCTTCTACGGGTGCTTCATTTACCGTGTTTGCAAAATTTATAATTTCTGTTAAGTTTGATATATATTTTTCTATTTCTTCCTCTCTTATACTTAGGTCAGCAAGTTTTGCAATATGAAGTAGTTCAGTCTTAGTAACATTCATAAATTTAAGCCTCCTTATGATTTTTTTATTTTTTTATTATATAACGAATTAGTGAAAAATACAAGTATTTGATTTTACAATATATTATTTGAGAGGGTATATACTTACATTATAGTATATCACCCTCTCTATTTTTATATTATCTCATTACTTTAATGATTCTAAAATGAACTAATCATAAACCAAAATATTGATTTAATGTCCACTCTAATAACTCTTGATTGGATACAGTGGCACCATAAGTAGTAGCCTTCCATATAAAAATCTTATTCCCTGTATAGTAGCTGTTTACATTAGCATGACTCCAAACTCTTGTATACCATTCTCTATCCAAATACTTTAATGTTTTTGCAGTTCCAAATGAATTCCAAGTTGCATAATTCTCTTTTCCTATACTATTGTAATAAATTGATATAGCACTAGCAATATTGATTCCGCTTAGTATCCGATATACCTATAAAGCTACTATAATAATTTGAATTATTAGTTCTACCACTATAGAATGTACCGTGCAATAAAATCAACTTGACCGTCTAGAAGCCAAATTAGAATAGCTAGTAGAAGTTTCGCCCGCAGAATAAACTCGCCTTGAAAACTTCTCTTGATCAGTTCCTATAACGATTTTATCATTACGAGGTATAGTAGGTTCTGAATAGATCGTTGTTGTACTTTTATTACCTGCCATATCTGTCAACTTTACTTCCAACTTTATTCTAGTTGCGTCCAAAAAGAATAAATCAGTCCATTCTTTAGTAACTAAAAATGATTTTGTTCCATTGGTAGGCTCTATCGTTTGAGACATATCTCTATAAATACTTGTAGATTCTCTATCGATTTTCCAGTTAAAACTGCACTGAGGATTAGTAACTCCTATTTGTGGTTGCCCCCACTGATCTACAACACCTTTTATACTTCCATCAAGACCAGACTCATCATCTTTAATAGTAAACTGTATAGCTGTAGAATGTGTATTTCTAGCAAATCCACTTGGTACTTTTATATCTGTTATGTATGGTGGTGTATTATCAATTTTTGTAACTACTTTCTTAGTCTTTTCCATTGTTAGTTGTTCTTCTGAAGGATCAATCGTAGTTATGTTGGTTCCCATACTTGCTGAAACTTCACAGTCTTCTCTCAATGTAA
>CAOJZU010000033.1 GCA_948466265.1 uncultured Clostridium sp. | reverse complement strand
GAACAAACATAATAGCGAAAACAGGTTCGCAAGATGGATATGAATCAAAAGAAAGTCAAAAAGAAATAAAACTAGACAATATAAAACCAGAAATAACAAAAATAACACTAACACCAGAAGCAGGAGAAACAGATATAAACGACAAAGGTTGGATAAAAGTAACAGGAGAAATAAAAATAGAAGCAAAAGACCGGAAATGGAAGCACAGATCCAAAAGAAAACCGGAGTCATAAAAGGATATGAATACGAAATAAAAGACCTAAAGAAGAACGAAATAGCAGTAGGAAAGACAAAAGTAGATAATATAACAGTACCAATAAAAATAAAAACAGACGGAGAATACGCGGTAACAATAAGAGCAATAGACGAAGCAGGAAATAGATCAGAAACAAGAACAATAAATGTATACAAAGACGAAGTAGCACCAGAAGTAGGAACGCCGCAAACAAGAAACCACACAGGAAAAGGATTCATAATAACAGTAGGAGCAAGAGATACCCTATCAGGAATTGCAAAATACGAATGCTATGTAGATGGAATAAAAAGAGGAGAATCAGAAACAAACACAATACAAGCCACAGGACTAGAACCATTAACAATATATGACAACGTAACAGTAAAAGTATATGACAACGCAGGAAACGTAAACGAAACACTACCAATATCAGTAACAACAAAAGAAGGTCTACAAGAACCAACAGTAACAGTAGAAGGGACAAAAGGCCCAGGAACAGACGGAAACTATTACAGAGGAGAAGTCAAAGTAAAAATAAAAGACAACGGAGGAACAGAATATTCAACAGACAAAATAAGATACACAATAAACGGAAAAGACTACACAGAAGTATCAAGAGGAATAGGAGATATTACAGTAGCAATACCAAACGACGGAAGCTACACGGTAAAAGCATATGCAAAAGACATAGCAGGAAATACATCAGGAGCAAGCAACACAGTAACATTTATAAGAGACACAGTAGCACCAACAGGAACACTAGAAATAACAACAACAACTACTACTACACAGAAAAAAATAACAGCAACTGAAAATGGCTCACGGAATATATAGCTATACATGCTATCTAACCAAAGAGAGTGCTAATGGACCATGGACAGAAAAAACTCCAAAAATAACCTCTGAAAAAAACTTCACAGGAACAGATAGCGGATTAACAGCAGGAACACACTATTGGTTTAAATATATAATAAGAGACAAAGCAGGAAATGAAGGAACTGTAACAGGAGACGCATGGACAAAAGCAAATGCACCTAGCATAACAATAGCAAATAACACAGCATGGACAAAAGAAAAAATAGCAACAATAAAAGCAGCACCAACAGGACATACAATAAGATATACAACAAATGGAACAGCACCAACAGCAACTACAGGAATAGAGATAGCAGGGACAGGAGACAAAACAGTAAAACTAACCAGCAATTGTACAATAAAAGCAATATATGTAAATACAGCAACAAAACAAGTAAGTAGCGTAGGAAGTGCAACAACAACATTGATAGATGAAACAATACCAACAACAGCATCAATAAGTGTAACATCTAAAACCTCAAATAGCATAACAGTAAAAGCAACAGGAGCAGATACGATATCGGGGGTATACATGTATACTTTCCAACTAAGTACAACAAGTTCTACATCAGGATTTGGAAATAGTAAAAGCTACCAAGTTAGTACAGGAACTTGTACACATACTTTTGAGCAACTAACTTCAGCAACTACATACTACTTGAAAGTAATAGTAGTAGATAGAGCGGGAAATCTTCTAGAAAGTACAGTTGTAAATACAGCGACATACTACCCAGCTCCATTAATAGAATGTCTAGGTGTGAACCGTAGTAACAATCCGCCAACAATTAAATATAGACTAACTGCTGAGAACTATTGTACAACAGGTTCGATGTTTTATGTATCACTTAACTCAATATCTGGGAAAAAAGCATCCTTCTACCTAAAATCATATAGACGCACTAGCTCGGAGAGTTACATTGATATCAAAAGTAATGAGCGGACTGTTGGCTAACCCAGATTCGTTCGTTAGTCCAATCGATAACCAAGTTACATTCGAAACCTTCGAAGCAGTAAACATAACAACGTGGTGTCAACACAGCAATAGCTACTGCTCTACAACCAATTGCAATTTGCCAAATGGAAGATACACAGAATCTGCAAACTTATTAGCTGACGACGTTGATGTTACACCTCCTTCTGCGAACTTAGTCACTCAGTGGGCCTCATCGACTTACAAAGTAGAAGTGGAACTGTACGACCCTTACCCGCAGTCAACTTTCAGACATGCCTATCTAATTCTTTTAGGGTGGAACGACGACCCAAGTGCAAAAATTGAGACTAATTTGAAGACTTGGACTGATTTAGGAAGTTACATCCTCGCTGGCAATTTATCAGAAACATTTGTGAATAGTTACAATAATGTCCAGATTGTATTGGAAGCATATGATGAGGCGGGAAATTACTCCATAGCGGAGAGTTCAGTGAGAACCGCTTGCTCAATGTGCGGTGGAACTGGCCAAATAAAGTCTTCACATGTTATACTGAAAACTTCTTCTTCTAAGGTATCGAACCATGGAGAATTCTCCTGCGGTAAGTGTGGCAACAAAAACTCAGGTAGCCACTGGGAGGTGCACTACAAGTGTAGACAGTGCCGGAGGGAAAACTTATTGGTGTGTGGAAACTGGAGGCTGCGTGAGTGGAATGCCTACGACAAAAAATTATGGAACGTGTAAAGTTGGAGCGGGGGATTGCCCGACATGCAGCGGTGCAGGTTACACCGTATTAGAGAACTAGTCAGAGCTCTAGTGTAGTCGGTTGATTTTGACATAAAATGAGATGATGGGGAAAACAAACTGTCTGAAAGATAAGATATGTAGGCGAATATGAAGAATTAAAAATTGCATAATAAATTTTAGCCTAGACAATACTGAATTATATCAGGATGTCTAGGCTCTTTTGTGCTCTTATCATATTTATGAGATTTTGTTTAAGTCACGTTTTCTTTGACCGCTTACAAAAAATTATAAAATAAATCCAATTTAATACTTGTTTTAATTTTAAATATATGATATAAAATTATATATAAGTATAGGATGAAAGGCGGATGTTATATGTTTGATGATGATGACAAAAAAACAATACTTATTGTAGATGATGAACAGTCAATAATTGATATATTGGTATATAATCTTAAAAAAGAAGGATACAACACAATAGAAGCAAATGATGGACAAACAGCTGTAGATATAGCATTAGAACAAAAGCCAGATTTAATTTTGCTTGATATAATGCTTCCTAAAATGGATGGCTTAACAGCATGCAAAAAAATTAAAAGTGCTACACCAAATGTACCAGTACTTATATTATCTGCAAAAGATGAAGAATTAGATAAAATTGTTGGATTAGAGCTTGGTGCAGACGACTATATAACAAAGCCATTTAGTGTAAGAGAACTTATGGCAAGAGTTAAAGCAAATTTAAGAAAAACTGAAGTCTTAACAGTAGAGGCAGAAGAAAAAGATAAAAAAGAAAATCATAAAATAACTGTTGGAGACTTAAGTCTTGATGTAGATAGATTTGAAGTAAAAGTAAGAGGAGAAAAGGTGGACTTAACAGTTAGAGAGTTTGAAGCTCTAAAATATCTAGCTCAGCAACCTCGGACAAATTGTATCAAGAGAACTTTTACTTGAAAAAGTATGGGGATATGAATATTTTGGAGATATAAGAACTGTAGATGTTACAGTAAGAAGGATAAGAGAAAAAATCGAAGAAGATACAACAAATCCACAAATACTTGTGACTAAAAGAGGGGTTGGATATTATATATCAAAACCAGAATAACAAATTAAACATATAGTTTATGAGTAAAATAGAAGTAGGGGCGTTGCCAGGTTTGTAAAATGGTAGCAGCCCCTATATCTCTCTTTTTAGTATATAAAATGAAAGGGAAATAAAAGATGTTAAAGAATGTACAAATAAAAATAATTTTAGTTTTTTTGTTAGTTCGGAATATTAGCAATAGGAATTAGTCGGATATATTAACTATTCTAATCTACAAACAGTTACAGATGTAGCTAAGGAGCAAGGTATAGATTATATTTTAAATTTGGAGAACTATCAAAATAACTTAAAAATAACTACAATATGTACAACTGGAATATTTATAGCAATTTGTATTTTGGTTCGGAATAATTGTAACAAGAACAGTAATAGCTCCAATAACTAGACTTATAAATAATGCAAAAAAGATAGCTAATCGGAGATGATATAGAACCAAATGAAATAGAATCACATCAAAGTCAAAACGAAGTTGATGATTTAGTTAATGCGTTTTATATGATGACAAAAGAGCTAAAAGAAAACTTAAGCGAAGTATCTAAAAGAAAAAATCAAATAGAAACAATACTTTTCCATATGACAGATGGGATTATAGCATTTAATATGGAGGGAAGAATAGAACTTATAAATCCTGCGGCAACAAGACTTTTAAGATTAATTCCTGAAGATGAGAACTTTGAAAAAATATTTGATAAACTAGGTGTAGATGTAAACTTAGAAAAAATAATATATCTTGAAAACTGGACTTCATCAGAGCAAAGGGTAACAATTGGAGATAATCATATGCATATGCACTTTGCACCACTGAAAAATGAAGATGATATTCCAGCAGGGGTAATTGTTGTAATACAGGATATTACAGAACATGTAAGACTAAATAATATGAGAAAAGAATTTGTGGCTGATGTATCTCATGAATTAAAAACGCCAATTACTTCGATAATGGGATATGCAGATACACTATTGGAAGATGAATACGATAAAGAAACAAAAGACAAATTTCTAACAGTAATTGCAACAGAGGCAAGAAGAATGGCAAAGCTAGTTACAGACCTTTTGGCACTTTCTAGATATGATAATGATGAAATTAAGCAAGAAAAAGTAGAATTTGACTTAGGTGAACTTGTAAAGAGATGTCAAGATAAAGTACAAATAGAAATAGATAAAAAACATCATAAAGTAGAATGCTTTGTAACAGCAAATGTACCTCCAGTATATGCAGACAAAGATGGTATAGAAAGGGTAGTGCTAAATATATTAACAAATAGTATAAAATATACAAAAGAGGAAGGAAATATCAAGATTTATGTTGGATTTGTGTATAGTGATGCATATATAAAAATAATAGATAATGGAATTGGAATTCCAGAAGAAGATCTAACACGTATTTTTGATAGATTTTATAGAGTGGACAAAGCAAGAACTAGGGAAATGGGAGGTACAGGACTTGGACTTTCTATTGCAAAAGAAATATTAGATAAAAATAATCGGAAGTATAGATATAAAAAGCAAGAAGGGTGAAGGTACAGAAGTTGTTATTAAAGTTCCTACAAAAAAGTAATATATGCTTGATTTTAAAGGGAAATTAATATATAATAAAACATAGATTTAACTAAGGAAGGAACGTGAAGTTAGACTAAAATGGGAGAATTAGAAGATAAAAGTAATATAAAAGAAGTTATAGAATGGATATTATGCATAATAATTGCAGTGATATTAGCACTTATTGTTAGACATTACGTATTTACTCCAACAGTTGTAAGGCAAGTATCAATGAAACCTACATTAATAGAAAATGATAGATTATTCCTTAATAGATGGAGCATGACAAGAAAAGAAGAACTAAAAAGGGGAGACATAATAACATTTGAAGCTCCTTCTAATACAGATATAAAAGTAGGACAAATAAGTATGGATAATCCAGTTGCAATTTACAATAATGAGCCAGAAGATCTATTTTCTAAATTTGTATATTATGTATTAGAAATAGGAAAAGAGAGCTACATAAAAAGAGTAATAGGAGTTGCAGGAGATCATGTTCTAATAGAAGACCGGTAAAGTATATCTTAATGGAGAAAAATTAGAAGAAGATTATTTAAGAGATGATGTAAAAACAGAAAGAATGGGAATATTTTATGATTTAACAGTGCCAGAAGGATATGTTTTTGCAATGGGAGATAATAGGGCTGAAAGTAAAGACTGCAGAGCATTTGGATGTGTACCAGTAAGCAAAGTAGAAAGTAAAGTGGCAATGAGGTTTTGGCCTTTTTCAAAATGGGGAAAGGTTAATTAGATGAAAAATATTCAAATAGAGGAATTACTTAAAAATGTAGTAGAAAAGCAAAGGGTTGTTCGGAGGATATATATTTTCAGGAATTCGGGAAAACTAAAAACTATAAATATGCAAAAGAATTTGCTAAAATGATATTATGCTTAGAAAATCGTTTTGGCGAGGATGAGTGTAGGTCTTGTGTAATGTTTGATGATGAAAATCATTCTGATTATTATGAGATTAATAAAGAAAGTACTGAAAGTATAAAAATTGAAGAAATTAGGGAAATGCAACAAAAAATATATGAAAAGCCAATAACTTCATCAAAAAAAGTTTACATCATAAATAATGCAGAAAACATGACAAAAGAAGCTGGAAATTGTTTGTTAAAAACATTAGAAGAGCCACCAGAATTTGCATGTATAATATTGGTTACAAATAATGAAAGCAGAGTACTTACAACGATAAAGTCAAGATGCACAAAGATTCTATTTACAGAAGAAACAAAAGAAGAGCTAACAGAAGAAGAAACCAAAAGATATGAAGAATTGGAAAAGATTTTTGGAAATGTAGAAAATTATTTAAGCATAGATTTAATTCGGAAAAATTGATGTACTATATAAAGATAAAGAAAAGGTTTTTGAAAATTTAGAATTTATAAATATGATATTAAGTAAAAAAATAAAAACAAATCAAAAATATTTAGATTATATAGACTATGTGGAAGAAGCAAAAGAAAGACTTAAATCAAATAGCAACTTTGATATGACTATTGATAGTTTGATTTTAAAAATATGGGAATGAGGAGGAGCATTAGTGAAGACAGTAGTAGGTATTAGATTAAAGAAAAATCGGTAAAGTTTATTACTTTGATCCTGGAAAATATAAATTAAATATTGGAGATTTTGTAATAGTTGAAACTGCATTTGGCGATGAATATGCAGAAGTTGCAGTTCCAAATAAAGAAACAAGCGATGATAGAATTGTATCTCCACTTAAGCCAATTAAAAGAATTGCAACAGAAAAAGACAAAAAGCATAATGAAGAAAATAAAAGAAAAGAAAAAGAAGCCTTCAAAATAGCAGTAAAAAACATAAAAAAACATAAATTAGACATGAATTTAGTAAATGTAGAATATAAATTTGATGGTAGCAAAATATTATTTTACTTTACAGCAGATGGTAGAATAGACTTTAGAGACTTAGTAAAAGATTTGGCGGCAATATTTAAAACTAGAATAGAGCTTAGACAAATAGGTATAAGAGACGAGATAAAGAGAATTGGAGGATGTCGGAATTTGTGGAAGAGAACTTTGCTGTTGTGCACATCTTTCAAATTTTGAAACAGTATCAATAAAAATGGCAAAAGAACAAAATTTATCACTTACACCTTCAAAAATATCAGGATCTTGTGGAAGACTTATGTGCTGTTTAAAATATGAACAGGACGTTTATGAAGAAAAACTCTCAAGACTTCCAAAAGTAGGTGCAATAGTAAGTACAGAAGAGGGAGAAGGAACAGTTGAAAATGTTGAAACTTTGAAAGAGATTGTAAAAGTAAAAATAATAAATAAAGATGAAACAAAGATAAAGAAGTTTAATGTAAAAGATATCAAAATAATTAAAGATGCAGAAACTACAGATGAAGAAAATATAGACGAAAATGATTTAAAAGAGTTAGAGAAACTTGAAGAATTAGATAAAGAAGAAATGAATAATTAAAATAAAAACTTGAAAGGTGGTGAATATATATGGCTTACAAAATAACAGATAAATGTATATCTTGCGGAGCATGTGCAGCAAGTTGCCCAGTAGAATGTATTTCACAAGGAGAAGAAAGATATGAAATAAATCCAGACTTATGTATAGGATGTGGAACTTGTGCAGGTGTTTGCCCAGTAGGGGCACCTATCGAGTGTGACAATTAAGGAAACACTGAAATAGCAAGGA
>CAOJZU010000032.1 GCA_948466265.1 uncultured Clostridium sp. | reverse complement strand
TATGTGGCTTTTATGACCAATCACATTTAATAAGAGAGATAAAGAGATATACAGGAATTTCTCCATTAAAGATAATAGAAAATTATAAATAATGTCCATTTTTTACAATACTTTTTTTATTATTTTATTTATTATCATATAGGAGGTATAAGTTTATGTATGAAACAATAACAACCAATATAATGGTTAAAAATGTAAAAGAAACAATAAAATTTTATGAAGAAAAAATGGGATTTCAAAAGATATTAAGTGTTCCAGAAGAAGGAGAAATTTTAAATTTTGCTATTTTAAATAAGGATAAAATCTCTATAATGATTCAAGAACAAAAAAATCTGATAGAAGAATATTCAACTTTAAAAACAGATGAAATAGTACCAACATTTACATTATTTATAACTGTTGATGATGTTTCAGAAGTTTATAATGAATTAAAAGATAGAGTGGAAATTGCTAAAGAACTTCATAAAACTTTTTATGGAAAAGATGAATTTGCTATTTTTGATAACAATGGAAATATATTAACAATATCTTGTTAAAATTAGAAGCAGACTAGAAATAGTTTGTTTTTAATATATGATGAAAAGAATAAATTACGATTTTCATAATAGATAAATAAAAAAAGTCCAAAATGGACTTTTTTTATTTATTGGAGGCGACACCCGGATTCGAACCGGGGATCAGAGTTTTGCAGACTCGTGCCTTACCACTTGGCTATATCGCCGATTTTTTATGAAATATTACCTAATGGGCATGCTATTTTTTTAAAACCAGAATGACCACAGTTGACATATATTAAATGGAGCAGGTAACGGGAATCGGACCCGTAACTTAACCTTGGCAAGGTTATGTTTTACCACTAAACTATACCTGCAAAAACAAATATAAAGGATTATTGCTTAAATATAATACCAAAAATCAATTAAATTGTCAAGGTTAAGAAGTTATATATAAAATATATATTCAGAAAAGTGAAATATATGTATAAAATATATTAATTACAAAAAAACAAAATTCGACTAAAAAGTGTTAGGCGAATAAATAGTTTCAGAAAATTTAACATAATAGGTTGATTTTGTAACGAAAATGTTATATAATTGTAAAGAAATTGTAATAAATAAAAGTAAATATGCATAAACCCTTTCCGTAGAAGGATAGTGGACGGTTTTTTTTAGTCAAGAAAAATACCAAAATCTGCTATTGACTTTATTTATAAAAAATGTAAAATAAAATTAAGAAAAAATATAAACTAAGGTGGTAAAGTTATGAAGACAAGAAAACTAATTGTAGCGACATTATTATTTATGCTAGTAACTGTTTTATTTGCATTCACAAACAAAACAGAGGCAGCAAGTAGTAGTGGACTTGGCAATTTAAGAATAATAAAGGAGAGAATGGGAATTGAAACATATGAACCTGAATTTAAACAAGTTCAAGGACCATATGAAGTTACATACAAACATCAATTAAATACAGGTAATGATGACAGAACAATTAACGTATGGAAAATAGTAAGTGCAAATGAAAATACAACAGAAAAATTGCCTGATTTATACTGTTTAAGAGCAGGACTAGGATTTGCTACAGAAGGTAATGTAGATAATCCAGAAAATATAGTAAATTATGATTTGGCATTTAATTTACCAGAAGACTATGAAAAAGTAAAAACATATCTTAGTGGATTAAATTCAGAAGTGACAATATTTGAAGATAAAGATAGTTTTAATGCAGTTTTAAAAATATTAGATATAATGCTACTTGAAAAAGATATGCAAAATTCAGAAAAAGTACAAGCATACTTAATGGAATATGCAGGATATACAAGTGATGATTTTACAAGCAAACCATTATCTGTTCTTTCATCAGCAGACATAGAAGTAATTCAGCAACTTGCAATCTGGTATTTTACAAACCAAGAAGATAAGACTATAATAGAAGAAGGGAAAGAAGTTACATATAAACCATATCATATAGAAGAATTAAATAGAGTTTATACAATGTTATCTTGTGAAAATGAAGATTTCTATAATACATATGATGAAATAGATGTAACAAATCCAGATGGAACAGTAACAACAAGAAAAAATTATAAATATGTAGGATATAATGATGCAAATCATCCATATAATAGTGAATTTGATAATAATGCTAACGCTATACTTTATGGAGCTATGAGACAAGATGCTGCAAACAGACTATATAAAGCCTTAATAAGTACAGGTAAAGCAGCAGCTACAGAGATTAAATTAGATACTACAAATACAAGTGGACTTTACACACCAGTAAATAGAGAAATTACAGTATATTTAGCAGGAGAAAATACTGCAATACAACAACCAGTTGTACAAATAAAAGAAAAAGAAGCAGATATTGCTTTAAGAAAATTCATATCAAAAGTAAATAACGAAGAATTAGAAACTTCAAGGGCACCAAAAGTAGATACTAGTAAATTTAATACACTAATAGGAGATAAATTCCAAACAACAGCAATATACAATCATCCTAAAAAGCCAGTATCAGTATCAGCAGAAGACATAGTAACATACACTATAAGATTATATAATGAAGGAGAAATTCCAGCATATATAAAAGAAATTAGAGATTATCTTCCAATGTGGCTACAGATAGACCTTACTGATACAAGAGGATATTGGAGAGCTTTAGATGAAAATAATCCAAGCGTATTTGTGTCTACTCCATATTGTGAAATAGTAGGTGCAGGAGGATTACTAGATTATGAAGAGATAAAAGAAGAAGCAAAAGCTGACCCATCTCTTTTATATCTACCAAATATAAAAATTCCAGCAGCAAAGAAAAATACTGCTGAAGATGCAAAACAAGAAGATAGCTATATATTAAGCTATGTAGATGTAGAAATAAAATGTAAAGTTAAAAAAGATACACCAAAAGAAATTGCACAAACAAATATAGCAGAAATTACAAAAATGACATCAGATTTAGCAGGAGAAAAAATATTAAAGGATAGAGACTCAGAAGTTGCAAATGCTATTATCCCAACTAACGAAGAAAATCCAGCAGAACCTTCATATAGACCAAACTATACAGGTGGAGATAATGAAAAAACGCCATACTATAACGAAGAAAATGTTGTAAAAGCTGAAAATGGAGATAAATATTATCCAGGAGAACAAGACGATGACGATTTTGATAAAGTAGTTATCAGTCATTTCGATTTAGCACTTAGAAAATTCATTACAAAAACAGGGGAGAGTCCAGTAAATAACAGGATTCCAGAAGTAATATATAAAGACCGGAAAAATATCATACAATCACAGGAAAGATCCAGTACCTGTTATGACAGGAGACATTGTAACATACACAATAAGAATATTTAATGAAGGCAGAACAGATGGATATGCAAACGAAATTACAGACGACATGCCAGAAGGATTAGAATTCTTACCAGAAAACGAAACAAACGTAGAATACAGATGGAAAATGTTAGATGAAGATCAAAAACCAACAACAGATGTAAGCAAAGCAAAATACATTGTTACAGACTACTTATCAGAAGAACAAGAAAAAGAAACAGGAAGAAATAATTTGCTTAAAGCATTTGATCCAGATTCAGAAATAACACAATCAGGAGTAACGCCTGCAAATCCTGATTATCGAGATGTACAAGTTGCATTTAAAGTAACATATGTACCAACAACTAAGGAAGAGACAAAAAGAGTACTTGTAAATGTTGCTCAAATATCAGATGACTCAGATGACGATATAGACTCAGAGCCAAGTAGAGACGAAGAATATAAAAAAGATGGAGATAATGAAGACGATATAGATTATGATAATGTAATTGTAAAATATTTCGATTTAGCATTACTAAAATGGGTATCACAAACAAAAGTAACTTTAAATGGTGAAACAGTAATAACAGACACAGGACATACAGCAGAAACAGCAAGAGACGAAGATGCAGTATTGATAAGTATTAAAGAAAAAGATTTAATGAAAGTTACAATAAAATATATCTATACAATAAGAGTTACAAACCAAGGTGAAATTGATGGATATGCAACTGAAATAAAAGACCATATACCAGAAGGACTAGAATTCTTCGAAGCAGACAACACTGAATATGGATGGAAGGAAGTTTCAGGTGGAATAATTACAACAGATTATCTAAAAGATACATTACTTGAAGCTAACGAGAAAAACTATGCAGAAGTTAAAGTAGTACTTACATGGATAAATAATCCAGAAAACCTTGGAGAAAAAGTAAACCTAGCAGAAATAAGCAAAGATAAAAATAAAGGTGACGTACCAGATATAGACTCTACACCAGATAACTTAGAACCTGGAAGACCTTATGAAGATGATGAAGATGATGCACCAGTAATACTTGCATTACAAACAGGTTCAGAACATATATATATAGGACTAATGGGAGCAGTTTTACTAATCTTTGCAGCTGGAGTTACATTAATTAAGAAATATGTTTTATAATAAAACAAAATAGATAACTAAAAAAACCTGCCCAAATGGGCAGGTAATTTTAGTCTTACTTCTTATCAAAAATTTTATTTTTTAAGTTGTACTTGACATTACTATGAAATAATTATAACATATAATATACATAATGTAAAGAAAGAGGTAAATATGATAAATATAATAGGTGCTGGGCTTGCACGGATGTGAGGCAGCATACCAAATAGCAAAACAAAATATAGAAGTTAACTTGTATGAAATGAAGCCTAATAAATTTTCACCTGCTCATAATAACCCAAACCTAGCAGAGATTGTATGTAGCAATTCATTTAAATCAAATTTGATAACAAACGCATGTGGGCTTTTGAAAGAAGAATTAAGAAGGCTAGATAGTCTTTTAATAAAATGTGCAGACAAAACAGCTGTACCAGCAGGACAGGCATTAGCAGTAGATAGGGAAGAATTTGCAAAATTAGTCACGGAAAAAGTAAAAGATATGCCAAATATAAACATTATAGAAAAAGAAGTAGGGATAGATATTTCTTTAGAAGAAATTGTTAAATCTGGGATTGTTATTATTGCAACAGGACCACTTACAACAGACAATCTAAGCAGAAACATAGCAAATATCACAGGAGAAGATAAGCTATATTTCTATGATGCAGCAGCACCGATAATTGAGAAGGATACAATTGATATGAATATAGGGTTCTTAGGAGACAGATACGGAAAAGGGGATGCATGCTATATAAATCTTCCTATGAATAAAGAAGAATATGAAGAACTTTGGAATGAACTTGTCTTAGCAGAAATAGCTGAGCTTCATGAATTTGAAAAAAGAGAAATCTTTGAAGGATGTATGCCAGTAGAAGTAATGGCAAAAAGAGGAATAGACACATTAAGATTTGGACCATTAAAACCAGTAGGGTTTACAGATCCAAGAACAGGAAATAGACCATATGCCATCGTACAACTGAGACAAGATAATAGCGAAGGAAGCTTATATAATATGGTGGGATTTCAAACAAATCTAAAATTTGGGGAACAAAAAAGAGTATTTAGTAAAATACCAGGCTTAGAGAATGCAGAATTTGTAAAATATGGAGTAATGCATAGAAATACATATATAAATTCACCAAAACTTTTAGATAATACATATAACTTAAAATTAAATAACAATATATATTTTGCAGGACAAATTACTGGGGTAGAAGGATATGTAGAATCAATTTCTTCACGGAATGGTAGTTCGGTTTAAATGTAGTAAATAAAATAAAAGGAAAAGAAAAAGTAATCTTTCCAAAAGAAACAATGATAGGAAGTCTTGCAAATTATATTTCATCTGAAACAGAAAACTTCCAGCCAATGAATGCAAATTTTGGTATATTACCAGAGCTAGATAAGAAGATAAAGGATAAAAAGGAAAGGTATAATGAACTTGCACAAAAATCATTAAAAGGAC
This sequence comes from uncultured Clostridium sp., assembly GCA_948466265.1. Next base: position 4,804 of record CAOJZU010000032.1, on the reverse strand, counting down.
TTAACATAATTTTTGACAAAATGTAACAATGGATGTATAATAATAAATATGAGATATAATGGAGACTTTTAGCTAATTAAATAGAAAATAATTAGTAGGAGGATAAAAAATGGCAGGGGAACCAATGAAAAAAGGTAGTTTTAATGATTATAAGGAATATTTAAAAGTATTCGAAGGTTTATTTTCAATGTCGGACGAAGAATTAAGGAAAGAAATAGATATTGCAACAGAATTTTATGAAAATAGAGATGGAAAAACTCCTGAAGTTAGAGAATTAGAAGCATATTTTGCTGAAATGGATAAAAAAGAAGGAATTACAGGAATAGAAAGAGCACAAAGAGCCGAAAAAGAAAAAAGATATAATGAAATAATATCAAATCCACAATATCAAGCTCGAAAAGTTAAAATTCAAAATATTGTTCAAACTGAGAAATTTATAAATGAATATGAAAAATATGTTACTTTTTTTCAAGTTAGAGAGATATTAGAAATTGCAGAAGAGATAATTAAAAATTCTAGAAGTAAAAGAGCAAATGAATTAAAAGCTGTTAGACCTTTTTTAAATGAAGCAAAAGCAAAAGATAGAGAAGCAAAAGCTAGAATAGCGAAAAAATTAAGCGTGTTAGATAAATATTTTGAAGAATATATTAAGAGACCATATTTATCAGAAGAAGATAAAGCAGAATATGAAGAAAAAAAGAAAGAACAGGAAGAACTTTTAGAGGCAAAAGAAAGTTTTCCAAGTAAAGAAGTTTTAGAGGCGCAAGCTAATATAGACAAAATATTAGAATGCAGTGAAGAAAGTAAAAAAATAATAAATGCAAAAAATCAGATTAAATTTATTACAGATAGAAACAATTGGGATAAAATACATCTGATGTCTAAAGAAGACTTAATAGCTAGATTAAATGTAGAAAAAACTAACTCTAATGTAAAAGTAGAAGATACAAAAAGCCAAGAAAGTGAAGAAAGCAAAGCTGATGGAAAGAATAAAGACGAACAGATAAAAAAAGAAATCCCACTAAAAGAAGAAGGAAGAGAAGAAGCACCAGTAGTATCTAATGTAAATGAAGAAGAAAATAAAGGAGAAATAAGAGATTTAGTAGTTATAAAACATTCGGCTTGGGAAAAAACGAAAGGCTTACTTACAAAACTATCTGAAAAGAGCAAAGAGATAAAGAAAAAACAAGATAAATATTTGAAAAGATATGTAGAAAACTATAAAAAGCTGAATGAAGGTCAAGAACCAAGTGATTTTAATAAATGGGTGGCAAAACATTGTAGATATATGTCTAAAAAGGTTAATGAAGTTATAAATTATAGAAAGCCTATAAACCCAGAAGATTATAAAGGAACACAAGCAGAAAAGTTGGCAGAAATAGTAGGCATAAACAGCAAAAAATTAAAAAAACTAAAAGATAGAATAATCCATGAAAATGAGCAAGAAGGTGAGGACTATGAAAAAACACAAGCAAAAGAATTAGCCGAAAAAGTAGCAGTAAGCAAAATGATAGGAGAGAATCCTTGGGATAGAACATCCAGCTATATGGAAAAAATGCTTATAGGGCAAATTATAGATCATGAAGAGGAGCTAAGAACTATTGATGAATATTATCAGAATAGAAATACAGCAAAAGCAGCTGGATGGGAAGTTAAGGAACATGGAGCTGAAGTTCAAGATGAATCTAGGAAAGTAGAAGAGATGCAGTCACCAAAAGATAGTAAAACTCGGAGATGAGGTAATTAGTGAAGAGGGGCGTGCGAGACAGTGGAGAAATCAAGTACATAAGCAAGCACAGAAGCCAAATTCAAAATTTGATTTAAATCCTACAAATAATAATGGTATAGTGCCAGAAAATAGCACTAGTCCAGTACAAGAAGAAAGGGATAATGCCTCTGACGATGGACATGGTGGTAGAGAATAATAAAAATCATTAAAAGAACTTAACATAATTGTTGACAAAATGTAACAATGGGTGTATAATGATAAATATGAGATATAATGGAAATTTTTAGCTAATTAGATGAAAATAATTAGTAGGAGGATAAAAAATGGCAAAAAATACACAAAGAAAAGAAAATTTTAATGATTATAAAGTATTTGAAGATTTATTCAAAATGCCAAGAGAAGAATTTATTGCAGAAAGAGACTCAGCAAAAAAAGCAATTGCATTGGCACAAGAAATTGCAGAAGAAATAGAGAAATTAGAAGAATATTTCGAAGAATTGGATAAAAAAGAAGTACTTACAGAAGAAGAAAAGCTTAAGAGAAGAGTAAAAGAAGAAAGATATAAGCAATTAAAAGAAGTAGAAGCGAAAATGGAAAAACGCATATCAAGAGTTGACTTTGTAAGTGAATTAGAAAGATATAGTGTTTTCATAAAAGTAAAAGAACCTCTTAAAATTGCAAGAGATGTGTTAGAAAAAGCAAGAAAATCAAAAGCTGAAAAAATGAAAGCTGCAAATAAAAGCCTTAAAGATGCAGAAAAAGATTTAGAATCTTTAGAAAAATTATATGGCAGTGAGACAGAACAATTAGATACTGAATTTATAGAATTAGAAGAATATTTTATAGAATATACTAAAAGAAATATAATTTTAAATAAAGATAGATTAGAATATGAAGAAAAGAAAAAAAGATATGAAGAAATAAAAGAAATAAAAGATAAGATGTCTAATTCTAGAAAAAAAGTAGAAGAGGCAAAAGAAAATTTAGATGAAATTAAATATCATGCAGAAGAAAATGAAATAATGAAAAATGCAAGAAAACAAATTAAATTTATGACAGATAAAAGTAACTGGAAACAGATACTAACAATGTCTAAAGAAGAATTAATGAGTAAATTAAATGAAAAAGAGACACCATCAGAGGATAAGAAAGAAGAAGAAGGAAAAGAACAAGAAGAAGCAGAAACTAAACCAGAAGAAAAAGGAAAAGATAAAAAAGAAACTCCAGTAATAACAGCAGGTGTGGCAAGAACAGGAGAGGCACCAGTAGCGGCTGATAGAGATGAAGATAATGAAGAAGAATTAGACAAAGAAGATGATGATGATAAAGAGGAAGATGAAGGAGAAAAAACAGAAGAAGAATTAAAAGATTTAACAGATCCAAAGCGTTCGATTTGGGGAAGAATAAAAGAAACATTTACAAAACGTTTTGGAAGGAATAAAGAAAAATCAAAGAAAAGAGTTATAAAAACTACAAGAGAGACTAAAAAAGATAAAAGAGAAAAAAGATTAGAAGAATATATAAAAAAATATATAGAAGTAAATCATAAAGAGCCAAGCAAATTTGAACAAGGGTTGGCAAAATATCTTCCAAATTTACTACCACAGGTAAGAAATATATTAGATGGTACAGAGGCAAAATTGCAAGTAAACTATGCAAAAACACAAGCAGGACCTTTACTAGAAAAAGTAAGAGCTGCTAAGCAAGAATTAGAAAAAGTAGAAGGGGAAATAGTTAGACCGGAGGAGAAGACAAGTGCTGCTAGAGAAATTATAGATCAGTCTGAAGAGTTAGATAGAATTGATAAATTTGAAGATAAGTTAAGAATTATAAAACCAGTTATAAATGATACTGTAGGCTATGAAGATAGGGTTTCAGAAGAACCTAAAAGGGTAAAAGCGGTTATAAAAGTAGATCCAAATTATGCAGGCGCAGAATTAGGAGAATCAACTGATAGACAAAAATTAGCACAGAGATTTAGGGAACAAATAAATAGACAAGCACAGGGTGCAGGTGTAAACCCTATAAATAATGGTATAGTAGCAGATAGCAATGTTAATCGAGGACAAGAAGAAGCGGTTAATACTGCTAACGATGAACATGATGGTAGAGATTAATAAAAAAATGACATAGAAATGCTACATATATGTTGACAAACATAAAAAAATATGATAGAATATGTGAACACGCAATATTGCAAAAGCGTGTTCACATCGTTATTGCAAAGAAAAGTTGCATATAAAAAATGAATGACAAATAAAGATAGAATTTACGGAGGTGTATTTTAATGGCTGCAAAGGGTCCAAGAGAAAACATAACTTTAGAATGTACAGAATGTAAAAGAAGAAATTACATGACATCTAAAAACAAGAGAAATAACACAGATAGACTAGAAATAGTAAAATATTGTAAATATTGCAAAAAACGTACAACACACAAAGAAACAAAATAACTTTTAAATTAAGGAGGCAAATTGGAAATGGCAAAAACAGAAAAAGCAGAAAAAGGCAGTAAAAGACAAAAACATTTTTGGAAAGATTTTAAAGCAGAATTAAAAAAAGTTATTTGGCCAACTAGAAGTCAAGTAGTGAATAATACAATAATAGTAGTAGCTATAGTATTAATTGTAACAGCTATAGTATTTGTATTAGATTTGACTTTTGAAGCATTAAATACATACGGAATAGATAAAGTTAAGACATTAGTGCAAAATGAGGCAGTTGTATCTGATGAAAAAGACAAAAATAATGAAGAAAACAATAATGACGAAGTAGAAAATACAGACGAAGGTGACACAATGAATGTAGATAACAACGCACAATAATTTTTTTAAGGAGGCAGATTAATACATGGCTCATCAAAAAGAAGATTCTGTCGCAAGATGGTATGTTATACATACATATTCAGGATATGAAAATAAAGTAAAAACAGACCTAGAGAAAATGGTAAAAAACAGAGAGATGGAAGAGTATTTCTTTGACATAGTAGTACCAATGGAAGAACAAATAGAAATAAAAGACGGAAAAAGAAAAGCAAACTTAAAAAAAGTTTTCCCAGGATATGTTTTAATAAAAA
>CAOJZU010000031.1 GCA_948466265.1 uncultured Clostridium sp. | reverse complement strand
GAACCCGCGTCATCAGCTTGGAAGGCTGAGGTTCTACCATTGAACTACACCTGCAATTCCCCTGACATTTATTAATTATAAATGTTATTTATAGTTTTGTCAATAGTTTTAAAAAAAATTATATAAATTATTTTAAATTAATATCATCTATTACATTAGTTTTATTACTATACTTCATTCTAACAAAAAAACCAGGGGCAGAGATAAACTCGCCCCCGATTCGAAACACTTCATACATGAATGACACTCAAAAGTGAGATGTCGCCGGCCGTGATCATTCGATCTGGTATCTGTTCATCAGAATACTCTCGCCGCTGCCTGCGCTGCTCCGTGCGCCGCTGATAAGGTTTTCAAAAAAGGTTGTCTCTACGTTGTTTTTGTTACTGGGTGCTCTTGTCATTTTCTTTGTCCTCCTTTTTCTTTGCCTATTTTCAACCAAGTTCTTTTTCAGAACTTGATTTAATTATACTATACTTTTTTGTGTATGTCAACATAATTTTTGTAAAATTATGTAAATTTGTTTCTACTTCCTTATATATGTTATATATTTATACTCATATGGGTTATTTTCATCTGTTATACCTAAGGTCTTATCTATAACTTTCCACTCACTTTCATTTATTTCTGGGAAAAATGTATCTGCTTCAAATTCTTCATTGATCTTAGTAACATACATTTTTTTTGTATATGGCATTAGCATCTTATAAATAGATGCACCTCCAATTACAAAAACTTCTTCTTCAGAATTTATGTATTTATCTAAATCTCTAACATCTGATATCACTTCTACTTGTGTATCTTTACACTTAAATTCTTTATTTTTTGTAAGAACAACATGTTTTCTATTAGGCAAAACTCTACCTAAAGATTCAAAGGTTTTTCTTCCCATTATTATAGTTTTTCCGAGTAGTTAATTCTTTAAATCTCTTTAAATCTTCTGGTAAATGCCAAATAAGTCTATTATCTTTTCCAAGCTCATTATTCTTTGCGATTGCAACAATTATACTTAACATATTTTTTCTCCTTATTTGGCTACTGGTATTTTACCTAATTTAATGTCTTTATTATAATCATAACCTACAATCTCAAAATCTTCTACTTTAAAATCATAGAAATTATCTGTGTCATTATGTATTATAAGTTTTGGAGATACATCCATAGACTCTGCCTCTAATAGTTGTTTTATTAATGGTATATGTCTATCATAAATATGGCAGTCTCCTATATTATGAGTAAGTGTTCCTACTTTCAAGCCACTTACCTTTGCAAACATATGAAGTAATGCTGCATATTGCATTGTATTCCATCCATTTGCAGCTAACATATCTTGAGAACGCTGATTTAAAATCAAGTGTAGCTTTCCGCTCTTTCACAAGCCACTGTGTTCCAAATGCACATGGCTCTAAATTCATATCTTTTAATTCTTCATGATTAAAGAGGTTTGTCATTATTCTTCTACTTGAGCTATCATTTTTTAATAAATATAATGCATAGTCCACTTGGTCCATATTTTTTAATCCATCTTTTGTTTGAAATTCATATTTTTTTGCTAGTTGATAACCATAAGCTTTTCCAATTGTTCCATCTTCTCCTGCCCATTGATCCCAAATATGTGAGCTTAATTCACTTATTTTATTTGATTTTTTTTGCCATATCCATAATATTTCATCAATTGCATTTTTTACTGTTTTAGTATTGTTCCTAAGTGTAATCATTGGAAATTCTTTTTCTAAATCATATTTATTTTGAACTCCAACAATAGAATAATAATTTGCTTCCTTACCATCTTCCCACCTAGTACGTACTCCTGTGCCTTCTGAAGAATATCCATGTTCTAATATTTCTTTACATGTATTTATAAAATTTTTATCTGCTTCAGTCATTTTAGAGCCTCCTTAATTTATTTATACCTTTACTTTGAATTATATTATAATGCATTCTTTTTTTCAAGCAAAAAAAGAAGAAATATCTCCATATTTCCCCTTTTATTTTTATTATTCTCCTCTACCTTCTGGTAAAGCATTTTCACTATTTGTAAATCTAGCTTTAAACACATATGTAAGTGCTCTTGCAACTTTACTTTGTTTAACTCTTTGCCATAATGATGTCTTAACATTTACTCTTGTTTCTTCTAAATATGTATCTTGTGATACATCTGGTGTTTCTTCTGTTAATTCTACTGGTGTTGGAATTCCTTTTAGTGCATCTGCAACTTCAATTCCTATATAGCTTAAAGCTTTTGATTTATCTTCTATTCTTTCCATATCTATTTCAATATGTAAGTTTGTTTCTAAATTTGTTATTCTTGCCTGAACTAATTTAACAGCATCTTTATAGTTACCAGAAGTATCTGTTTTAGCTCTTCCTATAATTCCTAAAGCATCTATTATATCTTCTTGAAACATTTTAGAAGCATTTTTTACATATACTTTCCAGTCTTTATCTTTTTTTATAGTATTTTCTAATAATTCTTTTAAATCTGATGATAAACTAATATTCTTCTCTCTTTGTCTAATAAGTTCTTCTATTTGTTTTGTATTTTCTTCAAATTGATTTGTTGCATATTCTACTAGAGTATAAGCTGCTTTATATACAGATGCAGGAAAATTTTTCTTCCTTGGATACTCTATTAAATACATTCTTATTGATTCTATTAAATCTTTAAAATATGCATCGTCTTCTAGTTGAACTATTTGCTTCTTACTGTTTGGATTTATTAGTTTTTGCACTTTATCTATATTAGACAATATTTTTTCTTCAGTTATTACCATTCTTATGTTTACTATGCCAGTTCTGCTTCTTCTTAGCATTGTAAACCTCCCTCCTTCGTACTAATGTTATATCATCTTTCAATTGTTATTATATAACATCTATCCAAATACTACAATAGTAAATTTAAATTTTCTTCATTAAATTTCAATTACAATTTTATTACATTTATATTGCAAATGTCAACAATTTTTTGTAATTTCTTACAAAATTTTTGCAAGTTCTTCATATCTCTTGATTTTAGCGGTTGTTGTCTTTATAAGTGGTTCTTTTGTTACCATTACTTCTCTAATATACTTATATAAAGGCATTTTTCTATTAACTTCTTTTACTTTTTTACTTATAATTTCATATATTTCTGCTTCATCTTCTGTCTTATACATTTCTTTCATAGATTCTTCATCATATACAACCTTTACGCAAATTTTATAGTCTCCATCTGCTTCTGGTTTTCCATATACCATGCTTTCTGCTACACCTTCAATTCTATTTACTAGATTTTCTAATTCCTCTGGAAAGACATTTTTACCATTTTTAAGAACTATAACACTTTTCTTTCTTCCTGATATAAATAAATATCCATCTTTATCTAAATATCCCAAATCTCCTGTTCTAAAATATCCATCTACAAAAGATTTCTCATTTGCTTCATCATTATCATAGTATCCTATCATTACACTAGGCCCTTTTACTTGGATTTCACCAATTCCATCTTCATCTACATCTGCAATTCTTACATCTAAGCTTGGCATAACTTGCCCAATAGAACCTTCTCTATAATGGTCGTCTGTCCCAGCTGATATAACTGGTGCTGTTTCTGTTAATCCATATCCTTGAACAATTCTAATCCCAAGGTCGTTAAATCCTCTTTCTACTTCTAAATCCAATGCTGCCGCACCACTAACACATAATCTTAGCTTACCACCTAAAATATCATGTATTTCTTTAAATAATTTCTTTCTTACATCTATATGCATTTTTCTTAAAGCATTACTTATTCTGCGTCCTTTTTTTACTTTTTCTAGTTTACCTTGCTTTTCTATACCTTTCATAAGTTTTTTATACATATTCTCAAATAAAACTGGTACTGATATCATAACTGATATCTTATATTCTCTTAAATTATCTGCAATATGTTTTATTCCTTCACAAAATGCTACTGCTGCTCCTCTATATAAAGTATATAAAAAATCTATTGTACATCCAAATGCATGGTGCAATGGTAAAAATGATAATAATGTATCATCTTTATTAATATCAAGTACTGATGCAATATCCATTATATTAGCACATATTATTTTATGAGATAATGCTACTGCTTTTGAGCCAGAAGTGGTACCTGATGTAAATAACATCATATCCATTGCCTCTCTATCTATTTCAGCATCTATAAAACTTCTATCTCCTTCTTCTATTAGCTTTTTCCCTTTTTCTATTAATTCTTTTATAGAATATACTCCTTCTTCATGTTCGCATAAATCCATAGATATTAAATGTTTTAGCTTTCCGAATTCCATTCTCTTTTAATTTTTTCATAACTTCATCGTATTTTTTAGTATAGCATATTGCTTCAACTTCTGAACGTTCTACTAAATTTTGAATTTCGTTTTCTGGTAATGATTTATCCAACGGAACTACAATACCTGTTCCACAAGTTACAGCTAAATATGAAAGTCCCCATTCATATCTATTTTCTCCAATAACTGCTATTCTCTTTCCCTTTAATCCTAGTTTTATAAATGCTGTTCCGAAGATCGTCTACCATTTCTCTAAATTCTTTATGTGTGATTATATCAAATTTTCCGTTCTACATCAGTCTTAAATTTATATGCTGGTCTATCTCCATAAAGTTCTCCTGATTTTTTTAGCATATCTTTCAAATCTTTAATTTGTATTGTTTCGTGTATTCTCTTTTGCATACTTTCAACTCCACCTTTATTATATAATTTCTAAAATATTATATTATTACATAAAAAAATATGCAAGTTTTTTTATAAAATTTGCATATTTCTGACCATTCATTCAGTTTATTTTTACATGACATATAATAAAATACATAGAAATTGTAGTAGACTACCAAAGAAAATGCATAAATGAAATATTGAATGCATATACTTATGTTTTTTTCCGTATTCCATAAAGAATTGCACCTATTGTATATATAACTCCTCCTGTAATTAGCAAAACGCATCCTGCTGTACCAAGTAACCTAAAAAGTGTAAAAATCTTAAATATTATACACCATCCCATTACTAAATAGCATATCATAGAAAACTTTTTATAACTTTTTAAGTCTACTGCGTTAAGTACTATTCCAAGAATAGCAAATCCCCAGATTATTCCAAAGATTGTCCATCCCCATATAGTGTTATCTTCTCTTAAAGTGCATAAGGTAAATGGAGTATATGAACCTGCAATAAGCAAAAATATTGAGCAATGGTCTAAAATTTGGAATACTTTCTTTCCCTTTATTTTTGGACTAAGTCCATGATATATACTTGACATTGTGTATAATATGATCATTGTAGAACCAAATATTGCTCCACTTACTATTCCATATACATTTCCATGTCCTGCCGCAGCTATAATACATAAAACAGTTGCAACAACTCCAAGTACTGCACCACAAATATGAGATGTCATATTGAATATTTCTTCTCCCTTTGTATAAACAGAAAGTTCCCTATCACTTAATTTTGTTCTTTGCATTCTTTTATCTCCTTCAAAAACAATAACCTAGTATTGGATACTAGGTTATCACATATTGTATATCTTGTCAATATATATTTCTTATAATTCTTCTTTTCTATAGTTTTTATAAAAATCTCTATTTTCTTTTGTATATCCAATTCTTACATTATCATTTTTATCTTTTATTTCGACCATTATTTCATCTATATTTGAATCATTCGCTCCTCCAACTGCCACACTAAGTTTCTTTTTATTTTTTGTACATAGCATTAATGATTTACTCTGTGCAATACCATTTACATATCTTATTAAAGAATATTCCCAAATTATATCTTTATATTCAATAATATTAAGTCCTCCAGATTTAGAAATTATATATTTATTTGTTAGATATATTTTTAATTTTTTATATGGGTTATCTGTTAAACTTTCAAGTTCGAGTTTTACATCTTCTATTAATTCTCTGCTTTTAGTTATCTTAGAAGTTCTTAAAACTTGAGATATAGCTGTTCCACCTAATATAATTGTAAATAATCCTGTTATTATTGAAATTCCGAATTAGACCAATAGAAGTATCATCATCAGGTAGTTCCGTTTCATCAATGTATACACCTCCTATGTAATTTTCAATATTAGCTAAAGTAAGCTCCATATTTTCAAATACTTCGTTTCCTGCTTCTACTGCAAGTCTCTTTAAATCCATAGGTATATCAAATGCATATCCTTTTAATTCATATTCTATTTCATTTTTTCCTTCATCAGATAACCTCACCAACTCGTCATATGTTTTATCTGTTATTCTTACTATATACATATATCCATCTTTATCCATAGCAAGATAATAGAATTTAATGTTATCTTCTTCTGCAAATCCATATGGTAAATATGCAAGGTCTATTTTTACATACATTCCTTCTTTTTCTTCATAGTTTTCTATAAGCTCGCCTAGATTCTTTGGGTTCATTGTTTCTCCTACTCTCATATACATAGCAATGCCAATTAATGCAATAGTTGCAATTAAAAATACTAATGACACTATAAGTAATGCTTTTCCCGGTTTAAAGATTTTATTTATCTCTCTTTCTTCCACTTTTATCTCCCCTTTACTTTTTTACTAATAAATATTATACAATACATTCTATTATATTTCTATAAATTAATAGAAAAAAAATGAGACTAATCACCACTCATGTGTTAATCAGTCTCATACGCAGCAAATTTACTGCGGTTTGTGGGAACATTTCAGAGTACATTTAGCACATTTTTCTTCACTCGGTTTTTCATAGTGCATCAAAGGGCATTCAGTCGATATCCCTTTTGCTTCCCGCTTAGCAAGCTGGCTCTGCTGTCTGCGTTCCTTCTTTTCTTCCCACTTTAAATAGGAATTTCGAGAAGAGTATTCAGCCTTCTTAGCCCGCTTTCTTTTCTGTGCCTCTGAATTTTGCTTTTTTTGCTTTTCTATTGCCCGTTTTTTTCTTGACATAAGCAAATTTCTCCTTTCCACGTTAATAACTTGTATTAATACTTGTTACAGTATAACATAATTTGTTACATAATTCAATCACTAGGCTTTAATTTTTAGTAAATTCTGTTAAATTTATGTTTATATTCCTATTAAACTATCTTATAAATTCTTCTTCTATACTTTTTTCTTTTTGTCTTTCTAAAATATTTGAAAGTTCTGTTTCTTCATTATAATCAGCAATACAGCAAAAATCAACTATTCCATCTACATTTAATGCTTCATATATTTTATTATTATAATGATATAATTCGTCAGTTTTACTTGGCTGATGTACAAATACAGCTTTTCCACCATTACTATGTACAAATCTCATTGCTTCTTCATCACTATATCCATCACCAACATAATATACATTTCTGCAGTCATTCTCTTTTCTGCCATTATTTCTTAATATATCTTGAATTGCTAGTATCTTTTTATCATCTGTCATAACTTCACCAATTCCTGTAATTAGTTTGTCTACATTTTGCTTTACAGGTGTTCCATAGATTCCTTCGAAATATCTTGCTACTTTTAAATTCTGTAAAAATTCCCTAAGCCCACCAGACACTATATAATTCTTTGCAACTGATCCTTGAAGGAATTTAATTACCCCAGGATTATATCTAATATACTCTTCTCCTTCCATAAGCTCTTCATATGTAATTGTTTCTTTGTTTTCAGCAAGTAAATCATTAAAAAAACCAAAAAATGTCTCAAGCGCATTTCCTGTATTTATTTTTCTATATTCAGCTAGTGCTTTTTCTAATTCATCATTTCTTTCTTCTCCACTAAACCCAAATTTTTTAGACCACACCCAAAACTTTGGCCAAGTTTCTGTTGTAAGTGTTCCGTCAAAATCAAATATATTTATTGGCTTGTTATCAAATTCCATTATATAATACCTTTCTTATTTAATATTAAATAATTATTTTATTTAATATTATCATATAGCTATTATCTTTTCAAGAAATTCTTATTAATATAAGTATCTGAAATAAAAAATAGATTAATTTAATTATGTTTATTGACACTAATTATAAGTATGCTATAATTTAAATATGGATATTTTAAGAAAAACATGGGATGGAATTGAATATTATTTAATAGATAAATATGAAACTGAATTTTCTTTTGGTGTAGTGTATCATTTTATATCTGATAATGATGAGAAATTTTGTTTTTACAAAGATAATACCTATATTCCAATTAAAAATAAACTTTACTTAAGAAAAATAGCTAATGAATTAAAAGTTAATGGTGATATTTTATTTAGAAATAATTCACTAAGTAAAATTGGTAATATAAAAAGGAAACCTATCTCTTCTAATAAAGAAAGATGGGATTTAGAAAAAGAATTTAAAGAATATAATAAAGTTTCTAATATAATTCATGAATTGTTTCCAGATATTCCCTATAAAGACATAATGGGCGTATTAGATGATGATAGTGGTATTTATTCAGCTCTTTTGTCAGACGCTGATGGACGTTATTTTTTTTTAACTAGTGAAATTCATCTGAATAAGTCTGTTAGAAAATTTGAATATAAGGAAAGAGTTATCTTACATGAAATGATACATAAGTTAACAAATAGAAATGGCTTTTTTATAAATAATAAAAAACATTTTATCGGATTAGTAGAAGGTGCTACTGAAAAAATATGTGAAGATAAGTATGGAGATAAAACTTCACATACTATATATTTAGATAATACAGAGGTTCTTATAAACTTTTCTCGCGAATCTAGCTACCAATTCCCACAAATATTATATAGACAAATGGCTCAGCTAGTAGAACCTGGAATGGCTGATAAAAGTATAATAAATGGAGATAGAAGTTTTTTTGATAAATTTTCTGATTTATATGGAAAAGATTTATTTGTATATTTAAATCATAGAGCAAATAGATTATTAAAAGATTCCTTACCAGAAAAAAAACAATTAAAGTATCTTAGAGAAGCTCAGTCTATGCTACTAACAAAAGCCTTTGATAAAAAGTTTTCAAGCTTACAAACAGAAGAAGATATTATTAATTATATGTCTGAATTAAGAGATTTTGAGTGTGTTACTGCTAAAATTGAAGATGATACCACTTTTCAAGATTATTATAATAATAAATATAATTCTATCATTCAGTTGGCACAGCAAAAAGGGTTAGATGCATCAAAACTTGAACAATATCAGTATTTCGAAGTAGATTTCTATCCTGAAAGAAATGATGAAAAATCAAGACCTTTTGAAATAAGAAATATACATATTAGTAATTTATTGGAATTAGAAAACTTTGATTTAAGCAAATATATGCGTATACAAGTAGACCCTTGTCCTAATTTTTTCGGTTTAGATATAGTTTTAGAAAATGGCATTCCTGTTAGTGTAGTATGCGATCAATATTCCTCACCAATAAATCACATAGAACATGACAATGAATATTTTGATATTATTAAAGAAAATTTTGATATCGAAGATGAGGAAATTGATATATATAATATTGCTTCAGATACTCATATGATAATTAAAGCTGACGAAAGTTCAGTAATATGTTCTGAAAGTTCTAAAACTGGAAAAATATATTATCCTTCACAACATGAAATTGATTTAGATATTGCTCCACATCATATTGAAGAAAGATATAATAAAATACAAAAAGAAGCTGAAACTACATCGTCTGACACACACTATTATGAAGCGACTCCTGTTGATTTAATTAATTTAGAAAATACAAAGGGTAGGATTGCTTATTTGTTTGACAACTTTAAAAAATTTTTTAAAAGCGTTTTTACAAAGCAAAATCTTAAATTACCAGCACCAACTACTAATTTACCAAATACTGCATCAAAAAATAAACATCTAACCTTTACTAATCAGCTTAATCCTGATAATGAAAACTATAATCATAGTACAATAATACCAGTAGAAAAATCTGAACATTCTACTGAAAAAACAACAAATTTTGAAGAAGAAATTGATAAATAGTTTTCTTAAGAAATTTCCAAAAAATAGTAAAATTCTGACCTTGCCTTTTTATAAAAGCAAGGTCTTTATAACTTAATTATATCCTATTTTTTAATTATTCGTCTTTTAAAAATTTTTCCCAATCCATAAAAGCATGCCCTATTCTTAATACTAAAGCCTTAGAATCATCTTCGTCAACTATATAGAATATTATATAATTTCTTATATTGATTTTTCTAATATTTTTGTGTCCTGTTAATTCTTCATCTAAAATAGACATACTTCCTGCTATATTTTCTAAGTATTTCAATTCTTGTTTAAATAAAATTTTATATTTGTCTGCGACAATATCTCCTGCTAAATTATATCTAAGATATGAAATAATATCTTCTAAGTCTTTCTCAGCAGTTTCTGAAATTTCAACTATATATTTTTTCATAGAATTGCTCCAGTCTCCTATATATTATCTATTTTTTCAAAAGCTTCATCCAATGAATATACTCTATTTTCTTTTATATCATCTAACCCTTTTTGTAACTTTTCTTTTAAATCTTTTTTGCCTTTTATTGTTATGCTTTCAGGAGCTTCTGTATCTATATATGATAATTTTAAATATCCAATAAAATTTATAACTTGACTTGCAAATTCATCTGGCAATGTTTCAATTTCATTATATAATTTTTGTTTTTCTATAGACATAATTATTACCTCCATAATAAATTTATACTATTATTATATCACTTTTTCTTTTAAAAATCTATTAATTTTAAATAGAGCCAAGCAATTTATTATATCTTGCTTGGCTCTAATATTATGGCTCCTCGTGCTGGGCTCGAACCAGCGACCTATCGGTTAACAGCCGAGCGCTCTACCAACTGAGCTAACGAGGAATATAAAATCTAGCGACGACTTATCTTTCCAGCAGAGAAATCCGCAAGTATTTTCAGCACATAAGGCTTGACTTCTGTGTTCGGCATGGGAACAGGTATTACCCTTATGT
>CAOJZU010000030.1 GCA_948466265.1 uncultured Clostridium sp. | reverse complement strand
TAAAACAAATCTGCTTTTTCTATCTACAAAAGTTCCTAATCTATTTTTTGATTCTATAGAAAAAATCAACCTTTACAGTTGATTTCTCAATACTTTCGTCTGGTGCGACGATTTTACTTAATGGAGCCATTAAGCAGAATCGAACTGCTGACCCCTTCCTTACCATGGAAGTGCTCTACCGACTGAGCTATAATGGCATTTATATAGTCTAGCTCTTAATGCTAGACTATATTTCTTCATTATTTATTATATTTTTTAACGCTTTTTTTCTTATTCTTTGAATTGCATTATCTACTGATTTGACTGGAGATTCTAAATCTTTTGCAATTTTTACATAGCTATCTCCTTTAATAAATTTTTTTAACACTTGCTTTTCAAAATCACTTAGTGACTTATCTATTGCATTTTCTACATTTGAATAATATTCTTTTTTTGTAAGAGTATCTAATGGATCTTCTGCCATTTTGTTATTTAAAACATCTAACAAAGTTTTTTCATTATCATCTTCTTCATATGAAGATGTATTTAACGATAAATATGAGTTAAGTGGCATGTGTTTTTGTCTATTTGATGTTTTTATAGCTGTAATTAATTGTCTCTCTATACACATATTGGCAAATGTTTTAAATGAATTTTGCTTGTCCTCTTTAAAGCTTTGTATTGCTTTGTATAGTCCTATCATTCCTTCTTGAAATATATCGTCTCTTTCTGCACCAATAATAAAATATTTGCTTGATTTCATATAAACAAGTTCTTTATATTTTCCAAGCAAAAAGTCTAACGCATTTTTGTCATTATTTTGAATGCGTCCTATTAATTCTTCGTCTGTAAGTACATCAAGACTTTCATTAAGTTCAAAAAACTTTGTAGCTTCTTCCATCTAAATCCTCCTGCGTAATTTTATATGTGTTTATATTATATCTTTAAATAGCCTTTAGTGTCAATAGTTTTAGTAAATTTTGCACAAAAATGGAGAGTTTTCCATCGCACCTAGTTAGGTTGCTCTGAAAAACCCCCGCGAGATTTTAGTAATGTCTTATAAAGACGAGATCTCCTCTACGTTCTTTCTTCTTATTGATTTTCTGTCCTCTTTTAATTCCTCTCACAATGTTCTTTGCTCTCTTGAGTATTGCCTTTTCGTGGTTTCTTTCGAGTTGACATTGTATCCTGTCACTCTCTTTTTGTATAGCCCCTTCGAGCTGTGCAACAAGAATTCCTCCCACAAAACTCAAAAGTTCGGCTACATAGTATATAGCAATCAAACAGAGCCAGAACAGTGCTGTCAATGAAATTTGCATAATTGCACATATTACATTGACGGTTTTGTTAATCCGTTTTTTCCATTTTAAAGTTTTCTTCATATGATTAATCTCCCTTCAAATTTAGTTTCTTGAACTATTATACATAAATTATAGCACATTTTATCATATTTTTCAAATTTAATGAATTTTCTTCTACTTTTTATACTTTGCATGACTGTTATAAATTTTACTTACCTAGCATTTCTTTAATTGTTTCTACAATTCCTATAACGTAATTTTCTTTTTCATTTAAAAGCTTTTTTAAATTCTTGTCATTGTTTATATATCCGAAGTTCTAAAAGATAAGCCTCTACTCCAATATTTGAATTATAGAACATATTTGTACCATAGTTTGGATTCCTTCCATCAACATATGCTTTTGTTGCAATTCCACCTGTTTCTCTTAGCATATATAGATATGGTGTCTCCTCTGTTAAATCATATGGCTTATATCCGCTTCTCTAAAGCTTCATTATTTGACTCTTCTATCTCCCACTCTCTAAAAGTTCTTGCATATATTCCTTTTTCCACTTTATATGTTGTCTCCAAACTTGAATAGTTTGTATTAGCATACTTTACAATATTATCTGCAAATAATTTTGCATATCTTAAGTCAGTTTTTGGAGGCACATATATTTCTACTCCACTTTCTGAATTTGCATCTGTTATACTATTTAGATGTATTGAAAATACATATTTTGCTTTAGATAATCCGAACAATATTTACTCTGCCATCTTTGTTATATACTGTTTGTGTTCCAAATGTTTCTTCATTTTCTGTTCCGATCTCTTGTAATTTTTACTTTTAATCCTAGCTTTTCAAGTTCTTCTTTTACTCTTTTTCCATATATGATAGTTTGATCTGCTTCCGCATATCCTCCATATTCCGCTCCCTTATCTGACCCACCATGTCCTGGATCTATAACAATGTCATATACATCTTTTGGAAGTTTTGAATTCTTTACATCAATTTTCATATAATTTATTCTTTTTTCTTCTAAATTAAAACTATCAAATGATATTTCTATTTTTTTATTTGAATTGTTCTTTGTTATTGTATAATATATAGATTCATTATACTCTGTTTTGTTTTCAATTGTATAATATTTTTTCATGTTTTTTTCTAGCTGAACTTCAACAAGAAGATACTTCTTATCTAAAGTAAAATCTTCTAAATAAATCCCATCATTTATTAAATCTGATGTGTAAAATGTAATTCCATTTTCATTTTTTTGATATTTAAGTTTTATTTTTTCTTCTTTTTCATTAATTTTTTCAAGTACTAAATTTACTGATGTTACGTTTTCGAAAATATCACTTATTGTTCCGTTTCAAATTTAAATGTGTTCCATAAATTGTATATTCAGTAAGATATGCTGTTTCCTCTTCTACTTTATCAAAAATTTTTTCCATACTAGTTTTATTATATTTTTCATATGCACAAGTTAATAGTATTCCTGCTAGTGATATTAATAGTATAAATATCATTATTGCAATTAAACCACTATGCTTTTTTCTATCTTTTTTATTCATTATTCCTCCATGGCTACATACTCATAGACACAAATAATTTTTGTCTTTACTTCTATATCATTTACTTCTTGATTTATTCTAAATAACTTTTGTTTCTTTGGTTCTAACTTTAATTTAGACATATCTACTAATACTTTATCTGTTACATTCATTCCAAGTGGCAATGTGATATTATTATTGTCATAATAAATTATGTTTGTTAAAGCTACTGCTTTTGTGTTTTCTGTTAATTTTATATTATATAGATTTATTTTATCTTGATCTTTTATTGTGTCTAATGCATTTTTTGGGTTTATATATAATATGCTATATTTTTGATTATTTAATGCTCCTATGCTTGCAAAAAACACATTTAACTTTATATCAACTTCTGATTTTTCTACTGCACTTTCTATATATGACATTACATTTTTTAAAGTTTCTATATATTGTTCATTTTTTGTTTCTTTATTTATATCAAGTATTCTAAATTTACTTTTTTTAATTTCTCTATGTTTTGTGTTTCCTAAAACATTTATCTTTGTCTTGTCCTCTGTCATTCCACCAAATATATCAAAATTTTCAGATGAAAATAGAACTTCTTCTTTCAAAGCTTCCTGTTTTATTTTCTCTATATGGCATGTAAAATCTCTATTTTCTCCACTTCTCAGTTCATTTATATCTTCTAGTATGTCTGCATCTGTAATATATAAACTGTCTCTTTCTTCTTTTGAAAAGTTTTCTCTATTTTTCTTATCTAGTTTTTTCCCAAGTTCCTCTATGTCTTCTTCGTAGTCAAATGTTTTTTCTATATTTCTTGTACTTGATTTTGTTTCTTGTTGTATGATTTCTGGTTCATTTAGTCCGCAGAGCCTTATCTTCACCTACAAACTTCCAAAATTCAAAAATACTCTTTTTATGTTCTTCTATTTCATCTATATAACTTTTTGCATTTTCTATCTTCTTTGTTAATCTTTCTATTGAAGCCTTTAATGCCTTTATATCCTGATTTGTATTCTTTATTTGCACCTCTGTTCTTTCTAACACTTTTGTAATATCTACTAAATCTTCTAATGTATAGTATTCTTTGTTATCATAAATTACACTTTCTTCTTCATCTTCTCTTTTTTGTAATATATCTGAAAATATACTTTCTTCTTCTTTTTGCTTTACCTTCTTCTTACCTTTAAAGTAATATCTAATTTTCCCAAAAAAACTCTTTTTACATTGCAAATATGTTGTTACCTGCTTTTGTCTCATTTGATATTCTCTTTCTTTTTCTTGTTGGGTTAATCTTAGCTTTTCTAGTTCATCGCAAAGAATAAACACTTGTTCTTTTTGCTTGTCGCATTCTAATTTACTTTTTAGAAATTCCTCTTTTATAAATTTTACCAAACTATCATAGTCTATATTTTTTGTAATTTGGTTTTCTGTATATATAAACTCTAATCCTCCGATTTTCTGCAATTCTTACATCAAAATTATATCTGTTTGGAAATTCTATATTTAATATAAATAATGCTTTTATAAGTTTATAAAATTTTGTCCCTTCTTCATCACTATTTATACTTATTTTATATATACTATTTACTTTTTCATATACAATTGTCTCACCGAACTATTTGAAAACTCACATTTTCTTCTTTGTCATATACTTCGTATAAAAGTGGCCAATTTTTTGTAAATTGCCATATATATTTTTCTATATCTTCTATTTGTGATTTTGTAAAATACCTTCTTGAATAATCTAAATGGCTTATTGGAACAAATATACTCTTGTCAATTCCAGTTTTCGCATATTTTATCTGTTCTCTTATTAAGTAGAATAGGCATGAGCAGTCCAAATCTTCTATTGGTGCTAACATATAATATGTCTTTGTATATTCTGAATAATATATTTGCCATAAATAGTTTTCATCATATTTTACTTTAAAAGGAATATAATTTTCTAGTTTTCTTTGTTCTTCTTCAATTTCTTTAATTTTTCCTATGTTCATATCATTAAGCATTTTTAAAAATATTGTATGATTAAGAATTCCTTCTTCTCCGCTCTGGTTCAAGATATGCATATAATGGAGATGCCTTTTTTGCTTTTTCCTGCAAAGTGTTTAGCCTATTGGCTCTTGTAAGTAATATTTTTATTTTGCTTATTGGAACATATTTATATACTTTGTATTTTTTTTCTTCATAGCTTCTTGCTGGATTAATTTCTGTTTCTATATTTTTTAATAGTATTTCTGGTATATTGTTTAAATCTAAATTCAAATATTCTAATTTTTCTTCTATATCTTTTGTTTTATCTGACATTTCTTTTTTCTCCTCTTAAAGATAATGTTATTATTATATTTTACTATATGTATATTTAGAAATCAATACAATTTTTTTAAAAAAATAAGGAGGTTATATAACCTCCCGTAAGCACAAAATTAAATACTTTTATACTTGATTAACCTCTGCATTTTTATATTCATATACAGTTTTTCCAAACAATACTTCATTTAGTTTTTTCTGAAGTTCCATTATAATAATCGGAGAAATAGATGTCGCTATAACTATTAACCATTGCACTGTATTTAGTGAACTTAAGCTAAATATATTTCTAATACATGGAATAAATACTATTCCGTACTTGCGCCATTAGTCCGAATTACAAATGCAAGGCATAGATATTTATTTTTAAATATTCCACATTTAAAAATAGACTCATCACTTCTTACATTAAAACTATGTACCATTTCAATTAATCCTAATGTCACAAATGCCATAGTTCTTCCGAATTTCCAATCCATAAAATTTGCTTCCAAAACTAAATATAAGTAAAGTAAGTACTCCTAACATTGTACCTTCCACAATGATTTTTCCCCATAATCCATCTGCAAATATTCCTTTTCTTGCATCTTTCGGCTTTCTATTCATAATATCTCTGTCTTCTGGCTCTAAACCTAAAGCTATTGCAGGAATTGAGTCTGTAACTAGATTTATCCACAAAAGTTGTATTGCAAGTAATGGTGAGTTCATACCTAAAAGCAGCCCTGCAAATATTGTTACAATCTCCCCAATATTTGTTGCTATTAAGAAATGTATTGCTTTCCTAATATTTTCATAAATACTTCTTCCTTGCTTTACAGCTTCTACTATTGTTACGAAGTTATCATCTGCAAGTATCATATCTGATGCATTTTTTGCAACATCAGTTCCGATTTAATCCCATTGATATACCGAATATCTGCATTTTTTAAAGCAGGTGCATCGTTTACTCCGGTCTCCAGTCATAGCAACTACTTTTCCGTGTACTTCTAAATGCCTTTACAATTCTAACTTTATGTTCTGGCGAAACTCTTGCAAATACACTGTATTTCATAATATCTTTTTCTAAAATGTTTTGTGGAATTTTATCTAGTTCTTTTCCTGTAACTGCAAGACTATTTCTAGTCAGAATTCCGAAGTTCTTTTGCTATTGCTTTTGCTGTTTGTATATGGTCTCCTGTAATCATTACTGTTTTTATTCCTGCATTCTTGCAGTCTCTTATAGCTTTTTTTACACCTTCTCTTGGAGGATCTATCATTCCGAGTTAATCCGTACAAATATTAGGTCTCTTTCTAATCCCTCATCTATTTTTTGTGGCAGTTCTTCTTTATCTACATAGCAAACAGCTATTACTCTTAGTGCTTTATCTGCCATGTCAGAATTCTTACTTAATATAATTTCTTTATCCCTATTTTCTAGATTTCTTATTTCTCCATCTTTATAAATTTTTACACATCTATTTAATAATACATCTACTGCACCTTTTGTAATAATTCTATATTTATCTCCGCACTTTGTGAATTGTCGTCATAAGCTTTCTATCAGAATCAAAAGGTATTTCGCCTATTCTTTCCATATCTTTATATAAATTTTCCTTGTTTATTCCTAAACTTAGAGCTTTACTTACTATTGCATTTTCTGTAGGGTCTCCTGTGATTTCTCCTGAACTTAAAACTGTACTGTCCGTACACATTGTTCCAAGTGAAATAGTAAATTCTGTATCTCCAAATACTTCTACAACTTGCATTTTATTTTGTGTTAATGTTCCCGTTTTATCTGAACAAATTATGCTACTACTTCCTAATGTTTCAACTGCTGCAAGCTTTCTAATTATTGCATTTTTCTTTGCCATTTTTGTTACACCAATTGATAGCATTATTGTTACAATTGCAGGAAGTCCTTCTGGTATTGCTGCAACTGCAAGTCCTACTGACGTCATAAACATCTCTTTTGCAGATATATGTTTAAATATTCCAATTAAAAATATTAATCCGCATATGATTAAACAAACTGTGCCTAAACTTTTTCCGTACATCTTCTAGTTTTCTTTGTATTGGGGTTTGTGGTGCTTCATCTTCTGTTATCGCTTTCGCTATTGCACCTACTTTTGTTTCCATTCCCGTTTTTGTAACTATGGCTTTTGCATGTCCATTTGTAATCATTGTTGTTGCAAATGCCATATTTATTATATCTCCTTGATTTGCATCTATATTTAGTATTGCTTTATCGTCTTTTAGTACTGGATAAGTCTCTCCGTGTCAATGCTGATTCGTCTATTTTCAAATTAAAGCTCTCTATCAATCTACAATCTGCTGGTACATAGTTTCCAGCCTCAAGCATTATTATATCCCCTGGTACAACATCTTCTCCTTTTATCTCTTTTATCTCTCCGGTCTCTTATAACTTTTGCGCTTGGTGCTGACATTTTCTTTAGTGCTTCTAAAGATTTCTCTGCCTTACTCTCTTGAACTAGTCCCATAATCGCATTTAATACAACTACTGCAATTATTATAATAGATTCAATATAATCTCCTGTCCCATCTATTTTTGCCATAACAGCAGAAATTAAAGCAGCAATTATTAAAATTATTATCATGAAATCGTTAAACTGCTGTATAAATTTTATAAATATACTCTTTTTCTTTTTCTGACTTAATATATTTTTTCCATAAACCTCAAGCCTTGCTTCTGCTTCTCCTTCCTTTATCCCTCTTTCAAAGTTACTTTTTAGGGTTTTCCTTAGTTCTTCTTTAGAAATTGTATGTTCCATATGTATTTCTCCTCTCTCCTTTGTTAGATTTTGTTATATCATATGAGACAAGTTATGGTATTATGATTATTTTTTGTAAATTGATATCTAGTAGCCATGCGTCTTGGAAAACTTTTATTTTTTGCGTAGTGAACGTATGTGAACGCAGACAAACAAATAAAACGTTGTTCCAAGAGGTAGCTTGGCGGACATATTGCATATTTATATTTTAAATTCTATTTGGGATATGTTTTCATATAATAATGTTATGATGAAGAAAAAAGTTAGAACTAATTTTATATTTATACATTTGAGAAAAAATGCTGTTACAATTATTTTTGTTTTATTTGCAATACGGATTAATTTTATTTTCTAGAGATAATCTAACAGCTTCAAAAGATGGAATTTATCTTTGGGCATCTTCTGTTGTTCCTGCTCTTTTGCCATTTTTTATTGCATGTGAATTACTTAGCTGTACTAATATAATAGCTTATTTGGGTAATAAACTTCGGAAAAATTATGAGACCACTCTTTAATGTCCCAGGAGAAGGAGCCTTTCCTCTTATTATGGGTATTATAAGTCGGATACCCAGTAGGTGCTAAGATTGTAACTAGTTTTAGAAAAAATGGAATATGCACAAAAGAAGAGGCTGAAAGGCTTATAACTTTTACCAATAATTCTGGTCCTTTATTTATTATTGGTACTGTTCGGTATTTCTCTTTTTGGGAATACTACAATTGGTCTTTTACTTTTTTTAACACATCTTCTTTCTTCTTTGACTGTTGGAATTATTTTTAGATTTTGGAAGAAGGGTAAAAAAGCTACTAAGAATAAGTATAGTAATTTTGAAAGTAAAATTAGCAAAAAACTACCCCCAGATTTTAATAATTTAGGGGCTATTCTTCAAAGTAGTATCATGACTTCTATAAATACTATTCTCATGATAGGTGGCTTTGTTGTTTTATTTAGTGTTATTATTTCTATTCTAAATAACTCAAAAATATTTGAGTTATTAGAATTTGCATTTTCTCCTTTGTTAAATACTTTAAATATTCCTGCTTCTTTTGCAAGTGGACTTTTTGCTGGAATTATAGAGCTTACAAATGGAGTATCAGTTATTGCTCATATTCCATTTAAAGCTATTTCTTTAAATATAATTGTATCTGCATTTTTACTTGGCTTTGGTGGAATTTCTATTATGCTTCAGGTTTTGAGTATAACTTCAACATCTGATATTTCAATAAAACCGTATATCATAGGTAAAGTGTTACAAGGGCTATTTGCAGGGTTTTATACATATTTATTAGTTAGCAATTTTGCAATTTTTAATTTTGATATATAACTTATCTATAATATCTGTTATAACATCTATATCCTCTATTGCATCCACAGCCAGTATCGTCTGTATTATTGATTACCACGGCATTATTATTTCCGCATCCACAGCCACATCCTCCCCCGTTTCCATCTTCATCATCATTATTATTTATCAAATTAATTATTGCTCTTGTTATAACAGCAGCTACAAAAGCAAGTATTGTATATAATATTACATAAATTAGGAAGCTTGCGTCAAATACTGCAAATGCTACAATTAGGTATATTGCAAAAGCTAAAGCTGCAACTGCAATTGGATTTTTTAAGACTGTTTCTAATATGCTTGCAATAATTATTGTCGCTATCGGAAGTGCAAATAGTAATAATAATAAATTTCCCATAATATGTATCTCTCCTTTTCTAATGGTTTTATACATATTATGAGAAATTTAAGTCTTTTGTTACTATGAAATTTGAATGGTATCTTTAAATTTTATTCCTTTAGTTTCAATTAGATTAAATTTACCATTATCATAATCTAATGTTGTAATTGCTACATCGTCAATTTTTTCTATTTCTTTATTTATATTTAATATATTTTTAAATATACTTTTATGTACATTACTATGTGTTACTATTGCAATTGTGTCTAATCCTTCACTTTCTTTTATTATAGAATTAATTGCCTTTTTTACTCTACTATCAAATTCTTTAATATCCTCTCCTCCTAAAAATGTCTTTCCATAATAATATCCAGTATTTTTGTATTCTTCCTTTTGGAATATATAAGAAAATATATTCTTAGCTAGCTCTTTATTTACTCCGGATAAGATACCATATGAATTTAATTCTCTTATATCTTCTATAACTTCTAATTCTGCTTTTATATTTTTATTAAGTATTTGTGATGTTTCATAAGCTCTTTTATATGGGCTTGTATACATTTTTTGTATTCCAAGCTTATCTATTTCTGTTTTACATTCTTCTACCTTTTCTTTTCCATTTTCAGTTAAATCAAAATCTGCAATTCCCCCATAACAATTTTCTATATCATCTACAGATTCACTATGTCTTATTAAGTAAATTCTCATATTTAATCCTTATCCCTTCTATGTTTTTATTTTAACTTAATTTCTTTAATTTATCAATATATTTGATGTAATTAAGTGAAAAAAGCTCAATAAATTTTATTAATGAGAGCTTTCTCTAAAGAAATCCCCCATATTACATCTTTTATCCTGCCCAATTTAACGACACTGCAAGCTGTGTCCTACATTTTTTCTAATATTTCACTTCTACCAAATACAGTCCATGTGCAGGAAGAGTTTTCCCTGCTTTTTGTCTGTCTTTTGATTCAATTATTTCTGGTATATCTCTTAGATTTATTTTTCCGTATTCCTACATCCACAAGAGTTCCAGCAATTATTCTGACCATATTATATAAAAAACCGATTTCCTGTTAGCTCTATAATTACCCTGTCTCCTTGTTTTTCTACTTTTCCTTTATGTATTGTTCTTACACTACTTTTACTGCTTGTCCCACTTGCCTTAAATCCTTTAAAATCATGTGTCCCTTCAAAATATTTTACAGCTTCTTTCATTTTACCTACGTCTAGTTTTTGAGGAAAATGATATTCTAATGCTCTTAAAATACTGCTTCCTTCTTCATTATTATTTATCACATATCTATATGTTTTTTCTTTACAGTTATATCTTGCATGAAAATCTTCTGGAACTTCTTCTATTTTCTTTATAACTATTGATTTTTTAAGGTTTGCATTTAGAGCTTTTTGCAATCTTTCTAACTCTAATGTACTTTCTGTCTTAAAATTCGCAACTTGTCCGAAGACTATGTACACCTGCATCTGTTCTTCCGTGATGCATTTAATTCAGAAAATTTGCCTGTTATTTTTTCTATAGCATTTTCTATTTCCCCTTGAATATTTAGTTTATTAGGTTGCTTTTGCCA
>CAOJZU010000029.1 GCA_948466265.1 uncultured Clostridium sp. | reverse complement strand
AAGTGAAATACAAAAAGGAAATACAAGTTCAATAGGAAACAAAGGTGGTTATGCACCTGAAGGAAATAAAAATGCTGTTGTTACTGGAGAATATGAAAACATATTTGCTGGTTGCTTCTCTGAAGAAGAAAAAGAAATATTTAATAATAAAGAACTTAATGAAAAAGAAGAATTATTATTTGAATTACAAGTATTAAAAATAAGAGAAGGCAGAATGCTTAAAAGAATAGAAGAATTAAAACAACGAGGTAAAGACATGACGATAAATTTTATTAGAAGTAAAAAAAGTAAATCAGAAACAGAAACTGTAACAGATGCAGAACCAACTTTAAATATGATACAAAGAATAGAAGATGGACTTACAAGAGTACAAGAGGCAAAAAGAAAAGTATTAGAAAGTCTGGCCAAGTTAAACATTACTGAAGATGACAGAACACTAAATGTAAATTTGGTAAGTAATAACTCTATATTGGAAAGCATAAGCAGACAATTAGGTGGTGGTGACGATGGAACAAAATGAGGAATTTCCACTATCTGAAAAATATATTGATTTTTTCAAACACGAGTGTAGTACAGAGTTTTTGGAAGGAACAACATTTGCTGGTAAAACAACAGTTGCTGTTCCTAAATTTATGTTTAAAGTTGCTCAAAGTCCTAAAAAGTTACATATAATTGCAGGGTTAGACCTTGGAACAATTGAAAAAAATATAATAAATAAAGATAAAGGCTTAATTGAAATATTTGGAGAATATAGTCAAGGTGGCTGTATAGAATATAACGCAAATGGTAAAGGTGTACATTCATTACCACATATTTTATATCATACTCCAAATGGTGTAAAAGTAATATACATTGTTGGATATGATAACAAAACAAGATGGAAAAAGGTACTTGGTGGTCAATATGGATGTATTCTTATAGATGAGTTTAATATTGCAGATATGGACTTTGTAAGAGAAATCTTTATGCGTTGTGATTATAGAGTATGTACAATGAACCCTGACGATCCAAATAAAGAATGCTATAAACAATATGTTAATAAATCAAGGCCAACTAAAAAATATGAAAATGATGCTCCACTAGAATTGTTAAATATGCTGAATGAAGAACAAATGGATGATTGGACTTGGTGGTATTTTTCTTTTGATCACAATAAAAGTTTAACACCAGAGAAAAAACAAAGTATTATAAATTCCGTTCCAGTAGGTACAAAACTATGGAAAAACAAAATAAAAGGATTACGAGGCAAGTCAACAGGACTTGTTTTTCTTAATTTTGATAGAAGAAAACATTGCATTACTAAAGAAGAAGCAAAGCAATATTTAAGAGCACCAGGAAACGAAAAAGTACAATTAACAACAAAGCCAATAGCAACAAGACAAACAGATGAGCATTTTATAATATTTACTGCAGCATTAGACACAGCATACAGTTCATTAAGCCCTGATACCATTGCAATGTCATTTGCAGGAATAACAAACAAAGGTAAATACATCCTATTAGATGAAAAGGTTTATAATAACGCAAACTTGGATCAGCCACTTGCACCAAGTGACACAGTAAAGAACTTTGTTGACTTCCTAGAAAGAAACAGAAAAGAGTGGGGGCTAGCAAAAAATGTGTTTATAGATTCAGCAGACCAAGCAACAATAAAGGAATTTGCAAAATATAAACGACAAACAGGATGTATATATGTGTTTAATTCAGCTTGGAAGGCTAAAATGCTAATAATAGACAGAATAAATACACAATTAGGATGGTTCAAAGATAATTGTTATTTTATAGTTGATACTTGCACAAATTATTGTGACGAACTAGATGTGTATAGTTGGAAAGAGGACAAAGACAATGAACCTGAAGATGGAAACGATCATATGGTTAATAGTTGTCAGTATAGTTGGATTCCATATGTAAGTAAAATAGGAGTGAAAAAATAATGAAATTTGGAGAAAGAGTGAAAAATATGATTAAATCGTGGTTAGATATTAGACCAGCACAAGGTCAAACATTTATAATCAATGAGAATATGGATTTTCAAGCTAATTGCATAAAAAATAAAATATGGTATAGAGGCGATAGTAGAGAATTATCTGAATTTTATGGCCAATTAATGTTTGCTGAAGATACTTTTTGGGGTGCAGCACAAACAGCAGATATTAGGATGAAAAAATCACATTCAGGATTACCAAAACTAATAATAAAAACTATTATAAATACAGTTATGACAGATTATGCAGGTGATGATGTAGAAAATGAATATTGGAAAGAAGTTAACAAAGAAAATGAATTTGATAGTAAAATGTTAAAGGCTTTGTTAGCAGATTTATTACATATAGGTGATGGTGCAATAAAAATAAATTATGATGCTGATATATCTGATAAAGCAATTCTTGAATGGGTAGATGGTTCAAAAATCGATTTTATTTATAAAAGAGGTAGATTAGTAGAACTAGTATTTAAATCTTTTTACGAGGAAGGAAATACAACATATTTATTAGAAGAACATTATGGATTTCGGATATATAACTTATAAGTTATTAAAAGATGGACAAGAAGTAAGTTTAAATAAAGTACCTGCATTAGCAAAACTTAAAAATATAACTTTTGATAAGTCAATAATGTGGGCAGTACCAGTAATGTTAAGTGAATCAGTAAAATATAAAGGAAGAGGAGAGTCTATTTTTGAAGGAAAATATGACTCTTTTGATAGTTTAGATGAAATTATATCTCAATGGCTAGAAGCAGTTAGAGCAGGAAGGGCAATAAAATATATTCCTGAGAGTATGATTCCAAGAGATCCTGAAACAGGAGAATTTTTATTAAATAGTAATCCATTTGATAATAAGTATATTTCTCCTGAAGGAAATATGTCAGAAAATGGACAAGATACTATTGAAATAAAACAAGCAGAAATACCAACAGAGAACTACTTACAATCATACATAACATTTTTAGATTTATGCTTGCAGGGAGTTATAAGTCCATCTACACTTGGAATTGATACAAAAAAATTAGATAATGCTGAAGCACAAAGAGAAAAGGAAAAAACTACTTTATATACTAGAGGTTTAATAATTGATACATTATCAGAGTTTATTCCAAAAGTTATCAATACAGTCTTAAAATCAAGAAACCAAATGGAAAACAAAGGTTTAACTGAAGATATAGAAGTAAGTTTAAAATTTGGAGAATATAGCAACCCTTCATTTGAAGCACAAGTGGAAACAGTTAGTAAGGGAAAACAAGGGGGCATAATGTCAATAGAAGCCTGTGTAGAAGAATTATATGGAGATTCTAAAGATGAAGAGTGGAAATTAGAAGAAATCGCAAGATTAAAAGCAGAACAAGGGATTGTTGATATAGAAGAACCAGCAGTAAACTTTGATTTAGAAATGGAAGAAGATACAACAAAAGAGCAAAAACCAAAAAAAACAGAACAAAAAGTAGAAGGTCAAAAAGAAGAAAAGAAAGACCAGGAGAAAGTAAATGAATAATGAATATGATGTTTCAAAAGCATTTCAAAGAATAGAAGAAACTCTTATAAAATCAATGAAAAGAAATCTTACAAGGCACTTAAACGAAGAAAAAGATCTCAATATGAATTGGAGTGCTTGGCAAACAGAACAATTAAAATCATTAGAACATTTTAAAAGAAGTAACAAACAACTATTCAAAAATGACTTTTCTACAATAAATAATGATGTGGAAGCGTTGATAAAACAAAGTTTTGAAAATGGAAAGCTAGATCAAGAAAGAGTAATATTAGAAGCTATAAAAGAAGGTAACTTTAAGAGTAATGACAAGGAAATAAATAAGTTATGGCATATTTATAAAAACACTAAAAATAAAAGAATAAAGAAAAAACAGCTTACTAGAATATATGAAAAAACAGAACAAGCAGAATCAAACTTTTTTAAAATAAATGACAGAAAACTTAATGCACTAATAAATGAAACAAAAGAGAATTTTCAAAAAGCAGAACTTTCAATATTAAGATATACTAATGATCAGTATAGACAAATAATATACGATGCTCAAGTGTATGCAAATACAGGTTCAGGAACAATAAAACAAGCAGTTGATATGGCCACAAAAGATTTTCTTTCAAAAGGTATAAATAGTATAGAATATTCAAATGGTGCTATGGTAAATATAGCATCCTATGCAGAAATGGCCATTAGAACAGCAAATAAAAGGGCATATTTACAAGGTGAAGGAACAAAAAGGGTAGGATGGGGAGTACATACAGTTTTAGTTCCAAATCGTGGTGGAGGATGTCCTTATTGCATAAAGTTTCAAGGTAAAGTATTTATTGATGATGTTTGGAGTGGTGGAACAGAAGCAGAAAGTAAAGAAACAGGTTATCCTTTATTAAGTACAGCAATAAAAGCAAAATTATTTCATCCTAACTGCAAAGATACAATTGTTACTTACTTTCCAGGTATTAATACACAGCCAATTCCACCAACAAAAGAACAATTAGAAATGAAGAAACAAAAATATATTATAGAGCAAAAACAAAGATATAATGAAAGGCAAATAAGGAAATACAAAAGGTTAGAATTAGGAAGTACAGACGAAGAAAATATAGAAAAATATCATAAAAGAAGATTAAAATGGCAGCAGTATAATAAAGAATTTTGCGAAAAACACAATTTAAAAAGACAATATGATAGAGAAGAAGTAAAAGTAAAAGTAAGCACTAAATAATAGTACGTTAATATGAAAGGGGTGAGAATATATGAAATTAATGATTAGTCAGCCTATGAAAGGAAAAACAAATGAACAAATACGAGAAGAAAGAGCAGAATTAGTAAAAAGACTACAAGAAGAAGGACACGAAGTAGTAGACACAGTATTTGAAAATGCTCCAGCAGATGAAGATGTTGCAATTTATTGTTTATCTCAATCAATAAGATATATAGGAAAAGTAGATGCGTTATATTTTATGAAAGGTTGGGAAAAAGCAAGAGGTTGTAAGATAGAACATCAAGTTGCAGTTGAATATGGAAAACAAGTATTTTATGAAAATTAATTAAAAAATAATATTAGGAGGTAAATTAAAATGGCTAAAAAGAAAGAAGAAGTCAAAGAAGCAGAAAAATTAACAGAAGAGGTTACTACAGAAGAAACAACAGAAGAGGTAAAGGAAGTAAAAAAAGAAACTAAAAAAACATTAGTTGCTAATACTTCTTTTAATGATAAATATACAGGAGAAAAATACACAGAAAAGACAGAATTTATTGTTGTAAATGAAGATATTACAACAACAAAAGTAAAAGACAACCAATACAAAATATCAGCAAAAAGAGCAGAAGAAATAAAAGCAAAAGGATATATTGATTAGTCTGATTATTAAGAGCCGTAAGGCTCTTTTTTAATGCTCCAAACACTGAAGAGGGTAAAAGCTTGTGTAATATAGTCATTTCAAGACTTAAAAAAGTAGGAGGTAGTGATTATGGATGGAGATAATAACGCAAATAATAATGCAAATAACAATGTGAATCCAAATGCCCAAAGCACTACAGGGCAACAAAACAATAATGCAAATCAACCAAATAACAATTCTAATGCGATTGATTATAACAAAATCCAAGAAATGATAGATGGTAGAAATGCAAAAACAGAAGATAGTGTTTTAAAAAGCTATTTTCAAAAGCAAGGCTTAAGTCAAGAGGAAATAGAAAGTGCAATAAATACTTTCAAAACTCAAAAGGCCAACCAAGCCAATGCACAAAACAAGGAACTTACTGATGCACAAGCATCTTTACAAAAATCACAATTAGAAAATCAAAGATTAAGAATAGAAAAGAAAGCGTACGATTTCGTTGATGAACTTAATGTTGATATTAAGACTATGCCATATCTATTAAAAATGGCAGATCTAAACAATTGTGCAGATAAAGATGGAAATGTATTAGAAGATACTTTAAAAACTGCACTACAAAAAGTTATAGATGATGTACCAGGATTAAAAAAACAAGTCCAAGGAATAGTAGGAATAACAGTAGGTGCAGATACAAATAACGGAACGAACTCTAATAATGGAGTATTTGATTTCGGATTTACAGGTGTAAGACCTAAAAAACA
Source organism: uncultured Clostridium sp. (assembly GCA_948466265.1). The sequence goes on along the minus strand of CAOJZU010000029.1, from coordinate 6,152 downwards.
AAATTAAAAATAAAAAAAGAAAGGAAGGCGATTTATTATGCCATTTGAAAAAACAGGATTAAATTATGCTAAAGAATATTCACAAGCATTAGCACAAGCATATCCATATACATTATTCTTTGGTGCTTTATGGAATGCAACAAAACCAGATGTTAAATTTTTAAGAAATGATACAGTAATTCTACCAAGTTTATCAGTAAAAGGTAGAAAAAACGGAGATAGAGATTCAATAGGAAGCTTTGGAAGAAACTTCAATAATGATGAAGAACCAAAGAAATTGAAAACTCACAGAACTTGGGATACACTTATTCATCCAAGAGATATTGATGAAACAAATCACGTTGCAACAATACAAAATATCACTAAAGTTATGAATGAGGAACAAAAATTTCCTGAAATGGATGCTGAAATGATTACAGCATTATATAAACTAAAAAATGAAATCGAAACTATAACAGAAGATGATGTTCTTACATTAGCAAATGTATTAACAAAATTTGATGCTATGATGGACAAAATGGATGAAAAAAGAGTTCCTGCAGCAGGAAGATTACTATATGCAGATACTCCTACAAAAACTCTAATTGATACAGCAAAAGAAGCTGCTAGAAACTTGTCAGCACAAGACACAGCAGTTGCTAGATCATTAGACAGAATTGGAGAAGTTGAAGTAATTGGTGTTCCAAAATCTGCAATGAAATCTGCTTACAAATTTACTGATGATGGATTTGAAGTTGCTGTAGATGAATATGAAAAAACTGCTGATACAGATGTAGTAACAGGAAAGACTTATTATACAAAATCAGGAAATACATATACTGCAGTTACAAACCCAACAAAAGCAGATATTGCTACATATTATGAAAAAGTACAGGAAGGTGCAAAAGATGTAAAAATGATATTAATTCATACATCTGCAGTTATTCCAGTAATAGCATACGATTTTGCTCAATTAGGTGCTCCAAGTTCTTTATCACAAGGAAAATGGACATACTTTGAAGAGTCATTTGAAGATGTATTCATCTACAACAAGAAACACGATGCTATTCAATTCTATATTGAAAGAACTGCCTAAATTGGAGGTAAGATATGAGTAATTATGTAGATATTACTTATTATCAAGATACCTATAAAGGAACGGTAATTCCTAAAGATAAAATTGAAGAAAAATTAAAAGAAGCAAGTATGCATATTGATACTTTAACTTATAATCGTATAGTTGGAAGAGGTTTTGAAAATCTAACAAAATTCCAACAAGACATTATAAAAGAGGTTGTATGCAAACTTGCTGATTTTGAATATGAAAATGAGGACTTGATAAAGTCTGTATTATCCAGTTATGCAATAAATGGTGTATCAATGAACTTTGGAACAAGTTGGAATATTCAAGTTCAAAATGGTGTTGCTATACCTAAAGATTACTATTGTTTATTGAGTCAAACAGGGTTAACTTGTAGAAATATGAGGTGTTGATATGAAATATCCAAAACTAGTAAGAAAAGAAAATTGTAAAACAGATATTCATATTGTTTTATATGGTGAAGGGATAACAGAAGATGGCGAACCAATAATTGCATTAGATACTAATCTAAAGTGTAATTATCAGGACAAAGCTAAAAGAGTATTAACTGCAGAAAAAGTAATAATTCAATTAACTGCAAAAGCATACTTTGTTGGAGATATTGCTCCTGATTTGGCAGTTATTTCTGGTGGCCAAGTTACTGTATTTGGAGAAACAAGATCAATATATCAAGGAACTAAAGCAAGAAATCCTGATGGAACTGTTAATTTTACAGAATTGGAGATAATGTAATGAAAACTGTAACTTCAAAAATAAAATTAAATGCTCCTAAAATAAAACAATTAGATCGTGCAACCATAACTTCACTTGAAAAGACTATTAGTGCTTTGCATACTGAAGTGGAAAATGCACAAGTAATGCCATTTAAAAGTGGAAATATGCAGAATGACAATACATATGAAGATTATTCAAACAGCAAACAAGGAAAAGTAAGTTTAATTACTTCTACACCTTATTCAAGAAGAATGTATTTTCATCCTGAATATAATTTCTCGAAAGAGGAGAATCCAAACGCTAGAGGAAATTGGTACGAGCCTTGGACTACTGGAAAAGAAAAAGATTTTTGCAAGAAGGCATTTTCACAATTTTATAAAAAGGAGGCAGGTTTATAATGAGTAAACTGTTAGGACTAGCAGATATAAGAGATTGGATAAAATCTTTAAATTATACTGCTTCAGAGAATTGTTATATAGGAAAATTAGATAATAAGAAAGATAAGTCTATTGGCATATATCAATTAAAAACTAGCAACGAAGCAAATGTTGCAATAGGTGGAAGTGATAATACCAAAACCCTAGAAAAATCAGTTAGTATTTTAATTCATTGGAATAAAAATGCAAAAGAAACTGAAGAAATTTCAAACAAGATTTATAGCAAGTTTTTAGAATCAAAAGAATTTGTTATAAACAACATAAAAGTAAATTATATAAGATTGCTTGTACCTGAAGCTGTTGATGTTGGAACAGATGATAAAAACATCTATGAAAGGGTTATACAGGCAATTTTTTATTATGAAAAAAAGGAAAAGGAGGAATAACTCATGGCAACTGTAACAAGTGGAGTATATCCAGTATTTAATAATGTATTTAAAATAGGTACAAAAGGCAGAACATCTACAACTGAAGATATGAAAACAATTGCAGATTGTGAGACATTTTCTTTGTCAATGGATAACAATGTAGAAGAGTGGACACCAATGACAACAGAAGGATGGATCAGAAGAATGCAAACAGGTAAAGGTTTCTCTATTAGCATTTCAGGTAAAAGAAATGTTGGAGATGATGGAAATGATTATGTTGCAAGCAAATTATTTTCAACAGGACAATCAGTAGAAACCAAATTTGAATGGGAATTTGCAGACGGAACAACAGTTAGTTTCGATTGTATTATTTCTGTATCAAACGCTGGTACTGGCGATAGTACAAATGTCGCACCTTTAGAATTTGAGGTTATGTCAGATGGAAAACCAACTGTAACACCAGCAGCATAAAACAAGCCTCGGTAGTTATCTACTGGGGCTTTATTTTTTTATTTATAAAAAGAAAAGAGGTAATTTAAAATGGCAAGTATTGATATTAGTTCAAAATTAGGAAAAGAAAAAGCCACTATAAAGTTGGCAGAAGATAAAGTTTACGAAGTTGATACTAGTGCAGACAACTATTTATTAGTACAAGAAAAAATTAAAGATCAAGATTTTTCTATTGAAGTTATGTATCAAATGATTGAAATGCTAATTGGAGAAAAAGCATTAAAAGAAATAAAAGAAATGAAACTTACTATACCTGGATTAAAAGCAGTAATAATTGCTTTATCAGCAGTTGTAAACGAAGTAGAATACGAGGAAATGGAGAAACGATTTCAATAATACTTCGACATACGATCCAGGATATGACTTATTTGAAGATTGGGATTTAGTGGCCTCAAGTTTGAAAACACAATATGGTTATAGTGTTAGAAAAGAAATCGATAATTTAGACTGGGGAGAATTAATAAGTGATATTTCAGGGCTAAAAGGAGATACACCACTTGGAAACATTATAAGAATTAGAAAAGAAAAAGATCCTGAAGTATTAAAAAAGTTTACTCCTGAAGAAATTAAAATACGAAATGAATGGTTAAATAAATCAGCATCTCAAATAAGTGAAGAAAATTATAAACAAGCTATGGAAAGCATAAAAAATATGTTTAAAACTATGGCACAAAGTGAGGTGAGATAATGAGTACAAATGTAGGAGAAATTGATCTTAGTTTAATATTAAATAGTGGTAAATTTAGTTCACAATTGAAAAATATTGATGCACAAGCAAATACTGCTTCTTCTAAAATCTCATCATCATTGTCTAAAATTGGTAAGGCTGCACTCGCAGCTTTTTCTGTTGCTGCAGTAGTTAAATGGGGAAAAGAATGCTTAAATGTGGCAACCGAAACTTCTAATGCTTGGATAGGGTTAAATTCAATATTAACTGGCCAAGGAAAAAGTTTTGATAAGGCAAAACAATTTATTAATGATTATATATCAGATGGTTTAGTTCCTTTGAATAATGCTGTAACAGCATATAAAAATTTGGCAGCAAGAGGGTATAACGAAGATCAAATCAAAAAAACAATGATAGCATTAAAAAATAGTGCAACATTTGGTAGACAGAGCACATATACCCTTGGCGAAGCAGTACAAACTGCATCTGAAGGTTTAAAAAATGAGAATAGTATATTAGTTGATAATGCAGGTGTTACAAAGAATGTAGCAAAAATGTGGGAAGATTATGCAAAATCAATAGGAAAAACAACAAATAATCTTACACAGCAAGAAAAGATACAAGCAGAAGTAAATGGAATTTTACAAGAAACAAAATTTCAAAGTAATGATGCTGCGATTTATGCAAATACTTATTCAGGAAAAGTAGCACAATTATCACAAGCATTTACAACTATGAAAACAGCAATAGGAAATGTAATACAGCCAATTGCAAAACTATTTATACCAATTGTTACAAGTGCAATAAATGTAGTTACAAAATTATTTACAGCAATTTCAGGTCTACTTGCATTATTTGGATTAAAAGCTGATAGTGTTGAAACAGTATCAAGTGGGATGGGAGATTTAGCAACTTCGGCGAACAATGCTTCTGATGCAGTATCAGGAGTAGGAGATAGTGCAAAAAAAGCAGGAAAAGATGCAAAAAAAGCTTCAAATAATTTGGCAGCATTTGATAATTTAAATGTACTTCCAAAAGATACATCTTCTTCAGGAAGTGGAGGTGCTGGAAGCAGTAATGTAGGTGCAGGATTAAAAGATTCGCTAGATGTATCAAGTAAAATTACTGAAGATACATCTGCATTTGATAGTTTAATTGGTAGAGTAAAAGAATTAGCAAGCATATTCAAAGAAGGATTTGATATTAGTTTTGGAAATACAAACTTTGATGGCATAATAAGTCATTTAAATGGAATAAAAAACACACTTATTGATATTTGGACAGATCCTGATGTGTTAAATTCAGCAAAACAATGGGCTGATACTATGTTATATTCATTAGGACAAACAGTTGGTGCTGTTGCAAGAATTGGTACAAATATCATTGAAGGTTTTGTTGGAAGTATAGACAAATATTTGTCACAAAATGTAGACAGAATTAAAGGGTTTATTTGTAAAATGTTTGATATTTCAAGTGCTGATATGGCTTTGACAGGTAACCTTTGGCAAGCACTAGGAGAAATTTCTGATGTATTTAAAAGTGATGTGGCAAAACAAATAGGTGCTGATATTATTGCAATGTTTGCAAATCCCTTAATGAGTGCATTAGAATTATGTAGTAAATTTGCACTTGATGTAAAAAGTGTATTGTTTCAGCCAATTATAGATAATGCAGAAAAAATAAAAACCACTATTGAAAATGTAATGAAACCAATACAAACATTTACAGGAACTTTAGCAGAAGCAATGACTTATGTAGGTGATAAATGGAACGAAGTTTATGATCAACATATACATCCTTTTATGGAAAGCCTAAAAACAGGATTAAGTGATACTTTTGGAAAGTTTTTAGATGTATATAACACTTATGTTGTTCCTTTTCTACAAAATATGGCAAATAAGTTTAACGAATTATGGAATACACATTTAAAACCATTTGTAGATAAAGTTGGAGAACTTATTGGAAGTATAGCAGATGCATTGACAGCTTTATGGGAAAATATTTTAAAACCAGTTGTAGATTGGATTATTCAAAATATTATACCAGTTTTAGTTCCAATATTTGAAAGTTTATGGAATACGATATGCAATGTTTTTGGAGCAATAGCTGACACAATAGGAGGAATAATTGATACTTTTAGAGGATTAATAGATTTTATTGTAGGAATTTTTACAGGAGATTGGAATAAAGCTTGGGAAGGTATAAAGACTTTCTTTGGTGGAATTTGGGATGCAATAAAAGGTATTGTATCAGTTGTATGGAATGCAATTAAAGGAATAATTGAAACAGTTATAAACATCATAAAAGGAATTATAACAACAGTATTTAATGCAATAAAGACTGTTATAACTAATATATGGAATGGAATTAAGACA
>CAOJZU010000028.1 GCA_948466265.1 uncultured Clostridium sp. | reverse complement strand
TCGGCAACTGCAGAACCAAAGGATGTTCTCGCTGACAGTGAACCACCATATATAAATTACACACTTTATGCAACGACAATCGAACCGGGCAATGCGAGGACCAGGTTAACCTTTTCGGTCGATGATGATGGGTCAGGACTGCTTACTGATAGTATCAAAGTGAGTCTGCACTGGTGTAGGTGGTCAACACCTTCTAGTTGGAAGTATACTTACATTCCTGTTAGTGGTCTAGAAAATGGACAGTTCTCGGCAGAAGAAATGGATATGCAGTTTTACATTGCGTGTGGGATGTATTATACGATTGAGGCCACTGACATGGTGGGAAATATCATGAAATTATCTACAGAACGTTTAATAGGCTGTACGACGTGTAAAGGGACTGGATTTATTTCGGGAAAACATATAACAGAGGTTGGGACGCCAACGAGAACCGATACTCAGGGCGCAGCTACAACATGTTGTAAATGTAAAAAAACGATGAGTGGACCGACACCGGTATACAAGTCGAAAACGTCATGCCAAACAGAAGGTTGCAACGCTGAGCACGTAAACTATTTCTGTGAAAGTTGCAGAAACTACGTTAAAGATAACTACTGGTATCTGGAATGGGGAACTTGTCCTACTAGAGGAGGAGTATGCCAAACTTGCTATGGTGACGGGTATGCAAGATCTTCGACTTAACATTGCAGATTGGTACAGGGTTAAATTACACATGAAAATAAATTAACCGAAGCGACAATTTTCAAGATCGAAATAAGATAGAATGTGGTATAATTATTTTGAATTTAATTCAAAAGGTTATATCACATTTATTTTTTTGTTCAAAAATATTTTAATTCAAAGGAGGCCTTTTATGCCAAGATGCCGATGTTAAACGGGCAAGCTAGTGATTATTACATATATAGCTATGTACAATTTTCCTCCTTTACTTTATGGATATTTTAATATATAATTGCATATAGTAAAAAAAGTGAATTCACAAATATGTATGAAGCAAGGTAAGTCTCTACATAAGTTATTCATAATTTGCTTTGCTAACATGACTAACTTAACCTTGTTATTCTGGAAGTGTACTAACTTGGTTTGTAATTTCCTACATAATAAAAAGAGTGAGGAGAGATTATGTATAAAGATTTAGATGAGTTTAATTATTATTTAATAGGTAGAAAAGTAGCAATTATTGGTCTTGGAGTGAGCAATATACCTCTTCTAAAATATATGAATAAAAAACAAGCAAAAGTTACGGTGTTTGATAATAGAGAAGCAGTAGATATTCCTAAAGAAGCCATAGATGAAATTACAAGATATGATATGGAGTATTTTTTCGGAAAAGATTCGTTAAAAAATTTACATGGATTTGATATAATATTTAGGGCTCCTAGTTGTATGCCATGGATGAAAGAATTAGAAGAAGAAGAAAAAAGAGGAGCAATAGTTACAACAGAAATAGAAATGCTAATGAAACTTTGTAAAGGGACAATAATTGGTGTTACTGGAAGTGATGGAAAAACTACTACTACATCACTTATATATAATATCTTAAAAACAGCAGGATACAAGTGCTATTTAGGAGGTAATATCGGAACACCTTTATTTACGAAACTTTCGGAAATAAAGGAAGAAGATTTTGTAGTATTAGAATTAAGCAGTTTCCAATTAATGAATATGGAAATATCTCCTAAAATATCAGTTATAACAAATATATCACCAAATCATTTAAACGTACATAAATCATATGAAGAATATATAAATGCAAAGAAAAATATATTTAAAAGTCAAAAAAGTAGCGATATTATAGTTTTAAATTATGATAATGATATAACAAGAAAATGTGAAAAAGAAGCAAATGGAAATGTCATATTTTTTAGTCGAAAAACAAAACTAGATGATGGAATAATAGTAGATGGAGATGTAATAAAAGAATGTAAGACACGAGTAAGAAGACATATTTTAAATATAAAAGATACAAACTTAAGAGGAATGCATAATAGCGAGAATATATGTGCAGCAATTGCAGCAACAAAATCTATTGTAGATATTGATACTCAAATTAAAGGAATAAAAGCATTTAAACGGAGTAGAACATAGATTAGAATTTGTAAGAGAGTATGATCGGAGTTAAATGGTATAATGATTCAATTGGAACAAGTCCTAGTAGAACAATTGCGGGATTAAATTCATTTGATGAAAAAATAGTGCTAATTGCAGGAGGATATGACAAACACTTAGATTATATGCCACTTGCAAAGCCTATTTTAGACAATGCAAAATCATTAGTGTTAATGGGGCAAACAGCTGAAAAAATATTTCTTGCAGTAAAAGAGGAAGCAGAAAAACAGAATAAACAAATTCCAATAACTATGTGTGAGACTTTAGATGAAGCTGTTAAAATTGCAAAGAAGACATCTGAAATCCGGAGATGTTGTATTATTTTCACCAGCAAGTGCAAGCTTTGATATATATAAAAACTTTGATGAAAGAGGAAAAAAATTTAAAGATATAGTTAATAATATCTAGCACAAAATAAAAGCTTACTTCATATATTTATATATGTGAGGGGGGCTTTTATTTTATGTATAATAACTATGAAGAATACATGCAAAGCGTTTTAGGGTTGAATGTTCCAAATAATACATATATGCAAAATATAAATAATGATTATTACCCAGAAACTAAAATACAAGAGGTAAATTTGCCAGAAGTAAATAAACTATATCCTGAGATATATGGAGTAGTATATCCTATGGTTCAAAAGGCATGCTCTAAGAGAAGTATAAGTGTGATTAATGAGATAGAAGTAAAGGAGATGGTAGAAGAAATATACCAAGCTATAGAACCAGGGGAAAATGATATAGAGGTAAGAGAAGTAAAAAATGGAGATGTTAGAAATCCAAGAGCAAAAGAGGCTAGAAGACCAAATAATAATTATTTACTTAGAGACTTAATAAGAATACTTGTAATTAGAGAATTACTAGGAGGAAGAAGACCAGGCGGAATGCCAAGACCACCTATGCCAGGTGGAATGCCAGGACCTCGGACCAAGACCACCTATGATGGGACCAGGATTTATGTATTAATTATGTAAGGACGGACTTAAAACTTAAAGTTCGTCCTTACATACGTTCTTAGCTTGTACTTATAGACATTTGTGTTTTCCTATGATATAATTTGTAAAAACAAAAATAAAGTAAAGGAAAATACTTATGGAAAATTTTAAATCAGGATTTGTCTTAATTTTAGGTAGGACGAATGTTGGGAAATCAACTTTTCTTAATTCGGTAATTGGTGAAAAAATTGCAATTATGGCAAATAAGCCTCAGACAACTCGAACACAGATAAAAGGAATATTAAATAGAGAAAATTCGCAAATTATTTTTTTAGATACACCAGGAATTCATAAACCAAAAACGAAGCTAAGTCAAATAATGGTACAGACAGCATTAAATAGTACAAAAGATGTTGATTTGATTTTATTTATAATAGAAGCTACAAGTAAAGATATAGGGAAAGGTGATAGTCTTATATTAGAAAGAATAAAAGAGGCAGGCAAGAAAACAATTCTTTTAATAAATAAAATTGATTTAGTAAAAAAAGAAGAACTTTTGAAATTAATACAAATGTACAGCAAAGAGTATGAATTTGAAGCTGTAATTCCAATTTCAGCTAAGAAAGGTGATAAAAAAGAAGAGATTTTAAAGGAAATAGAAAAATGTCTTGATGAAGGTCCAAAGTATTATGATGAAGAAGTATATACAGACCAAACTATTAAAACTATTGTAGAAGAAGTCATAAGAGAAAAAGCACTAAGATTTCTTAATGATGAAGTTCCACATGGAATATATGTAGAAGTAGATAAGTTAAAAACAAGTAAGACAATGGAAAATAAAAAAATATTTAATATAGATGCTACAATATATTGCGAAAGGGATTCACATAAAGGCATAATAATTGGAAAAAAAGGAAGCAAGTTAAAACAGATTGGGACTTATGCAAGATGCGAAATAGAAAAAATGTTAGGAGAAAAAGTAAATCTTAAAACATTTGTAAAAGTAAGAAGAGATTGGCAAGATGAAGATATAATTGTAAAAAAATTTAAAACCTATGATTAGAAATGTAGTATAAAAGGCCTAAAAAAATGCAAAATAATTAAAGTAAAACAAAAAATAATAAAACTTATGAAAAAATGGAGATGATGCTTTAATGCTTAGTAAAATGGCTTGGAATGCATTTAAAAAAACAGGTGATATAAGTATTTTTTTGGAATATTCAGAAATGAAGAATATAGAAGAAAATCTAATTGAGGACAAAAATGGGAATAATAAAAACGAAAGCTATTATTTTAAGAGAAAGTAATATGGGAGATTTTGATAAGATGCTTACAATGCTAAGTCCAGATCTTCGGTAAGATTTCTTGCTCTGCTAGACGGAGCAAGAAGACCGAATTCTGGAATTCTTGCGTCTACTCAGTTTTTGAGTTTTAGCGAATATGTGTTATATAAAGGAAATGGAGATACATATAGTATAAATTCAGCTGAACCTATTGAAGTTTTTTATAATCTAAGAATAGATCTGGACAAGCTTCAATATGCAGCATATATCGCAAAAATAGTAGAAGATATTACAAACGAGAATGAGAGCTCATATAATATACTTAGACTAATATTAAATACAATATATCAGATATCTGAAACTGATATGGATAAAGATTTGATTGTATCAATTTTTAAAATGAGACTGTTATCTCAGATTCGGATTTACTCCAAATGTTTTGGAGTGTACTTCATGTAGAACTAAAGAGAATATTTCTCATTTTAGTATAAAAGATAATGGAATAAAATGTACTTCATGTGCTAAGATGGATAAGAGCGTTATACATATATCAAATAGTGCGTTATATGGGGTAAGATATGCAGTTATGTCAGATATGAAAAAACTTTTTTCTTTTAGCATACCAGAAGAAGGGATAGAAGAACTAAAACTTATTTCTAAAGTATATTTGGAGGAAAAGCTAGAAAAGACATATAGATTTGATAAAATAGTCTAAAATATGTTCTATTTTTTAGTTTTAAGAATATAATAATAAAGGAAAAGCTTAAAGGAATTATAGTCTTTTTAACAAAAACCCAAACTTCCCTAAGACACAAGGGTTATAAAAAGTTATAGGAAAATTTGACAATTATAAAATTTAATAGTATAATTTGGGTAGCAAAATAAGGAGGGACAAATTCTTATGATAAAAAGTGAACAAGCTTCGCTGTCCGTAAAAAGAATTGCAGTTATAACAGTGCTTGCGATATTTATATTAAGTGTAGGGGTACTTGCTACAAGTACGGGAGTGAAGAATGTAAAGATTGTTCTAGCGGACAACTGTGAGATTGACGTTCTAACGACAAAATCCGTAGTTTCGGATATACTAGAAGAAAATCGTATAATAGTTTTACCAGAAGAAAATGTGGTTCCAAATTTGGATTCAGAAATAATAGACAATTTTTCTACAATAATAATTACTGGAAGAACACAAGATGCTTACTCAGTAGTTGAAGCTTCTGAGGAAGATGAAAATGTAAGATTAGATAGCTTGCTAAGTTCTTACAATACTATAACTGAAAAAATGGTTACGATAGATGAGAAAATTCCATATGAGACTATTATGAAAGATAGCTCTAGTTCTAGTGAAGGGATGGCAACATCTGTGCTTCAGGAAGGGCAAGAGGGATTAAAAAGGTCAACATATAAAATAAAATATCAAAATGACATAGAAATAGGAAGAACTTTAGTCAGTGAAGAAACTATTAAAGAAGCTGTAAACAAAATAGTTCAAGTAACAACTGTAACAGCTAGAAGTTCAACTGAAGGTTCAAGAGTACATATTACAGTACCTGATCCAAGTGATTCTACACTTGCAAGTAAGGTAAAAGGAATACAGCCAACTATCAAGACAATGAATACATCAGCATATACAGCATCAGAATGTGGTAAAAGTGTGGATTCCCCTGGGTATGGTAGAACAGCGAGTGGAGAAAAAGCAACAGCATGGTATACTATTGCTGCAGGAAAAGGTTATCCAATGGGAACAATAATGTATATACCACATTTTAAATCTAGTCCAAATGGTGGATGGTTTGTAGTGCAAGATAGAGGTAGTTCAATTTCAAATAATAAGATAGACATATACATGAATACCTATAATGAATGTGTTACATTTGGTAGAAGAAACTTAGAATGTTATATCTATAGAGTAGATTAACTTAAGAGGGCAGCGTAAAACTGCCTTCATTTTTATTTAGAAGGGAAAAGATAATGAAAATAATTTCGTGGAATGTAAATGGACTAAGGGCTGTATTAAATAAAGGCTTTAAAGAATTTTTTAAAAAAATAGATGCAGATATATTTTGCATCCAAGAAACTAAAATGCAAGAAGGACAAGCAGAAATTGACTTTGCAGATGGATATTTTAGTTTTTTTAATAGTGCAGAAAAAAAAGGATATTCAGGTACAGCAATATTTACAAAAATAGATCCAATTACTGTATCATTTGGTATAGGAAAAGAAGAACATGATAAGGAGGGAAGGGTAATTACTTTAGAATTTGAAAGATTCTATCTAATTAATTGTTACACTCCAAATTCAAAAAGAGAGCTTGAAAGATTAGGGTATAGACAGGATTGGGAAGACGACTTTAGAAGTTATTTAGTAAACCTTAATAAGAAAAAAGAAGTTATACTTTGTGGTGATTTAAATGTAGCACATAAAGAAATAGACCTTAAAAATCCGAAACAGAATAGGAGAAATGCTGGATTTACTGATGAAGAAAGAGAAAAAATGACAAGCCTTTTAGGCTCTGGATTTGTTGATACTTTTAGATATTTGTATCCAAATAAAGAGGATAGTTATACTTGGTGGTCATATATGGCAAATTCAAGAGCAAGAAATATAGGATGGAGAATTGATTATTTTATAGTATCTGAAGTTTTAAAAAGTAAAATAAAAGATGCGATTATTCATGATAGTATTATGGGCAGTGACCATTGTCCAGTAGAACTAGATATAAATATATAGTTTTGGAGGGTGTAAAAAGATGAAAAAGGATATAAAAAAATGGTTATCTTGGTTTGTATTTGCTTTTTTTGTTATAGTAGTTTATAAATTACTAGATAATTTTGGGGAAATAACAAACTGGATAAGTAATCTGATTTCAATACTTATGCCATTTATTATGGCAATTCTTACAGCATATTTGCTTTATTTACCTTGCATGAAAATAGAAAAAATTTATGAAAAGGCAAGGCCTAAATTTGTAAAAAAAAGAGCAAGGTGGCTTGCAATATTTACAGTATATATAATTGTAATTGTTCTTATAACTATTATTATAAAATTTATAGTGCCGACAGTATATGAAAGCTTAGTAGATCTTGTGTCTGCGATTCCTCGGTTATTATAATAGTATGATAGAAGCATTGAAAAATATTCAAGAGGATTCGATATTAAGTGGGGTTGATTTTGAAGCTATAATAGGTAATATGTCATCTATAAATTTAGAGGAATTTATAAGCTTAGAGAGAATAACAGAATATGCAAAAGGAATAATAGGTGTTGGAACTACAATATTTAATATATTTGTTACTATAGTAGTATCAATGTATATACTTGCTGAAAGAGGAGAAATCATAAAATTTGCGAGAAGATTATGCAGTGCAATATTTGCAAATAACACATATAAAACAATTGGAAAATATTTTAGAGAATCAAATGAAATATTCTTTAGATTTATATCAAGTCAAATATTAGATGCAGCAATTGTTGGGGTTTTAACAAGTATTGCTATGTCTATACTTGGGGTAAAATATGCTATATTACTTGGATTTATTATAGGACTATTTAATTTAATACCATATTTAGGAGCGATAATTGCAATTGCTTTAGCAATTATAATTACAATATTTACTCGGAGGAATAACACAAACAATTTGGATGGCAATTGTTGTTATAATCTTACAGCAAATTGATGCGAATATCATAAATCCAAAAATAATAGGAAACTCACTTGAAATAAGTCCTATACTTATAATTTTTTCAGTAACATTAATTGGTGCGTATTTTGGAATAATGGGAATGTTTTTAGCTGTACCAATTGTTGCAGTCATAAAGTTAATAATTAATGATTTTATAAAGTATAAAGAAAGAGTAAAAGAGACCTAGAATGTAATATAAAATTAAAATATTTGTAACATAAATTTAATATGAAAAGTACTTGTATGAGGGATATAAAATTGTTATAATATATATAAATAATAAACTTTAATAATTAATCAAAGGAGGAAATCATGAAGAAATTAACATGTATAGCTTTAGTTATAATAATGATACTAGTATGTTTATCAAGTACTGTATATGCAGCTCCAGAATGTCATGTTAGCATAGAATCTGCAAAATCAGAATTTGAAAAAGGTGAAGAATTTACATTAAATGTAAATATCTCAGGGATAAAATCTGAACGTGGAATAATAGCTTTGCAAGGAACTCTAGATTATGACAAAGATAGTTTAGAATTAAAAAAGATGGAAGGGCAAAATAATTGGATGACTCCAGTTAAAGATTTATCTTACAATGAATCAAATGGAAAACTTGTAATAGATAAAAATGGGCTTGCAAAAAATGATGAAACAATTCTTAAAATTACTTTTAAAGTAAAAGAAAATGCTAAAAAAGATTTGACAGTATCACTTAAAGATATTAGTATTTCAGACGTAACAACACCATTAGAAATAGCAGTTGTATCTAAAAATATTAGGGTAAAAGAGGCAAGTTCTAATCAAGGACAAACAGATACTTCAACAAAAGTTCCAAATAAAGATACATCTAATACATATAAAGGTAAATTACCTCAAGCAGGAGCAAAAGAAGGTGCGGCATTAGTTATAGGGGGAATAGTACTTACTTTAGGTGTAGCATGCTTTATTAAAATGAAAAAAATATAAAATGTAAAATAAAAAATTATAGGCTTATAATAACTAGATTAAAGTTATTATAAGCCTATTTTAGTGCATAAAATAATTATCTTTCACTTTTTACGTAAAGAAAACATAATATATAGCAAAACAAAAAGGTGAAAGGATTGATAAAAAATGCTAAATTACATAATAAATGGAGGTAGAAGATTGGAAGGAGAAACATATGCATCTGGGTCAAAAAATGCATCACTTCCAATAATTGCTGCATCCATTCTAAACGGCGGGATTACCAAACTATATAATGTACCAAACATACATGATACGCAAATGATGTTTGAAATACTTAAAAAATTAGGTTGCAAAGTAAAGCGAAATAATGGTAAAATAATAATTAATTCTAAAGATTTAATTTCAAATGAGATTCCAGATGAGCTTATGAGGCAGATGAGGTCTTCTGTTATAATGGTAGGAGCACTTATTGGTAGAATGAAAAAGGCCAAATTTTCATATCCACGGAGGTTGCGATATAGGAGCAAGACCAATTGATTTGCATTTAAAAGCTTTCAAGGAACTCGGAATTAATATTAAAGAAGAATCAGGATTTATAACTTGTCATACAGAAGATATTATCGGAACAAATATACATCTTGATTTTCCAAGTGTTGGAGCAACAGAAAATATTATGCTTGTTTCAGTACTTCGGAAGAGGGAAGACAAAAATAATAAATGCAGCAGCCGAACCAGAAATTGTTGACCTTCAAAATTTCTTAAATAGAATGGGGGCAAAAATTGAAGGAGCAGGGAGCAATATTATAACAATTACAGGAGTTAAAAGTTTAAAAGATGTTAGCTATAATATAATGCCAGACAGAATAGAGGCAGGAACTCTTCTTTGTGCAGTTGCTGGATGTGGTGGAAAAGTTACATTAAATAAAGTAGTACCAGAGCATCTAACACCTGTATTGCATAAATTAGAAGCTTGTGGATGCATTTTAGATATAAAAAAAGATTCAATTTTGTTAGAAGCACCAAAGAAATTAAATAGTATAGAAATAAAAACAATGCCATATCCAGGATTTCCAACAGATATGCAATCAGTATTTGGAGGAATGCTGTGTTTAGCAAAAGGGACGTCAGTGATAGTAGAAAACATATTTGAAAATAGATATAGATATGTAAATGAGCTTAGAAAAATGGGTGCAAAAATTACAATAGAAGGGAAGATTTGTATAATAAAAGGAACAAGAAAGCTTTATGGAGCAAATGTTGAAGCAGAAGATTTAAGAGGAGGAGCAAGTTTGGTACTTGCAGGACTCTTTGCAAAAGGTAAGACAAAGATTAGTAATATAAAATATATACTTAGAGGATATGAAGATTTAGATAAAAAATTAAATTCACTAGGTGCAAAAATAAGTTTAATAGATACTTGAAAATATAGTAGGGAGAAATATTCTCCCTACAAACAGAAGAAGGAAGGAGGTAAGTATGCCTATGAAAACAACAAAAAAAACTAAATATGATATAGATAATGAAATAATAATAGGCTATAATACGAAAAAACAAAAGGACAACCCTCCAAAAAATATTAATAAAAAAAAGCAAAAAGTCACGAAAAAATCTAAACCAGAAACAAAAAAAAGAAAGATGCAGAAAAAGAAAAAAAGAAAAAGTAATATAAAGAAAATACTTAAAATATTATTAAAATTAGTGATAATAGTTGGAGTTTTTACTTGCATAGTACTCTTTTTGTTTGTATCTCCAGTTTTCAATATAAAGGATATTTCGGTTGTGGGTGCAAAAGAAATACCAAGCAGTGTATATATTGCAATGTCAGGAATAGAAATTGGAGAAAATATATTTAAAATTAATAAATCAGTAGCAATAGAAGAAATAACAAAACAAGCTTATGTTGAAGCAGTACAAATAAATTCTGTATATCCAAATAAAGTAGAAATAGTTGTAGAAGAAAGACAAGCTTGTTACATAGCAGAATCAAATGGAAGGTATTTTTACTTAGATAAAAGGGGATATGTGCTAAATATAAGTTTATCATCTGTAGATATGCCTCAGATTAATGGTATTTCTGAAGAACTAGATTCAATAGAAATAGGTGGCAGAATAAGTCAAAAAGAATTTGACAAATTTAACGATCTAATAAAAATAATGAATGCCATTAAAAATAATATGATCAATGCAAAGTTAAGTAGTATAGATATTTCGGATAAAGATAATTATATATTAGAATTTACAGAAGAAGACAAAAAAATAATGCTAGGTGATATATCTGATCTAAGTGCTAAGATGGCATGGATAAAGATGTTTATAGAGGGACATAAAGAAGAAAAGGGGACAGTCTATTTAAATGCAAAAGATGTATATTTTGCACCAAATGCATAAAAGTATGAAAAATAGGATTGCCAAGTGAAAAATTTTGCTCTACAAATATGCACAATCTAATGTAACTTAACATTGTTATTTTGGAAATATGCTATTAAAGATAGTAATTTCCTACATAATAAAAAAGGAGATGACTTAAGAATAATGAATAAAAAGACAAAAATAGGAATTGCAATTGGATTTATGTGTGCAATTTTAACAAGTACAATAGTTATCCAATTAAATACTATAGAAGAAGCAAAGAAAATAGTTGGAAGTACTTACGCACAAAGTGAATTAAAAGAACAAGTGCTAGTATGGAAGGAAAATTACGAAAGAATATATAAGGAATTAGAAGAAAAGGAAAAAGAATTAGAAAATTCAAGACAAGAATCTACTAAAGAAAATGGTAGATTAAGGGAACTTCAAAATGAATTGAATGAAGCAAATAAACTTTTAGGAATTACAGAAATTACAGGAAGTGGAATTATTTTGACTCTTAAAGATAATGAAGCGCTGTATACGAAAGATTTAGGTATAGATTTGAACGAAGCATTAGTACATGATGGGGATTTAAGGCAAATAATAAACGAGTTAAAAAATGCA
This sequence comes from uncultured Clostridium sp., assembly GCA_948466265.1. The sequence goes on along the minus strand of CAOJZU010000028.1, from coordinate 1,665 downwards.
GGAGCAGAAGCAATATCAGTAAATGGACAAAGAATAGTTGGAACAACAGCAATTAATTGTGAAGGTGCAATAGTTACAATAAATGGAGTAAAAGTAAATTCACCATTTGAAATTAAAGCGATAGGAAATATATACAGCTTGCGAGGAATAAAAAGACCACGGAGGATACTTATCAATAATGGAAGACCAAGGAATTAATGCGACTTTTGATGAATCAAATAATCTAAAAATTGAAAAGTATACAGGAGTTAATAGTCCTAAATATATAAAAATTGCCAAATAATACTATCTTAAGAATAGGAAGTGATATATATTGAATAAGAGTAAAATTATAATGTATACAACAATAGGTCTTATGAGTTTGATTTTAGTATATGTAATGTTTATACAACTTAGAGCCGTTAGTGAAACAGACACAGAAGGAATTGAATTTATGAGAGAAACAGAACTTAAAGAGACACTTGCAAATTATAAAACAAATTATAGCGAAATTGAAGAAGAACTAAAAGAAATTCAAGGGAAAATAGATGAATATAAGCAAAATGAAAAATCAGAGGAAACAACAATTGCCCTTTTAGAAAAAGAAATTGAAGATGCTAATATGAAACTTGGAAAAACAAATGTAACAGGAGAAGGTATTACTATAACTATGGAAGAAAGAGAAGACTACGATGCACGGATATTCGGATCTTCTTGTACTTATCAATGAATTAATTTATGCGGGAGCAGAAGCAATTTCAATAAACGACCAAAGAATAATTGCAATGTCAGATTTAGCAGATGCATGGAATTTTATATATATAAATGGAGAAAGAACAACATCGCCATTTACTATCAAAGCAATAGGGGATACAAATAAACTTCAAAGTGCTCTTAGCATAAAGGGTGGGTATGTAGATACATATGACAACTTTTATTCTATTAATATACAGACTGGCAGTGTAAATATAAGTAAATATAGTGGAAACATAACACTAGATTACGAAAAAAAGTAGGAGGGAAATTATGATAATATTATTTATAGTAATTCGGATGTTTATTGGGAGTGGCACTTGGGCTTAATGCACCAACAATTTCATACATATATACAGATTATTTAGCAATATCGATAGTTGCAGCACTTGATACTGTTCTTGGTGGAATAACTTCAACATTAAAAAATAATTTTAATTTTAAAGTATTTGTTTCAGGTTTTTTTGTAAATGCAATACTTTCAATTTTACTTACATTATTAGGTAACAAATTAAATGTTGATATATATTTAGCTGCAATAGTAGTGTTTGTAAGCAGAATGTTTAATAATTTGACAATAATAAGAAGACATTATATAGAAAAATGGGATAAGGCAAAAAAAGAAAACACTGAAAATCCTAAAATAGACAAATAATGTATTAATAAAATATTAAAAAAGAACTAACTACTTTAAAAGCTAAGTAGTTAGTTCTTTTTTTAGGATATAACAAAACGATTACAAAAATATTACAAAAATGTTACAAATTCTATTGACTTTTTTCTTAAAATATTATATTCTTAAATACAGAAAAATATGTAAAAAAATGGAGGAGTTAAGGTTGGCAATAGGTGATATAATTGTAGGCTTAGATATTGGAACTTCTAAAGTATCTGCTATTGTTGGAGAAGTAAATAATTTTAATCAAATAGAAA
>CAOJZU010000027.1 GCA_948466265.1 uncultured Clostridium sp. | reverse complement strand
CTATATCGGCAACTGCAGAACCAAAGGATGTTCTCGCTGACAGTGAACCACCATACATAACAGATGTGAAATTCCCAAGTGGATACGCTAGAAACACCCACTCTACAGCTGTTCAGTTTACTATAAATGATGACAAATCAGGATTGCAAGAAGACGGCTTAAATTGGGTGGGGCAAATCGTCGAATTTGATCTGAGTTGGCAGGACTCGAGTTTACATGACTGGTATAATCCGTATACGCTTGACATTGGTGAGGAAGGCGTTAAGCAAAGTACCAAAGTTGTTTCGTCTGACACACTATATAAACTTTCAGCAACGAAGCTTAGGATAAGGATAACGCTCAGAGACGTTGTAGGAAACGAGAGGAAGGAAATAATCGAGTCAGAACCGACAATACCATACGAACCTATGCTGACAGAAGGGGTAGAGAAAAATCAAACACTAGATAACTTAAAAGGTTCACAATTGGCAGCAACTAATAATAGTACAACAGCTTATTTGATGAGCATAGCAGGAAATGGAAAGGCAATCTATTATTCTGGACCATCAGCAGTTGATTCCTCTGGAGAGGGTGTGGAGAAGTCTGAGTACAGAATTAATGGATGGGTCGCAGACAGCGATACTAAGCTGGAAGGCTTTTACCAATACAACGTGACTCTTTCCAAAAAATATGGATCTATATTATCTGGGGCAAATCATCCTACGAAAGTCACCTATAAGGATTCACACACCACAAAGTACAATGTTACATATAAGGGTTGTAGTTTTAAAGTATGTCATATAAAGGGTTCGAAGAAATATATCTCTAAAACTAATTTACAATCGCCAATTGATTACAATATTAAAACACGGATATGCGATGGTAGACCCATCATTTAGGGTTACTGGATCAGTTTCTAATGTTACACCTATTGCAGAAAAAATATTAAATGAATACTTCTCTCATTAGTGAGTTAAGAAATGACGCAAATAATTTTGAAAAAGTAGACAAAAGAGTTTAGTAAAAGATAAAAAAATAAACAAAAGAGTTCTAGTTTTATGTGCAAAACTAAAACTCTTTTGCTTTTTAAATTGCTTATCATAAATTTTCCGCTTTCATTAATTTATTTAATATGGTGTCTAGTTTATTATGCTATATTCCTCAATTTTTATTATTTTTTATCATAAAAATGGAGCTCAGTTCACATTTGTCGAATTGGGTCGAAGAAATTTTCTTGACAAATAATATTTATCATACTATTATGTAGTAGAAAAGTTACTATATATATAATAGTAGTTTCTTTAATTCTAAAACGCAGGCATTCTTGTTTGCAAAATAATAAAAATTAAAATCTAAATAAAAATCCAAAGAAGGAAAGAAAAAATGTTATCAATAGTAAAATCAATATCACTTCATGGACTGGAAGGAGATATTCTTGATGTGGAAGTAGATATTTCACGGAGGACTCCCAGCATGGTCGATTGTAGGACTTCCTGATACAAGTGTGCAAGAATCAAAAGAGAGAATAAAAGCAGCAATAAAGAATACTGGACTTAAGCTTGAAAGTAGAAAAATTATAGTAAATTTATCACCAGCAGATACAAAAAAAGAAGGCTCAATGTATGACCTTCCTATGGCAATAGGAATTTTAATAGCAAATGGTGATTTAAAAAATATAAGCTTAAATAAAACAGTAATTATAGGAGAATTATCACTTGATGGAACAATAAATAAAATAAATGGAGCATTTCCAATAGCACTAGAAGCAAAAAATTTAGGAATGGAAAAAATAATACTTCCAAAAGAAAATGCAAAAGAAGCATCAATTGTTCAAGATATTGAAGTAATTGGAGTAGAAAGCTTAAAAGAACTAATAGAGTATTTAAATTGCGAAAAAGAAATTATTACTGAAAAAGTAAACTTTGAAAATATATTTAGTATTAATACAAAATACTCAGTAGATTTTAGTGATGTGAAAGGTCAAGAAAATGTAAAAAGAGCATTAGAAGTTGCAGCAGCAGGAGGACACAATATAATACTAATTCGGAAGTCCACGGCTGCCGGAAAGACAATGATTGCAAAATGCCTTTCATCAATACTTCCAGACCTGAGCTTAGAAGAGGCACTTGAAATAACAAAAATTCATAGTATCGCAGGACTAATAGAAAAGGAAATGCCAATAATTACAAAAAGACCATTTAGAGCCCCACATCATACAATATCAGGTGCATCTTTAGTTCGGACGGAGGAAGGATACCAAAGCCACGGAGAAATAAGCTTAGCACATAATGGAGTATTATTTTTAGATGAACTAACCGAATTTAGTAAACACACATTAGAACTTATGAGAGGACCTTTAGAAGACCGGAAAAGTTAGTATAAGTAGAGTAAATGCAAATCTTACATATCCATGTAATTTTATGCTAATAGCTTCAATGAATCCATGTCCTTGTGGATATTATGGATCAAAAGACAAAACTTGTACTTGCTCAAAAACAAGAATAAGTAAATATATAAATAAGATAAGTGGTCCGCTTTTAGATAGAATAGATATTCATATAGAGGTAGAAGCAGTAGATTATAGACAACTAGATAGAGAAGAAAAGGGAGAATCGTCAGAAGAAATAAGAAAAAGAATAAATAAAGCAAGAAAGATTGCTAGAGAAAGATATAAAAAATATGGTATATATTCAAACTCAGAACTTAGTCCTGCACTTATTCAAAAATATTGTAAATTAGGAACTAAGGAAAAGAAAATATTAGAAGATGCATTTGAAAAATTAGGATTTAGTGCAAGAGCATATAGTAGAATATTAAAGATAGCAAGAACAATAGCAGATTTAGATGGAAAAGAAAATATAGAACTTAAATCTATAGCAGAAGCTATTAATTACCGTGGCTTGGATCGTAAATATTGGGGAAATTAGAATCAGTATCCAAAGCTAGTGTTATTGATTTTATTAAACTGTAATGAGGAAGAAGTGAAAAAAATGGAAATACAAGAAATAGAAATAAATGATAAAGCCTATCCTGAGAATCTTAAAACAATTAAAAATCCTCCTAAAAAATTGTATGTGTTAGGAAATCTAGAACTATTAAATAGTAAAGGGATTGCAATAGTTGGTTCAAGAAATTGTACAAAAGAAGGAATGAAGAATGCAAGACTATTTGCAACCAATATAGCAAAAGCAGGACTTACAGTAATAAGCGGAATGGCAAAAGGAATTGATAGTGCATCTCATATGGGAGCACTAGAGGTAAAAGGAAAAACAATTGCAGTTCTTGGAAATGGACCCAATGTTATATTTCCACCTGAAAACAAACCAATATATGAACAAATACTAAAAACAGGAGGAGCAATAATTAGCGAATATCCAAAAAATACCCCTTCACAATCTGAATACTTTAGACAAAGAAACAGAATAGTAAGTGCACTTAGTCTTGGAGTTCTGATTGTAGAGGCAAGAGAACACAGCGGAACAGGAATTACAGCAAAATTTGCAAGAGAACAAGGAAAAGAAATATTTTGCATACCAAATTCGTTAGACAACAAAAAAGGAATAGGTACAAATCTCCAAATAAAGAAAGGAGCAACTTTAGCTTTAAGTCCTAAAGATATAATAGAAAAATACACAAAAAAAGAAGTAGAACAGATTTCAATAGAAGAGTTAGAAAGATTAAATGAAATAAACTTAATAGACTTAAGCAAAATAAAACCAGAATATAGAGAAATATATAAAGTATTAAAAGATGAGCTAAATTTAAATGAAATAAGTCAAAAAACAGGAATGGAAATTAAAGAACTTTATCAAAAATTATTTATGATGGAAATAGAAGGAATTATAACAAGTAGTAAAAATAAATACAAAATACGAAAAGAGGAATAGAATGAACCAAAAACAGGAATATGGAAAATTTGGAGAAAATAAGTCAACAAAGTATTTAGAAGAGCTAGGATATGAAATAATATGTAACAATTTTAGTTGTATGCAAGGAGAAATAGATATAATTGCAAAAGATGGAAAAGAGTTAGTATTTGTAGAAGTAAAAACAAGAACAAATAAAAAATATGGAGAAGCAAAAGAAGCTGTAAATAAGAATAAGCAAAAACATCTTTTAAATGCAATAAAATACTATTTATATAAAAATAAAATTGAAAACGCATTAGTTAGAATAGATGTAATAGAAATTTATATAAAAAAGAGTATAGTAATAATAAATCATATAAGACAAGCAATATAGAAATAAATTTACATAAAAACAAAACAAAAAACAATTTATACAAATGATATAAGCACTGCAGCCGATAGATTTTACATAATATATTTGCTAAAATAACAAAAAGTTTTGAAAATCACTTGAAAAAGAACCCAAAATATGGTATCATAGATATAGTTTGAAAATTTAGAAAGGAAGATATCATGGGAGATAAAATTGCAAATGTGTTAATAATATTCATTATGGTTATAATACTTGGGCTTCGGTGGAATATATTATGCTAAAGTTACAGGAAGTTACAATCATTCAGTAGAAGATAGTGAGAGAATGGGAAGCTTAGTTGAAAATGAACTAAATGAAGATATTAAAGGCATAAATGATACTTCAAATGAAAACAGACAAACAATTGGTGGAGTGGAAAGTGGCTCTGACATTTATAGCAAAAATGAGAATTCTGGATATAAATATAACAATAGATATTACTATAACTGCTTAAGCGAAGAAGCAAAAGCTATATATGATACAATTGTTAACAATATAGATAAACTAAAGAATGGAAACACAAGAATAGATATAGAATATGACTTCAGTAAGCTTTTAAATAATGGAAACGGACAAGAGACTTTAAATGATTATTATGAAGATGCGATAAATGCAATAAACTTAGATGTACCCAACTTATTCTATCTAGATTTTTCTAAAATGTGGTTAAATATAGAAAGAACATCAAGTCTATTTGGAACAAAATATAAATTATATATAGATTCAGGAAAGAATGACAATTATTTTACAAAAGGGTTTACTTCAAATACACAGGTAGAAATTGCAGTAAGTCAAGTAGAAGTTGCAAAAAATCAAGTAAAAACAGTGTTAAATGGAACAAATTATGAGAAAGTAAAATCATTACATGATTGGTTAATAGATTATATGGAATATGATGCAACAGTTGTTAACAAGGCATCTGTATATGGAGCATTAATAGAAAAAAGAGGAGTATGTGAAAGCTATGCTAGAACATATAAAAATATATTAGATGAACTTGGAATAGAAAATATACTAGCTACAGGAACTGCAACAAATTCAAGCGGAAAAACAGAAGATCATATGTGGAACTATATAAAGCTAGATGGAAAATGGTATGCAGTAGATACTACTTGGGATGACCCAATAATATTAGGAGGAGGAGTTCCAAGCAATGAGGTAAAACATAGATATTTCTTAAAGGGAAGCGTAGATTTCTTTAAAAATCATACAGAAAAATTAACAATATCACCAAGTGGTAAAATATTTGCACTTCCAAAACTTGAATCAAATAATTATTAATTAAAATTAGTATAAAAATGGCTATGCTTGTAAATAATACTAAAAAAGGAAGGAATGAATTTAGTATTATGAAAAGCAAAGCTATTTTTATTTTATTGATAATTGTATTATTCTTCACTAGCGCATATATGCGGATTAAAAATGGGACAAAAGGAGCAAGAACCAAATGTAGAAGAAACAACACTTTTAAGTCAAGAAGAAGAAAATGTTGTAGAAGAAGAAAAACTTATAGAAACAGATGCAAATGAGATAAGAGTTACACCTAATACTTTGTTGATTTTAAAAAGGTCTTATACAGACTGCGGACATACAATAGTAAATAGTGCTGAGATTCCAGAAGAAATGGTAAATCTAACTGAAAAAGAAGTAGAAAAAGGATATCCAAATTGGAAAATAGAGAAATTTACAAAAGAAGAAATTATATTAGGAAAAGAATTAGATAGTTTTTGCGGAGAACATTACTTATTAATAGAAGAAGAAGGAAGAGTTTTAATATATTCATTAGATGAAGCAGGAAATAAAACAGTTAAAGAAAATACAGATATTGCTTTTGAATATCTTCCAGAAACAGATAAAATTATATTGAAAAATGGAATATATGTTTACGGAACAGAAGAACTAAGTAGAATAAAGGAAGATTTTGAGTCATAGGAAACGTACTAACAATTTCTAAATTGAACTCTTCGAAATGCAATTTCCTAAAATCTTGAAAAAACCACTAGATGTTAAGTCCAGTGGTTTTTTTAGTTTTATTTAATATAAACAATATCTTTATCAGTTGTAAATGCAGTATTTCCATATGCATAAAGAATATATATACTTGAATTTGGTCCTAAGAAATAATTATTAGAATTTTCTACTTTGTATATATCGTTATTTATATTTCTCTTATATGAATCATATCCTAAAGAAGATAAGCTATCAGAGTAGGCTATAGAATTTTCTATAGTCTTATTAATTTCATTTTGTACATCGCTTTTGCTTAAGTTCTTAATTTCAAGCATTTCACTTAAAGGAACTTTTTGATTTGTAGAAATATTATAAGTATAAGACTTTATAATTACTCTTTGACTGTTTGAGCCTTCTTTAAGAGTTGCTTTTATAAGAAGAGATAAAATATTTTCATTTAGATAAGCTGTATAAGAAACATTATAAATCGTCTTTTCAGAAACTTCTTCTTCAGCTTTATTTAATATGTTAGTTATTTTCCCATAAAAAGTATTAAGAATTTCTCTATCTATATTTATAGCAGTTTCGTTATTAATATTTATCAAAGGAATATTTGCATGTATTTCATATTTACCCTCGTATATATCATTAACAGTATGAGCAGAATAGACAATGGCTTTTGTATTGTCTAATTTAGAAGCAAAATTTGATGTATTATCATATTCTTGTAAATTAATCTTATTATCAAACAATTCATCGAATTTAACATCATTTGCTATAGGAGGAGGAGTTTCTTCTTCAACATCTTTAAAAGGTTTTACAAAAACCTCGTAATATACTCCATACAAAAGAGCTATCACACAAATTGCTATAATCACTATAAAGCAAATATTTCTAGGATTCATTTCCAATTTTATTTTCATTTGATTTCTCCTTGAATTACAATTTTTTTTACATTATAACATACTTTAAAATTTAATGCAAAACTTGACTTTTACCCTAAGTTAGTGTAATATAAATAGATATAATTAAAACATAAGGAGGACATATTTTATGCTATGTTCAGTATGTAAAAAGGAGCAAGCAGTAATCTTTATACATGATCCAGAGTCAAAGAATGCTAGAAGTGCAACAGGCTATTGTTTAAATTGTGCTAGAGAAAAGGGGATAGATCCACTTCAATCAGTACTTGGAGATAATAATATAGATTTAAATAATGTTGCAGAACAATTTGAAGCAATGTTTAATAATATATCAAATAACATGGAATTATCAGATATGGACTTTGAAGAACAATCTGAAAATATGGTTCCGATAGGAGCAATAATTGGAAATATATTTAATGGAAGTGAAGCAGAAAGTAAAACAGCAGGAAATAGTAAAAAAATAAAAGTTGATAAAAAACCTAAAGAAAAAAAGAGAAAATATCTAGACACTTTTGGAACAAATTTGACGAACAAAGCAATGAATAATGAGCTAGATGCAGTAGTAGGAAGAAATATTGAAATAAAAAGAATTATACAAATATTAAATAGACGTACAAAGAACAATCCATGCTTAATAGGAGAGCCAGGTGTTGGAAAAACAGCAGTAGCACAGGGACTTGCAATTGCAATTGCTAACAAACAAGTTCCAGCAAAACTTTTAAATAAAGAAGTATATCTTTTAGATATGACATCAGTTGTTGCAGGAACACAATTTAGAGGGCAATTTGAATCTAGAATGAAAGGCATTATTGATGAATGCAAACAGCTTAAAAGTATTATTCTAGTTATAGATGAAGTACATGGTATAGTAGGTGCAGGAGATGGAGATAATGCAATGAATGCTGCAAATATTTTAAAGCCTGCACTTGCAAATGGTGAAATACAATTAATACGGAACAACAACTCTTAAAGAGTATAGAAAATACATTGAAAAGGATCCTGCACTAGAAAGAAGATTTCAGACAGTAATGGTTGATGAGCCAAATATAGATAGTGCAACAGATATGATTTCAGGAATAAAAAAATACTATGAGGAATTTCATAAAGTTAAAATTTCAAACGAGGTTATAAGAAAAACTGTTATTATGTCGGAAAAATATATACATGATAGATTTTTACCAGATAAAGCAATAGACATATTAGATGAAGCTTGTTCTAGAATAAACCTTGACAATAAAGATTTATATAAATTAGAATTATTAAAAAATGAGCTTAAATCAGTTCAAGATGAAAAAAATGAAGCAGCACAGGCTGACTCTACAGAGGATTATCAAAAGGCAGCAGACTTAAAAACACGTGAATGTAAATTGATTGAAGAAATTGAGAAAATAAGTAAAAGCTTAAAATTAAAAGAAGTTACTGTTCAAGATATTGCAGAAGTCATTGAACATTGGACAAAAATTCCAGTAACAAAAATCACTGAAGAAGAAACAGAAAAACTTTTGAAACTAGAAGAAAATCTTCATAAGAAAATTATAGGTCAAAATAATGCAGTAAATAGCGTATCAAGAGCAATAAGAAGAAATAGGGCAGGATTAAAATCGAGCAAAAGGCCGCCATCATTTTTGTTTGTAGGACCTACAGGCGTTGGTAAAACAGAACTTGCTAAAGCACTTGCATTTGAAATGTTTGGAGATAGAGAAGGAGTAATTAGAGTAGATATGTCTGAATATATGGAATCACATTCTACATCTAAATTAATTGGATCACCTCCAGGATATGTGGGATATGATGATGCAGGACAACTTACAGAAAAGGTTAAAAGAAAACCATATTCAATAGTACTTTTGGATGAGATAGAAAAAGCACATGCAGATGTATTTAATATTTTGCTTCAAGTATTAGATGATGGTAAACTTACAGATTCGCAAGGAAATGCAGTAAGCTTTGAAAATACAATAATAATAATGACATCAAATGCAGGTTCTAACTTAAATAACAATTCTATTGGATTTGGAAAACAAACAGTAGATTCAAATAAAATATTAGATAGCCTAAAAGATACTTTCAGACCTGAATTTTTAAATAGAATTGACGAAATTATTGTATTTGATAGTCTAACAAAAGATGAACTAATAAGCATTATAGACTTAATGCTTGTAGATACAAAAAAAGCACTTAGTGATAAAAATATAACTATTGAAATTTCAAAAAAAGCTAAAGAATATTTACTAGAAAAAGGAACTGATTTAAAATATGGTGCAAGACCTTTAAGACGTGCAATACAAAGATACATAGAAGATGAGTTGTCTGAGAAAATCTTAAAATCAGAAATAAAAAATGGAGATAATGTTAATATTAAATTAGAAAAAGATATATTAACTTTTAATGTAAAAGCTTAAAGAAGTTGGAGGAAAAAACATGCTTAAATATGTACCAAATATTTTAACTTTAATTAGATTTATATTAATAGCACCAATTGTGGTAGCAATTGCAAATGAAAGTTTTATAATAGCAGTAATATTTTTATTTATCTCTGGAATAACTGATGTATTAGATGGTTGGATTGCAAGAAAATTTAATTTTATAACTGACTTTGGTAAACTTATGGACCCATTTGCAGATAAGGCAACACAAATTGCAATTCTAGTAACACTTGCAGTAAAAGGAATAATTCCGTTTTGGATACTTGCAGTAGTAGTTATAAAAGAATTTGCAATGATATCACGGAGCTTCATTTCTTTATGGAAAAGAACTTGTTGTATCAAGTAGATGGTATGGAAAACTTGCAACAGTATTATTTTATATAGCAATTGCATGTTCATTACTTATTAGATATTTAAATAACAATATATTAGAAAATAAAATACATGACTTTTCAATATACATTTACTGTATAGCACTTCTTAGTACAATATATGCGCTTGTTATGTATTTTAAAGCGTTCAATATGCAAAAGTATATAAAAGATGAAAAAGAAAAAATAGATAGATTAGATTAAGTAGATGTATTAATAGAGAATAATAAATAAAAAATGTGAAACAAAATTCTAAAAAATCATGAAAAATGTTTCGCATTTTTTTATTTTATAAAAAAGAAGGTTAAGTAATAAATGGCATTTGTCAATATTCTAAGAAAATAGACAAGCTTAGCTTGTCTATTTTCTTCATAATAAAAAATAAAAGGGGATGTTTTTCACTAATTTACTTTTTACTTAGTGTAATTATAATATAACAATGAAATTTGTCCATTCTGTGAAATCTTGGTGAAGTATTGAAAAAAATAATTAAGATTTACTTAAGAACAAACTCATAGTTCTGTTTTTTTAATGGGGTAATATAATTATATATAACAATAAACCTTTAAAAATAGCTGAAAGGAGAACTTAAAAACATGGGAGCAAAGATGAGCAAAATAACAGCATTCTTAGAAATGCCTGAAGAAGTCATGACAGACAAACCAAGAATAACCATACTTGGCTTTGAAGAACTTGCAATAGAAAATTATAAAAATATATTAGAATATGATGAAGTGTTTATAAAAGTAAATACATATATAGGCGTTGTAAATATAAGTGGAATAGGCTTAAAACTAATACAAATGAATAAAGATGACATATTAGTAACTCGGAAAAATTGATAATATAGACTTTGAAACAAACGAATAGAAAGGAAAGAATAGAGGTTTTGATATTTAAAATTTTAATAAGATATATCTTAGGGTATGTAAATATATCAGTCGAAGGATATTATATAGAAAGGTTTATAAATGTAGCTATTAGCAAAAATATATTTTTGTGGAATACAAAAATTAGAAGGTCAACGCATGCTGAAGTAAATGTAGGAATAAAAGACTTCAAAAGAATAAAAGAGGTAGCTAGAAAAACACAGTGTAGAATAAATATAAATGCTAAATGCGGAGTACCATTTATAATGAATAGATATAGGAAAAGAAAAATATTTGGAATATTTTTAGTACTAATTATATGCCTTATATATACACAATCAATGTTCGTTTGGAACATACAAATAGAAGGAATAGAAAGAATAAAAGAAGAAGAAATAATAGGAGAACTGTCAAATGCACGGTTTAAATATAGGAATGCCAAAATCTAAAGTAAATGCAAAAGAAATAATAAATCAGATAAGACTTGATAGAGATGACATTGCATGGATGAATATAGATCTTAAGCGGAACAAACGTAGTAGTCAAGATTTCCGAAACAACAGAAAAACCACAAATAATAAACCAAAACGAATATTGTAATATAATATCAGATAAAACAGCCCAAATAACAAAGATAACAGCAAATTCGGGAACAATTGTTGCTAAGCCTCGGAGATATAGTAACACCTCGGAAGCTTGCTTATAGGTGGCTTTATGGAAGGAAAATACACGGGAACAAGATATGTTCATGCAAGCCGGAGAAATTATACGGAAAAGTTTGGTATAGCAAAAAAGAAAAGATGAATATAAAACAGGTATCCGTAAGACAAACTGGTAATACGCAAAAAAAATATTGTATAAAAATAAATAATTTTGAAATAAATTTGAATAAAAAGCTTCCAAAATTTCAAAAATATGATACAATAAATGAAGATAAAAAATTAAAACTATTTTCAGATTTTTATCTACCAATAACCTTAGGGATTTCTACATATTACGAATTAGAAGAAGAAAATAAGATATATACAAAAGAAGAAGCAAAGGAAATTTTAATAGAAAAGCTTAAAAGTGAACTATCCGAAGAGATAGAAAATAAAGATAATATAAAAGATATACAAATAAATACAAATGAAAATAATGTATTTATAGAAGTAGAAGTGATATACGAAGTGCTAGAGAGTATTGGAACTGAAGAAAAAATATAAAAAATTAGGAGGTAAACTATGGAAGAAAGAGGACTTAGAGTCGCAAAAACAGATAAAGCATTTTTTTCAAAGATACAAACAACAATTAGTAAACTATTAATACCTACAAAAATAGGAATTAATGGAATGTTAATTACGTTAAAAAGAAATGCTGTACTTAAGAATTATGAGGCTTCAGAAAATAACGAAGACCAAGAAAAAGAAGAATTTATGCAAAAAAAATATGAAGATGCATTTATACTATATTTAGAATCTATAGATAAATATGTAATGGATTCAATATATCAAAAAGTTAGAAATAAAACAGCAACTCCATTCGAAGAAGATGCTCTTTCAAGATATTATGCAGTAATACATCTTAAAGATACACAATATTTAGAGTATAAATATAGAAAACAGAAATATCTATTAGATTTAGATCACATGACTCTTAGGAATGAGAACAAATCAAGACAGCTTACAAAGTATAACAATTTCTATGTATCAAAAATGAATATAATATATAAAGGAATATTAAAAAATTATTCTGTACAACTTGCAGATAAAGTAGGAGAAGGAATTCTTGAAAAAGAAAAAATTTATAATGACATTTTTGAAACATTAGAAGATTACATATCAAACATCTTACCAATTAGAATGCAAATAGAGGGAAAAGAAAACTACGCAGACATACAAGAAGACTTAGAAAAGATAGAAGACTTCTTAGCAGGGAAATTAGACACAAGAGACATAATAGAAAAAAATATATATCTACTTGGTGTAAGCAGAAAATTATTTACACATAGTCTACCATTAGTTGTTGCAGAGCAATGCTATGAAAAATTATTAAATGATACAAGAGAATTAATTGTAGAGTGCAAAATAGAAAACAAAAAAGAAAAAGCATATGAATTACTAATAAACTTAATTGAAGAATACAATATAAAGCTTTTATCAACTAAGATTTATTGGGAAAATCCTGAAAATAGAGAAGAATACAAAAAATTCTGGGAAGAATATAAAAAAATAGACAAAGAAACAGTAGAAGGACAAGTACAAAAAGAAGTATTATTCATTAAAGATGAACTAAAGAAATTAGAAAACTCAAATAAAAATAAAGACATAATTAGATTTTATAAGGACAAGCTTATAGGTTTTGGAAGTATAAAAATACTTAAAAATAAGTGTAAAACAAATATAGGAATAAAATATATGAAGAAAGCTGTGACAGCATGAGAAAAGTAGCAGAAATTTTTTATGAGGGAATAGCAGAAGATAAAAAGTATGAAGAAATAATAGAAAATGTATACAAAGTATGTTTTAAAGAAGAAGAACTATATGATAGTTCTATCTATATAAGTGTAATACTTTCAAATGAAGAATATATAAAAGAAATAAACTCTAAATATAGAAATATAGATAAAGTAACTGATGTTTTGTCATTTCCAATGTTTGAAAAAGATGAAATAGATAAAACAAAAGAAAATGAAGAAGTTTTAGGAGATATAATTATATGTATTCCAAAAGTTAAAGAACAAGCAAAAGAATATAATCATAGTGATATTAGAGAATTTGCATATATGCTAGTACATGGATTTTACCATCTAATGGGATATGACCATATGACAGATGAAGAGAAAAAACAAATGAGAGAAAAAGAAGAAATGGTTTTAGGAAAATTAGATATAGGAAGGTAGTAGTAATGAAAGGTAAAATTTTGATTTTTATATTAATTGTAGTAATAGTTGCACTAGGAGCTTTGCTTGGAACAAAATTATTTATGAATAATGAACCAAAAGAGACAGGAAGCGGGGCAGACAGCGAAGATGATATACTTACAGTAGTAATAGATGGAAAAAAACAGAAAGTTCCACAAACAAAATATGCAGGAAATAAAAGAACACTAGCTATAGTTATAGACAATGTAGGGACTGCAATTCCACAAGCAAGTTTAAATGAAGCAATGATAGTTTATGAAGCAACAGTAGAAGGAGGTCTTACAAGATTCCTTGCAATATATAAAGACCCAAAGGTAGAAACAATAGGACCTACAAGATCAGCAAGACCATACTTCATAGATTATGCATTAGAAAATGATAGCATATTTGTACATTTTGGGGGAAGCCCGAAAGCTCTATCAGAAGTGCAAAGCTTAAGAATAAATAACGTAAATGGGATAGACGATCCAGGAAAAGTATTTTGGAGAACAAATAAAAAAACAGCACCACATAATGCAATGGTAAATGTAGAAGAAATTTGGAAATATGCAGTTTCAAGAGGCTATAAAACAACAACAACAGAAAGAAATGTATTAAATTATGCTACAGAAGAAGTGAAACTAGAAAATGGAGTGGTTGCAACTACAGTAAATGTTCCATACTCTACATCAAAAGTAAAATTTGTATATGATGCAGAGACAAAGCTTTATCAAAGATATGTAGGAAACACCTTACAAAAAGATTTTATTACAGGAGAAGCATTAACAACAAAAAATATAATTATAACATTTGCAAGAAACTATACAACAAGTGAAGAAAATGGATATGGAAGACAAGCAATAGAAAATATAGGAAGCTTAGATGGATACTATATAAGTAATGGTGAGGCAGTAAAAATAAAATGTAAAAAAACTTCAAGAGCAGGAAAGACTGTATATCAAGACTTAAATGGAAATGAAATAAAAGTAAACGATGGAAACACATATATACAAATTGTGCCAATAGATTTAGCAGTATCTTTTACATAGTAGATAAAGCTTTAAATTTTTTTACATAATACCTTTGACTTTTACCAAAATTTATAGTATAATAAATATGTCGGAAAAATCTGGTAATTTTTAGAGAGGAAGTGTGTTTATGTTCAATGTTGGTGACTACATAGTATATCCAATGCATGGTGCAGGAACAATTGATGCAATTGAAGAAAAAGATATTTTAGGACAAAAACAGGCATATTATATAATTAAAATGCCAGGTGAAGTTAAAGTAATGATACCAACTACTCAAGCAGATAAAGTTGGAATAAGAAGTATAATAGATAAAACTCAGGCAAACAAAGTATTTGACATCTTAGGTGAAGATGAGACACAAACAGATTTAAATTGGAACAAAAGATATAGAGAAAATATGGACAAAATGAAAACAGGAGATATCTATGAAGTAGCAAATGTTGTTAGAAACTTAAGCTACAAACAAAAAGAAAAAGGTCTATCTACTGGAGAAAAGAAAATGCTTGTAAATGCTAAACAAATTTTAGTTAGTGAACTTGCATTAGTAGAATCTGTAGAACAAGATAGAGTTGAAGGAATGATAGATGAAAAAATAGCAACATCATTTAAAACATTTAAAGTAGATGATATGGGAGAAAGTACAATAAACAAATTTATTCCATTTGACGGAGAAAGTGATGGAATAGTAGGATAATCTAAAAACAAAACGGGGACAGGTTTGATGCCAAATCTGTCCTCATTTGTTACAGAAAGGAATAAAACAAAAACATACGAATAAAATATAACAAATAGGAGAAAAACAATGAGAAAATATTTTGGAACAGACGGAATAAGAAGAATTGCAAATAGTGAGCTTACTCCAGAACTTGTGTACAAAGTAGCAAAAGCTGGTGCTTATGTATTTAGTAAACACTCTAAATGTGCACCGCTTATACTAATTGGAAAAGACACAAGATTATCAGGAAACTTGATAGAAAGCAGTATTACAGCTGGGCTTTTAAGCTATGGGGCAAATGTAATTCATTTAGGAGTAATACCAACTCCTGCAGTAGCATTCCTTACAAGACAGCTAAATGCAGATGCAAGTATCGTAATTTCAGCATCTCACAATTCATATGAATACAATGGAATAAAATTCTTTGGAAGTAATGGAATGAAAATAGATGACAGCATAGAAGAAGAAATAGAAGAAATAATGGAATCAGGGATTTTAGATGAAGTTAGACCATGTGGAGACAAAATAGGAAAAGATTATATACAAGAAAATCTTATAGATAAATACTTACAATTTTTTGTAGAGAATTTTAAAGAAGAAATAAGTGAAAATTTAAACTCAGATTTAGTAGTTCGGAATAGATACTGCAAATGGAGCAACATATAAAATAGCAGAAAGAGTATTTAAAGAGCTTCGGAATAAACTATAAAATTATAGAGAATAACCCAGATGGAATAAATATAAACAGAAATTGTGGCTCAACACATATGGAAAGAATATCTAAATATGTTGCTGATAACAAATTAAGCTTTGGAATAAGCTATGATGGAGATGGAGATAGGTGTCTTGCTGTATCAGAAAGAGGAGAACTCATAGATGGAGATATTATCCTTGCAATATTTTCAAAATACCTAAAAGAAAAAGGAAGTTTAAAAAAAGATACAATAGTTTCAACTATTATGAGCAACTTAGGATTAAATAAATTTACAAAAGAAAATGCATTAAATTTAGAGCAAACAAAAGTAGGAGATAGATACGTTTTAGAAAGAATGCTGAAGATGGGGTATAACTTAGGAGGAGAACAATCAGGACATATTATACTTCTAGACTATAATCCAACAGGAGATGGAATATTAACATCAATACTTCTTAGCTTAATTGTATTAAAAAACAAAACTACTTTATCAAAGCTAAAAGAAAGTATAAAAATATATCCTCAGGCACTAGTTAATGCAAAAGTTTTGAATGAAAAGAAATATACATATAATGAAGACGAAGAAATTTCGGCTGCAATAAAAAAACTAGAAGAAGAATTTGAGGGAAACGGAAGAGTGTTAATTAGACCGTCTGGAACAGAAAATTTAGTAAGAGTCATGATAGAAGGAGAAGATAAAGAATATATTACAAAAAGGGCAGAAGAGCTTGCTAATTTAATAGAAAGAAAGCTTGGATAAAAATATTTATACAAAATAGGATATTAGAAAGAAGATATTGAAATCAGTTCTTAAAAAAGAACTGATTTTTTGTGACACTTTTTTATCAATATTACAAAAATATTACAAATTAAAAATTTTAAGATCTTTAATTGACAATACATAACATAGTATGTATAATAATAATTAGGAATACATAACATATTGTGTTAGCAAGAAGCAGATTTATTATAAATCTATCCTTGCTAGCTCAAACAATATAGCAATTATTACATGTACATTTCTACATAATATACAATGTAAATCTCCTTAAACGACTGATATTAATAAAAAAACTAAAGAAAGGAAAAGTAAAACCAAATGAATAAAAGGAATTTAAACAAGACAAGTGAAAGTGGAATAACACTAATCGCTTTGCTCGTAATGATAATACTAATAGTAATCT
>CAOJZU010000026.1 GCA_948466265.1 uncultured Clostridium sp. | reverse complement strand
AATAGTGCAGTAGGAAGTAAAACAATAACAAAGATAGACACAGGATTACCAACAACAGCAGAACTAGTTTTAGACGAAGACAAAAAAACAACATCAAGTGCGATAAATGTAATAGCAAGAGGAGCAGATGCAGAGTCAGGAGTACGATACTATAAATTAGAGAAAAGCACAACAAATGATGAAAACAGCTTTAAAACAGATTCGCTTTATGACGTAAGTACAGCAAAAATAGAACATACATACAATAATTTAAATGTAAATACAACATATTATTTAAGAGTAGTAGTAGTAGACCAAGCAGGAAACGAAAAGATTAGTAACGTGCTTACTGTTAAAACAAAAATTGCAGGACCAACAATAACAGTAACAGACGAAAATGAATGGAAGCAAGAAAAAAAAGTAACAGTAACATTCCCATATGAAGAAACAAATACAGACAAGTATTATATAAGGTGTAAATTTGAAAATCATGATACATATTTGTTCGGATCATTGAAATACTTTGATGATCCTAAATGGAATGGAGGTACTGGATTTGATAGACCGAATGTGGATCATATTGAGTTCCCGTTTAACTCTGTTCCTAATCCGGGTGAAGTTATAATAGAAAGAAATATATTCTTAAGTGACGGATATTTTGTATGGAAAAAATCTGAGCTTTCTTTCCCAGTCATCTTTTTCTGTACTCAAATGTCGGGAAATACGATAACTTTTTCTATAAGATACGATTGTGAGATATCTGCTGCAATAGGAACTAACATTACAACGATTGAACCAAATGATAATTTGCTAACAACAGAGATGAGTAAAAAATCGGTATCGAAAGTAGACAGTGAAGCACCTTACATAAATGACATACACTTTCCAACGAGATACGTACACAATACTCACTCTACAGCTATAGAATTTGCTGTTCGAGATGATAAATCTGGAATAAAGTTCATTAATCAAAAGGCAGATGTTGCAAATGCGAGTGTTGAGATATATCAAAATGGTACGAAAATTAAAGATGGACAATCATGGACTTTGACTGGTAATGGGATAACAAATAGTAAATGGCAACCATTTTGCTGGGTAAGTCAAAGTGTTTACTATATTAATCCAACTTACATGGTGATAAGTTTTGATGTGGAGGATAATGTTGGAAATATATCGAGAGTTAAATTAGGTAGCTACGAAACAATACCATACGAACCTATGCTGACAGAAGGGGTAGAGAAAAATCAAACACTAGATAACTTAAAAGGTTCACAATTGGCAGCAACTAATAATAGTACAACAGCTTATTTGATGAGCATAGCAGGAAATGGAAAGGCAATCTATTATTCTGGACCATCAGCAGTTGATTCCTCTGGAGAGGGTGTGGAGAAGTCTGAGTACAGAATTAATGGATGGGTCGCAGACAGCGATACTAAGCTGGAAGGCTTTTACCAATACAACGTGACTCTTTCCAAAAAATATGGATCTATATTATCTGGGGCAAATCATCCTACGAAAGTCACCTATAAGGATTCACACACCACAAAGTACAATGTTACATATAAGGGTTGTAGTTTTAAAGTATGTCATATAAAGGGTTCGAAGAAATATATCTCTAAAACTAATTTACAATCGCCAATTGATTACAATATTAAAACACGGATATGCGATGGTAGACCCATCATTTAGGGTTACTGGATCAGTTTCTAATGTTACACCTATTGCAGAAAAAATATTAAATGAATACTTCTCTCATTAGTGAGTTAAGAAATGACGCAAATAATTTTGAAAAAGTAGACAAAAGAGTTTAGTAAAAGATAAAAAAATAAACAAAAGAGTTCTAGTTTTATGTGCAAAACTAAAACTCTTTTGCTTTTTAAATTGCTTATCATAAATTTTCTCCTTATGTTCCTTTAGTCTTGCCTAAATATTTTCCAGATCACACATAAACATTTGATAAGATATACATAAAATTTATAAGAATTGCATAAAATATACTATATCTATTGTGCAAAACAACTTGACAATTGCTTTTTAGAAATTGTATTATAAATATAATAAGAAAATGTTTCTCGCTTTATGGTGGTGCGAGTAATAAATTATCTATTTTGAAAATGTTTAGCCTTTTATATTAAGTTATAGAGGGCTTTAATTTTAGAAAGGACAGTTATATGTTTTTAGCAATAGGATATGTATATCATATAAAAGATGAATATTTTGAATTTACAAAAGACGAAAAACTTATGAAAAATCATGAAAATGGAAATACAAGACCTACATATTTTTGTATTAAAAATACTGACGCTTATAGGTGTGATGGTGCAAATGACCAAGCTCTTTATAATAATTCTGGTCAACCTATGTGGGTATTTCATCAGATCGATGATACAGGCGATGACTATAGGTGCAGATACGTATTTGTTCAGTATGGGGGAACAAAGGCACAAGTTTGGAGGTCCTCAACATATAATGACAACCTTTTTAACAGTGATTTACCGTAATTAAAATAGACCAATAATTGAGACCTAAGGAACAGTTCTAAACTGTCCAAGCTATAGCTATCAATTCAGCATAAACGAGTAGATGTGATATAACAATTTTGAAATTAGTTCAAAAGGTTATATCACATTTATTTTCTCCCTAAAATTCCATATTGCGATAAAATTTGCATTGTGATATAATAATGCAAGTGGAAAACACCACAGGAGGAAATGATGTATCTAAAAAGGCTAGAAATGCAAGGCTTTAAGTCATTTGCAGATAAAACTGTATTAGAATATAGACCTGGTATTACAACAGTCATAGGTCCAAATGGTTCAGGTAAAAGCAACATATCAGATGCAATACGATGGGTGCTTGGAGAGCAAAGTATGAAATCGCTTCGTGGGGCAAAATCTGAGGATGTTATTTTTTCTGGTACACAAAACAGAAAGTCTTTAGGTTTTGCAGAAGTTTCTCTTGTATTTGATAACCAAGATGAAAAACTACCAGTTGAATTTACGGAAGTAACAGTTACAAGGAAGTTATATAGGAGTGGAGAGTCAGGATATTATATAAACAAAGCTCCATGTAGATTAAAAGATGTAGTTGAATTGTTCATGGATACAGGAATTGGTAAAGATGGATATTCAATAATTGGGCAAGGTAGAATAGATGAGATTTTAAGTAATAAATCAGAAGATAGAAGAAATATTTTTGAAGAAGCAGCAGGAATTGTAAAATATAAATCGAGAAAAATTGAAGCAGAAAAAAAGCTTGAAAGAACTAAATTAAACCTTCTTAGAATAAATGATGTTTTGCTAGAGATAGAACAAAATTTATCTCCTTTAAAAACACAAGCAGAAAAAGCAAAGGAATTCTTAAATCTTCGAGAAGAGCTAAAACAAATAGAGGTGGGTTTGTTTATATACAATATTCAGACTTACAAAGAAAACCTAGAAAAAATTATAGAAGACGAGCAAATTTTAATAAATCAAAATGTAGATGAGGGAAAAGCACTTGAAAGCTTAAATGAAATAAAACAAAATTTGAAGATAGAAATAGATAAAATCACAGCAGAAATTGAAGACCTTCAAAGTACAGGTGCACAAAGTATACAAGAGAAGGAAAGGCTAAATTCTAACATAAATGTATCAAAAGAGAGAATAATAAATAATAATGAAAATTATGAAAGATACAAAAAAGAAATCCAAGAATTAAAGATTAGAAATGAAGAACTTGAAAAAGAAAAAAATCAAAAACAAGAAAAGAAAGATAGACTTTTTGCAAACAAAGAAAAGTTCGAAAAAGAACTAAAAGAAAAAGAAGAGGCACTTGAAAAACTTAGTTCAAAACTTTCAGAAAAAGAAATAGAAATAGAAGGCAAAAAGGCACAAATTGAAAAATTTACAGATGAGAAATATGAAAAGTTAAATGAGATAAGTACATTGGATGTTACAAATGAAAATATTGATAAAAGAATTAAAACTTTAAAATATGATATACAGTTAGGAATTTCAGAGTTAGATAACATAAATCTTGCAAAACAAGATATAGAAAATGCTTTCAGTGAAGTAGATGAAAAGAAAAAGGAAATTACACAAAAAATAGAAGAAATCTTAAATAAAAAAGAAGAAGAGGAAAAAAGACTAAAAGAATATGATATAAATATAAATAAAATAACGTCAGATTATAGAATAAAGGAATCAAGGCTTAAATTTTTAATAGAAACAGAAAGAGAAAAAGAGGGATATTCTAAAACAATAAAATCTCTTTTGCTTGCATGTGATAAAATAGAAAGCCTAAAAAAGTGTAGTGAACGGAACTTTAAGTGAACTTATTTCAGTTAATAGTAAATATCAAGTGGCAATAGAACTTGCACTTGGAGGGCTACTACAAAACATAGTTACAAAGACTGAACAAGACGCAAAAAAATTGGTGGAATATTTAAGAGAAAATAATCTAGGTAGAGCGTCATTTTTGCCAATAAGTGCAGTTAAAGGTAAAAAGCTAGATAGGTTTAATAAAAGTGGTATCAAAGGTGATGTAATTCTTGCATCTGATGCTATAAAAACAGACAAGAAATATGAGCAGATTATATTAAATTTATTAGGTAGAACAGTTATTGTAGAAAGCATGGATGAAGCAATAGCTCTTGCGAAACAAAATGGATATTCTTTTAAAATAGTAACTTTAAAAGGTGATGTAATAAATCCATCAGGTGCCATTTCAGGTGGTTCATATACTCAAAAAACAGTAAATATTTTAGGTAGAAAAGGACAGATTAAAGATTTAGAAGATGAACTTAAAAAAATTAATTTAGAAATACAAAGAATAAATGAAAGTAAAAAAACTTTTGAAGAAAATAAAGCAAGTTATGAAAAAGAATTAGAAGCCTTAAACCAAAAACTTCAAGAAATAAATGTAACATATGCAGCAGATGAGCAAAAGTTAATTTCAGCACGTGAGAATGTACAAAAGTTAAGAGATAGAATTGATAAAGCAAAGGAAGAAATGTCTGAGATTGAGAAACAAAAACAAGAAAACGAAGGAAAAAAAGTAGATATAAACGAATACCTAAATAAAAATTCTGAGGATATGGATAAGCTAAAAGCTGAAATAGAAGAATTTGCAAAACTTAACTCAGATAATCAAAAATATATTGATGATTTGAATTTTGATGTAACAAACTTAAAAGTATCAGTTTCTTCTTTTAATGAAAGTGAACTCTCTATAGATGAAATGGTAGAAAGACTTCGGACAAGATATTGAGAATAATAAAAGTAGCATAATAAATAAAGAGATAAATATAAAAGATATTGAAACAGATAATGAAAATCTAAAAAATAAGATTTTAGAATATGAAGAGGCTATAAAAGATTTAGAAAATAAGATGACCAATAGTGATGAAGAGGTTGTAAAATTAAAACTTACAAGAGACGAAAAAAATAAAGCACAGGAAAAATGTGAAGAAGAAATGGCGTCTAAAATGCAGACTATTGATGGATTAAAAGAAGAAATTATAAAAATAGGTGTAAAAAAAGATAAAGTAAAAGAAGATATAGACGAAATTACAAATAGACTTTGGGATGAATATGAACTTACGCCAAATAATAGCGGAGAATTTAAAAAGCCTGTAAATGTTCAGGAAACTACAAAAAATGTAAATGCTTTAAGAAATAAGATTAGAGATTTGGGAAATGTAAATGTTAATTCAATTGAAGAATATAAAGATGTTTCTAAACGTTATGATTTTATGTGTGAGCAAAGATTGGATATAGAAAACACAATGGCTAAGCTTAGAGGTGTAATTCAAGAAATGACAGGTATAATGAAAGAGCAATTTACAAAACAGTTTAATACTATAAATAAAAATTTTGGGGAAGTATTTAAGGAATTGTTTGGAGGACGGAAGAGCAAGTCTTATACTTGAAGATGAAAGCGATGTATTAGAATGTGGAATTGATATATTTGTTCAGCCACCAGGAAAGAAACTTCAAAATATGACACTTCTTTCTCGGAGGAGAAAGAGCATTTACTGCAATAGCTCTGCTTTTTGCAATGCTTAAAATAAATCCTTCTCCATTTTGTGTATTGGACGAAATTGAAGCAGCTTTAGATGATGTAAATGTTTATAGATTTGCAGATTATCTTAAAAAGTTTTCAGGGGATACACAGTTCTTAGTAATTACTCACAGAAAAGGTACAATGGAAGCGGGAGATACAGTTTATGGAATAACTATGGAAGAAAGTGGAATAAGTAAACTTTTGTCAATGAAACTTAAGTAAAAATAATTATTAAAAAATCTAAGATTGGGAAAACTAATCTTAGATTTTTTTAAAATGTGCCAATGGGGACGTAGATTTTTGGCACAAAAATAAGGAGGCTATTTTATGGAAGAAGATACAACTAAATATGGAGAATTTATATCGTCATATTTTGCTTGGATTACATTAGAAAGGCAAAAAGAAGATGTAAAAAGGCTAGAAGAAATTACGAGAAAATAAGAACTTTTGTCGAAGGGCTTGTTTTTGCTATAATTTTTGATATAATTATCCTTTAGAGATAGGAAAGGAAGATTTAAATGACATATAAATTTACAGAGAGTGCAAAAAATGTAATACAATATGCAAATGAGTTAACAGTAAAATTTGGCCATAGTTATATTGGCACAGAGCATATTCTTTATGGGCTATCAAAAGAAAATACAGGT
Organism: uncultured Clostridium sp.; assembly: GCA_948466265.1. The sequence continues at coordinate 11,038 of CAOJZU010000026.1, read as the reverse complement.
ATTGCAAATAAGGTACTAGAAGGGCAAAATGTAAATTCAGAAAATATAAAAAATCAAATAGAAGTTATTATGGGAAAAGGTAATTCTAAATCTAAGAAGATTTTAGGATTTACTCCAAGAACAAAAAGGGTGCTAGAAAATGCATCAGTTGAAGCAAAGAAGTTTGGATCAACTTATATTGGAACAGAACATATTTTGACAGGGATTATGAAAGAAGGAGATAGTGTTGCAATTAGAATTCTTCTAGATCTGGGGGCTAATTTAAAGGAAATTTATGGAGATATTATAAAAGTTATTAATGAAAATGCTTCTGAGGAAAGCAAAACAAAAAATAAAGTTATAAAAAATGAAAATGAGACAAGCTTTAATGACACACCTACTTTGAATCAGTTTGGAGTAGATTTATGCCAAAATGCAAAAAAGGGAGTTTTAGATCCAGTTGTAGGAAGAAAAGAAGAGATAGAAAGAGTTATACAAATTTTAACAAGGCGTACAAAAAATAATCCTTGTTTAATTGGTGAGCCTGGAGTTGGGAAAACTGCTATTGCAGAGGGACTTGCAATTAAAATTAGTTCAGATGAAGTTCCACAAATGTTAAGGAATAAAAGAGTTGTAAGTCTTGATATATCTAGTATGGTAGCAGGTGCTAAATATAGAGGAGATTTCGAAGATAGAATTAAAAAGACTTTAAATGAAGTAAAAAAGTCAAAAGATGTAATACTTTTTATAGATGAAATACATACAATAGTTGGAGCAGGTTCTGCAGAAGGTGCAATTGATGCGGCAAATATTTTGAAACCTATTTTGGCAAGACGGAGAAATTAGCTTAATTGGTGCAACTACGATTGATGAATATAGAAAGTATATCGAAAAAGATGCAGCTCTGGAAAGAAGATTTAGTCCAGTTACAATAGAAGAACCAAGCATAAAAGACACAATAGAAATTTTGCAAGGTATAAGGGATAAGTATGAAGCACATCATAATGTAAGAATTACAGATGAAGCAATATCATCAGCAGTAAATTTTTCTGTTAAATACATTTCAGATAGATTTTTGCCAGATAAGGCAATAGATGTAATTGACGAAGCAGCTTCAAATGCTAGAATGATTAAATATACAAGACCAGATAAATTAAAAGTACTAGAAGAAGAGATACAGAAGATAAAAAATGAAAAAGAAGAACTTGTACGCTCACAAGAATTTGAGAAAGCTGCTGAAATCCGAGATAAACAAGAAAGAGCAGAGAGAAAGTTAGAAAAAGAGAAAGAAAAATGGAATGATGAAAATGCAAAGAAAGTTACAGTTATAACCGAAGATGATATTGCGGAAGTTATTGCAAAATGGACAAACATTCCAGTAAAAAAAATTACCCAAGATGAGAATGAGAAACTTAAGAACTTAGAGGCAGAACTTCATAAAAAGGTAATAGGCCAAAATGAAGGAGTAGAAGCTGTAGCAAAATGCATAAGAAGAGGAAGAACACGGAGTAAAAGACCCAAATCGTCCAATTGGCTCATTTTTATTTTTAGGACCTACTGGTGTTGGTAAAACAGAAACTTCAAAGGCACTAGCAGAAGTCTTATTTGGCACAGAAGATAGAGTTATAAGATTAGATATGTCAGAGTATATGGAACCAAATTCAACTTCTAAATTAATTGGCTCACCACCACGGTTATGTAGGATATGAAGAAGGTGGATATCTAACAAAAAAAGTAAAACAAAAACCATATTCTATAGTTCTTTTTGATGAAATTGAAAAAGCTCATCCAGATGTTATGAATATGTTGCTTCAAATATTAGAAGATAGTAGACTTACAGACAGTACAGGTAGAGTTGTAAGTTTTAAAAATACAGTTATAATTATGACATCAAATGTTGGTGCAAAGTTAATTACAGATAGTAAAAAATTAGGTTTTTCAAATGGAGATGAAAACGATAAAAAGGCAAGTTATGAGAATACTAAAAAAGAGATAACGAATGAATTAAAAAAAGAATTTAGACCTGAGTTTATAAATCGTATTGATGAGATAATAGTATTCCATAAATTAGATGACGACGATTTAAATAAAATATTGGATTTGATGATTAATAATCTTAAAGCAAGGCTCGAGACACAAGGGATTTTAATCGAGATAGATGATAGTGTAAAAGAATATATAATAAAACAAAATACCGATAAAAACTATGGGGCAAGGCCTTTAAGACGTGCAATGCAGTCTGTTATAGAAGATAATATAACTGATAGTATTTTAAATCGGAGTAATTAAAATGAATGTTAAAAAAACTATGCTAGAAAAAAACCGGAGAGATTATATTTAAATAATTAATCTTTCTTCGGAGAAAAGTAAGCACAGTTTGAAGAAATTGTTAAAGTTTTGGCAAGTGTTCCTTCATAGGTACATTTGCCGTTCTTTTTGATAAATGCAATCTGCAGTACAATTTATGTTTGTCAAGATAATCACCTCTATAGTTTATATTATTAGCTTGTATGTAAAGAATATGCATAAAAATTCAAAAGTGTGCCAAACATCTACGTCCCCATTGGCACATTGGCATAAATAAATTTCCATTGACACTTACTGTTTAAAAATATATAATTAACATATAAGAATAGGAAGTGAAAAAAATAAAGAAGTTTAAATTTTCTAAAGAGACTATCATAGGAATTTTTTTAGTTTTGCTACTTTTAGTAGCTTTGTTTGATATTGCAAATTGGTTTTATCAAACGAGAATAAGTAATAAGAAAATGAGAGAATTAGAAAATTTAATTAATATAGATGATATAAACCCAAATGGAGAAATAGATTATGAAAATGATGAAGAAGCTAAGCTATTAATTTCTGAAAGAGGAACTATCGATTTTGATAAATTAAATGAAATAAATTCAGATACAAAAGGGTGGATTAAAATAGACTCCTTAGGAATTAGCTATCCAATAATGCAATATACAGATAATGACTATTATCTAAAGAAAAACATATATAAAGAAGATGATATTTCTGGAAGTATATTTTTAGACTACAGAAATAACGGATTTGATGATAGGCATACAATTATTTATGGTCATAATATGAAAAATGATTCAATGTTTGGAAGGCTTGATGAGATACTTAAAGGAAAAGCAGGAACAAATATAGATATTCTTGTTTTGACAAAAAATAAAAGTTATAAATACAAAGCATTTTCTACTTATGAAGTCGACCCAATGAATTTTAGAATGAGTGATACAATAGAAGAGGCTGCTAGCAAAAGTAGTGTAGACTTTGGACATGATATATATCCTGAGGGGAAATTCATATCTTTATATACATGTACGGACACAGGAAAAAATAAAACAATATTACATGCATATTTGGAAAGGGAAGTTTAAAAATTTTAATAAAAAGCTTGATTTTTTATATATTTTGTGGTATATTATTAAATAGTCAGTTTAAAACGTTAGAAAGGAATGATACAAAATGGCAAAATGCGCAATATGTGATAAATCTCAATCAACTCGGAAATAAGCTAAGCATTGCACGTTCTCATATTAGTAAGAGAAGCAAAAGAACATGGAAGCCAAATTTGCAAAGTGTTAAAGTAATGGAGAATGGTCAAGCAAAGAGAATAAAAGTATGTACAAAATGCTTACGTTCTGGAAAAGTTAATAGAGTATAAGAAAAAAGAGTAGAAAGAGATCTACTCTTTTTCAATATACATATTTTATGTAGCTTAATCCTTTATGCCGAAAATAAATTTTACAATTCCTCTTAAAAACTTTGGAACTTTTTTTACAACAATTGTCATGACAATATCACACCACCTTTCTTAGCATGAAAGCCAAATTAAACCTAAGATAGTAATAACAACTCCTATGATAAATAGCCAACCACATAAAGGAAGTAATAATACAAAAAGCATTCCAAGGCCGAAACCTATCATACATACAGCTAAAGTTTTTTTGAGAAGCCTAAACATAATATCTTACCTCCTATATAACTATTATATTAATTTCCATAAAAAGAGTTACTAATAAATTGATAAAAGAAGGAAAAAATAAATGAAAAAACAAAGTAAAGAAATAGTGAAAATTTTAAAAAAAAGATATCCTGATGCAAAATGTAGTTTAGATTTTGAAACTCCATTTCAAATGTTAGTTGCAGTAATGTTATCTGCACAATGTACAGATGAAAGAGTAAATAGGACAACACCTAGCATATTTGCTAAATATAGTACACCAAAAGATTTTGCAGAAATTGATATAGAAGTATTAGAAGAATTAATTCATCCTTGTGGGTTTTATAAAAATAAGGCAAAAAATATCAAAGCATGTAGCCAAATGATAATAGAAAAATACAATGGAGAAGTCCCACAGACTATAGAAGAGCTGATTTTGCTTCCTGGAGTTGGTAGAAAATCAGCAAATGTAGTTATGCTTGAAGCATTTGGTGAAGCTGTAGGTATTGCAGTTGATACTCACTGCAAAAGAATTGCAAATAAAATTCGGTTTAAGTAAAGAAAGTGACCCTGAAAAGATAGAACAAGATTTACTTAAAATATTCGACAAACAAGATTATAAAGATATAAATCATTTGTTTATATGGCATGGAAGAAATACATGTATCTCAAGAAATCCGAAATGTGAAGAATGTGTTTTAAACAAAATTTGCAAGGAATTTAGAAAAAAATCATAATAATATAGCTTTGGGGAATGATAAATTATACGAGGAGATTTAGTATGTTTAAACCCAAAGCTATTTATTATGAAGAAAATATAACAGATTATACACTTGGAAGGGAACTTTTAGAAAAATATAAAGATGTTCCAAAAGTTATAATAGAAAATCACAATTCTATAAAAGAAATGCAAGAACAAGAAAATAAAGAATTCGTGAATATGAAGCAAAATTTAATAATAGGAACTAGAAAGACGCATAAATTCGTGGAAAACCACAAGATTTCGGATTTTCTTGTTCCATATACATCGTCTCGGGTGCACTGCATTTTGCATGTACTGTTATTTGGTGTGCAATTATAATAAATGTGCGTATCTCAGACTTTTTGTAAATAGAGAAAAAATGCTTGATAAAATCATTAAAACAGCAGAAAAAGCGGATAGTGATTTAACATTTGAAATAGGCAGTAATAGTGATTTAATATTAGAAAATACTATTACTAATAACTTAGTTTGGACAATAGAAAATTTTAAAAATACAAATAAACGGAAAACTAACATTTCCTACGAAATTTGATATGGTAGATGATATTTTAGGATTAGACCACAAGGGGAAAGTTATAATTAGAATGAGTGTTAACCCAGAAGAGATAATAAACAATGTAGAATTTGGAACATCAAAATTATATGGGAGAATAGATGCTATAAATAAGGTAAAACATGCAGGATATAAAGTTCGGCATTCTAATTGCACCAGTTATATTTGTAGAAAATTGGGAAGAAATTTATTTAAAGTTAATACAAGAGCTAAATAGCAGATTATCAGAAGAAGTAAAAAAAGATGTATTTTTCGAAGTTATATTTATGACATACAGCTATGTTCACACAAAGATAAATGAAGCTGCATTCCCAAATGCAGTAAATTTATATGATAAAGAAATAATGACTGGGAGAGGAAGGGGTAAATACTGGTATAAAGAGAAGATAAGGGAAGAAGGAAAGAAGTTTTTTGTTGAAAACTTAAATAAATACTTTCCTGGTAATGAAATTATATATATTGTGTAAAGTTCTTTAAAATTCAAGCAATGTATGATAAAATAAAATGCGAAATATTAAAGGAAGAAATTTACAAATGGAAGAAAAATTAAGTGATTTATACTTAGAATGCGCTTTAGAGCTAGAAAAAATAGGAATAAATATAAAAAATGCAAAAGAAATAGGAGATATAGATGTTTCTATTTCTAAAAGAAACAACAAAAGATATGGAGCTTGCAAGCAAGAAGATCCAGATAAAAGTACGATGTATGTAGAAAAAATTCGGAAGACATAAGCTTATAAAATACGGAAGATGTAATAAACATCATATAGAAATAAGCCCATGGGTAATGCAATTAGATAAAAACATAATAAAAAATACAATTATGCATGAACTTATTCATTGTATGCCATATTGCAATAACCATGGAGCGGAATTTAAAAAATATGCAAGATACATAAATGAAAAATTAGGGTATAACATATCAAGAGTTCGGAAATAAAGAAGAAGACTATAAGAAAAGTAACATAGAATATAAAGAAGACAAAAAATATAATTATAAAATAGAATGCAAAAAATGTGGGCAAACAATTTTTAGACAAAGATATAATAGAAACTTCACACTAAAATACAGATGTGGTAAATGCGGTGGGAGATTTAAAGTATATGAGATTAAGGAGAAATTATGAAGAATAAAGTAGAAGTATTATGCCATAGTAGCATAAAAGTAACAGGGAGTAAAATAATTTACATAGACCCATTTAGGATAAATAAAAACTATAATGACGCAGATTATATATTTTGTACACACTCACATTACGACCATTTTTCAAAAGAAGACATAGAGAAAGTTATAAAAGAAGATACCGTAATTGTAACAGTAGAATCTTCAAAAGAAGAGACGATAGATATTGTAAAAGATGAAAAAAGAGTAGTTATAGTTTGTCCAAATAATCATTATAAAATAGACGAAATAGAATTTGAAACTACATATGCATATAATGTGAATAAAGCATTTCACCCAAAAGAAAATAACTGGGTTCGGGTATATTATAAAATTGGATGGAGAAAGTTATTATATTGCAGGAGACACAGACAATATAAAGGAAATACAAAATGTAAAATGCGATGTGGCATTTATCCCAGTTCGGTGGAACTTATACAATGACTGTAGATGAAGCGGCAGAGCTTGCAAATGTAATTGATGCTAAAATAGTAATTCCAACACATTATGGAGAACTAGTTGGAGAAAAATCAGATGGAGAAAAACTTGCAAAATTAGTAGATAACAAAAAGGTGGAAGTGTTTATTAAGTAGACTAGCTATAAAAATTCAATAGAAAATTAAATATTTTTAAAAGAAAATTTTAGAAACAAAAAATAGAAAGGAATGAAAAAGCTTTATGAAAAATGGACCAATTGGCATATTTGATTCAGGAGTACGGTGGACTTACTGTTTTATCAGAAATAAAAAAAGCTTTACCTGATGAAGACTTGATATATTTAGGAGATACGTTAAATTTTCCTTATGGTTCTAAAAAAGAAGAAGAGATAATTAAATATGCGATAGAAAATACTAAGTTTTTGATTTCTAAAAATGTCAAAATGATAGTAATAGCATGTGGAACCGCAACTAGTTATGCATTAAAAGAATTGCAGAATAGATTTGATATACCAATTATTCGGAATAATAGAGCCTACAATTTCATACATAAAAAAGGTAAGGTTAAATCAAGTTCGGTGTTATTGCGACTAGTCGGAACTATAAAAAGTGGTTCTTGGGAGAAAGCTATAAAAAAAGAAATACCTAATATAGATGTTATAAATAAAGCATGCCCGATGCTTGCGACAGTTGCAGAAGAAGGAAGAGCCAAAAGCAAAGAAGGAAAAATGGCAATAAAGGAGTATATGCGAGTTTTTAAGGAAAAAAGAGTTCAAAATATTATTTTGGGATGTACACACTATCCTATATACATCCCTATTATAAAAGAAGAATTAGGATATGATGTTAATTTGATAAATACAGGAGAGAACGTTGCAAAGTATATAAAAGATAATTTTACTGCAGGTAAAAACAAAGTAAAAAACAGCACACAGCAAATATTTTTAACAAAACCTGAAGACGAATTTGTAAATATAGCAAGAAGTATACTTGGCATGAACATAAAGATTTTAAACAAATAAATATACTTTTCTACATACATTGACAAATTATGATAGTAATAATATAATAGTTTTCGGAGGGAAGACATGGAAAAAGGTTTAAAATACGATGTAAATATAGATTTAGCAAATGAGACTAAAAAGGCTATGGCAGACGCACTAGAGACAAATAACCAAAGAGTTTTAAATAAAATAGGAGCATTTTCTTCACTATATGATATAAAATTTGAAGAATATAAAAACCCTGTTTTAGTACTAAAAACAGAAGAGCCAGGCTCTAAACAATTAATTGCAGCACAGTATGATAAATTAGAGAATGTATCATATGATATGATAAACCACTTAATAAATGATTGCATAGTAATGGGAGCAAAACCACTAACAGTACAAGATGCAATAATTTGTGGCAAAATGGAAAAAACAGCCATAAATAAAATAGTACATGCTATATCAGATGCATGTAAGGCACAAGGGTGTGTACTTACAGGAGGGGAAACATCAGAACAACCAGGAGTCTTAGCTGATCGGAACTTACATACTAACCTCAAGTATAGTTCGGAATAGTAGACAAAGATAAAATAATAGATGGTGCAAAAATTAGTGAAGGCGATGTAGTTATATCTCTAGAATCAAGTGGAATTCATACCAATGGATATACACTTGTTAGAAAGATTATGAAAGAATATCCAGAGGTTCTAGAAAAAAAGGTTGGAGATAAAACATTTATAGAAGCGGTTTTAGAGCCACATAGATGCTATTATACAGCTATAAAAGATTTATTTGATAAAGATATTATTACAGGACTTGCACATATTACAGGTGGAGGAATAAAAGAAAACTTAAATAGAATACTTCCACAGAATGTAAATGCAAAAATAGACGCTTCTAAATATCAAATACTAGACATTTTCAAATTAATCAAAAAAACTGGAAACATCGACGAAAAAGAAATGCTTCGTACATTCAATTTGGGAGTCGGCTTAACAGTAGTTTGTAAAAAAGATGCTGCAAGTGGAGTAATAGAACATGTAAAAAAGAGCGGAATAAACGCTTACGAAATTGGAACTATTGTAAGTCGGAGAAAAACAAGTTGAAGTTACAGGAGAATTCAATTGGGAAATATAATCATTTATGTATGATTATATAAATTTAGGCAAAACTATTAATAAATATACAAAGTCAGACCAAATAAAACCAAATCAAAGGCAAAGTGAGTGCTAAGACAAATTAAAATAAATGTCTTGCACTTTTTGTCGCTTTATGATATATTTAGCATAAATAAAAGGATGTACAGTTTGGCATAAGCCTTAAAGGGTATAAGACACATAAGAAAAGGGAAAAATTTTAGGAGAGAATATGTTAAACGGGGAAAATATTAATAATATAAATATGAATATAAAATTACAAGAGAATAATAGTATAAATATATATAAAATATGTAAAAGGACTATTGATGTTTTGGCTTCAATTGTTGGCATATTAATACTTGGCGTAATTAGCGTCATTGTATTTGTGGCGAACAAAATTGAAGGAGACAAAGGTCCTATATTTTTTGTTCAAAAGAGAATTGGTGAAAAGGGGAAATTATTTAAATTATATAAATTCAGAACAATGGTAGTGGATGCAGATAAAATTTTAATGAAAAAACTTAAATCTGATAAAGAATTTAGAGAAAAGTATTTAAACTACAGAAAAGTAGAGAATGACGAAAGAATTACAAAGATAGGAAAATTTTTAAGAAAGACAAGCTTAGACGAGTTTCCACAATTTATAAATGTATTAAAAGGTGAAATGAGTATAGTTGGGCCAAGACCATATCTTAATCGTGAGAAGAAGGATATGGGAGAATATTATAGATATATAATAAAATGTAAACCTGGTATAACAGGACTTTGGCAAGTTTCAGGAAGAAACCAAAATACATTTAAAGAAAGATTAAAATTAGATTTAGAGTATTATAATAATCGCAGTTTATGGTATGACATAAAGATACTTTTCAAAACAGTGCTTTCTGTATTTAAAAAAGAAGGTGCTATGTAGGGGAGAATGAGTTACTTTAATAATAAAATACACTCCAAATTAAGTTTTGTTTAATGTTTGGAGTGTATTTATGTTTTATTACTTTTCTGTATACTTTGTTATAGAAGTACAGTCTTCAGCAAATTCTTCTATTTTTTGTTTACCTAGATTATTTAATTTATTATAATTATTTAATAATTGTATAGCGTTTTCGCCATATTGATTTTTAATTTCTTGGCATATATTAATATTAATTTTTCCTATTTTTTCTCTTTCTGCAAAATCGATAAAACCAGCTTTTTGAAGCAAATCTATATAATCAAGTTTATATAAAGAAGATAATTTTTTTAAAATTATAGGACTAGGTTTCCTTTTGCCATTTTCTATAAGAGAAATATACCCGAGGAGATATATTAGAAAGCTTATTAATATCATAAGTGCTGTAATTCAAAGCTTCTCGGTACGTCTTTAAATAAATTCCAAGTTCTTGATTTGTCATATTTGATCCTCCATTAAATATATTATATTACAAACAATTACAAATGTAAATGTTTTTTAAAACAGAGAAAAGTGTTGACAATTGTAATTAATATGTTATAATATTTACAAAAGTAAGCGAAGGAGGAAGAATAATGTCAAATAAAAGCGTATATGTGAAAAATGTAGATACGTTTGTAGGGATGATTGTTAAAGCAGGATATTCTTATAGGCAATTGGCAAAAGAAGCAAACGTAGATCCTACTACTATTTCGTTGATAATAAAAGGCGAGAGAAATCCTAGCCCTAAAACAGCAGTAGATATCTGCACGGCATTAAGATGTCAGTTTGACGATATTTTTTTTATCGAAAATGCTTACAAAAGTAATTAAGTATCTCTTTATATTTGGAAACTAGAATGTTTGGTTTTGTTTGGTTTGACTTTGGCATTCTAAGTTTCCAAATATAAGGGGATATGGGAAAAGCACTTGGCATGTGTGCCAAGTGTGGACATGTTTGCGAAGCAAACGTGTCCACATTGGTCACACACTTTGGAAAGAGAGATACTAATTTTAAAAATATACAATAAATAAACCAAAGAAAGAGAGGAAAGAGCTAAAATGAACAAAGTGGGACCAAACAAAAGAAGCGAAAGTGGAATAACACTAATCGCTTTACTCGTAATGATA
>CAOJZU010000025.1 GCA_948466265.1 uncultured Clostridium sp. | reverse complement strand
GGAGAATCAGGAAAAAGTAACGAACTAAAAGTAGTACTAGACAGAACAAAACCAATGACATCAGAAATAGAACTAGTATCAAACTCATGGAATAAAATAGAAGTAAGAGGAAAAGGAGCAGATATAGGGTCAGGAGTGTATATGTATACATTCCAAAAAAGCACAACAAGTACTACAACAGGATTCATAACAGACACAAGTTATACAGTAAACACAGGAACAAGAGAACATACATACAATGTAAATGCAAACACAATGTATTACTCAAAGGTAATAGTAACAGATAAAGCAGGAAACACAAAAGAAAGCAATGTACTAGAAGTTAAATCTAGATATGCAGGACCAACGATAACAGTAACAGACGAAAATGAATGGAAACAAGAAAAAACAGTAACAGTGACATTTCCATATGAACAAACAAATACAGACAAGTATTATATAAGGTGCAAATTTGCAGATCATGATACATATATTGTGCGGTTCAGGAAATTTTAGCGATCCTCGATATACCGGTGAAACACCATCTCCTGAAGGTTATCAAGATTTGAATGGTTACTTTAAGTGGACAAGGATTTATAGTCAGATGCTCGGACAGATGTTCTACCGTAATATAGAAATTAGTCGGAACATCTGCAACATTTACATTGAGAGAAGACTGTGAAGTTTCAGCAAGTATGGGAACCAACATAACTACAATAAACCCTTCAGAAGAACAACTAACAATAGGAATGACTAAGAAAGCAGTTACAAAAATTGATAATACACCACCATATGTAACAGAAGTAAAGTTTCCGAGTGGATATGCTAGAAATACTCATTCGACTGCTATACAGTTTACTATTAAAGATGCTGGGTCTGGTCTTAATGGAGAATATATATTTAATACTAGTACAGGTTCTGATATTACAGTTGGAGGAAGATATGGCTGTTACATAATAACTCAAGTCGATAAAGAGGGTGACCAACCATCTTCGCTAAATAATCCTATAAAACCAAGCCAAGGCGCAAAGTCTTATGTGCACACAGCTGAATTTACAGATTTGTACTATTTAGAAGCAGTAAGGATGATAGTTACTGTTCACTTAATGGATATGGCAGGTAATAAAAGTACAACAACGATCTATTCAGAACCAACCAAACCCAATGAAACCCTTTTAGTAAATGCTGCTAACGGAGACTATATAGGAGATAGAGAGAGGAAATCATCTTCATCGAATATTGGTTTATGGTATAATGCATATGGTAGAGGCTCTAATAACTTTATCGTGGGGAGTTCATGGAAATGGGCTAATATAAATTCATCAACTAATGACAACGTCAAATACAGATACTTAGGAATTAGCGACACAGGATACCCTAGTTGGAAGTTTACAGAAATTACTCAAAATTTCAATACTGGAAATTATACAGAGAAGTTTTACAATAATGCTAGCGGATCTACTAAAAAGATGGAATGGAGAGGTAAAACATGGTATGTTAGGTATTCAAGTATTTCAGAAGAAGCGTATGACTATTGGGATGGTCCTAAATTTTACCAGTATCCAGGAGATAGAAGTTCGCTACTAACTGTTGATGAATTAGCAATATCAACTTTAGCAAATTATTTTAATGTAAGTCCATAAAAAGGAAAAAAATATATTTAAATATTAGCTTGAAGTTGTAAAATGAAAGTAGACACAAAAAGAGAGTGTTTACTTTCATTTTTTAATATGTTAGAAGAAATTATTAATGAAACTTTTGCTAATTTAATAGTTAAAAATCTTGACGAATTTTGCAAAATGTTGTATTATATTACCATAGAGTAAGAAATAAATAGTTAAGACTTAAGCGAACGGGAAGTTGACGCTAAGGCAAAAGCTTTAAAAAAGCTTGCTTATTTATTTTTGCATTCCGCTATGAATTAGAAGAAATAAAAAAATAATTATATAATCTTCTGTCATGGGCTCTATTTTTTGAAAGGAGCTTTTTTTATGCAAACAATATCTAAAACAAAAAAACTTATACTATCAGCACTTTTGCTAACATTATCAATAGTTTTATCAAGATTTTTATCTGTAAAAACCCCAATACTTACAATTACATTCAATTTCGTACCAATAATACTATCAGCAGTTTGGCTTGGACCAAAATATACAGCAGTTATAGCTGGACTTTCTGATTTTATCGGAGCAATCTTATTCCCATTTGGAGAATATTTTGTAGGGTTTACAATAAGTAATGTTCTTATGGGCCTAGTTTTTGGTTTGATACTTTACAAAAAAGATGGAGAATTTACTAAAAAGGAACTTGTAATTAGACTAATAATTGCAAGTGTTATTGATACAGTATTTATAAAAATGATTTTAAATACTATATGGCTAGTAATAATGTACGACAAAGCATTTTTTGTGCTATTTGGAACAAGAGCTATAAAAGAATTAATAATGCTACCTATACAAATAGTTACAATGTTCTTCTTAATTCAAGGATTAAAACCCATTACAAAGAAATACTTAATTTAAGGAGAGAGTTATGGATATAGAAAAGTATTTAAGTACTTTTGTATCAGTTACAATAGATCCAAGTTTATATGCTATGGAGTTTTTCATGAAGGAATTTGGAAACCCTGATAAAAAAACAAAATTTATACATATTTGCCGGAACAAATGGCAAGGGTAGTGTGTGTGAAATGATTAACAATATTTTGATAAATGCTGGCTTTACAGTCCGGTAAATATATTTCGCCACACCTTGTAAAATATAATGAGAGAATATCTGTAAATAACCAGGAAATATCAGACAAGGATATGTCAGATATTTTAGAAAAAATTGCTCCTAAAGTAGATAAATATAATAATACACATGAAGTCAAAGTTAAAGAGTTCGAAGTAGTTACAACTCTTGCACTTATATATTTTGCAGAAAAAAATTGTGATTTTGTAGTTCTTGAGACAGGACTTGGCGGAGAATATGATTGTACAAATATTGCAACCCGGGATGATATCGGTTATAACTGATATTGGGTTTGACCATATGGCTATTTTAGGAAATACAATAGAAGAAATAACAAAGGCAAAAGCAGGTATTATCAAAGAAGATATGGATACTGTAATGTATCCACAAAAAGATGTGACAAGCATAATTGCTAAAACTTGCAGAGAAAAGAAGAATACTTTGCATTTGGCAGATTTAGAATCTGTAAAGAATTATTCATTTGATAAAGATTTTCAAAAGTTTGACTATAAAAATTATAAAGATATTTGGATAAATCTAAAAGGAAAATGTCAGGTAAAAAATTCCTTGCTTGCAATAGAAACTGTAGAAATTTTAAAATCAAAAGGATATGATATAAAGGAAGAAGCACTATGTGAAGGACTAAAAAATGTTATACATAAAGCAAGATTTGAAGTTTTATCTGAAAACCCCAAAATTATATTTGACGGAGGGCATAATGAAGATGCAATTAAGAATTTAAAAAATTCTATAGACATGTATTATCCAAACGAAGAAAAAGTTTATATTGTATCTATTCTAAAATCAAAAGATTATAAGACAGTAATAAAACTTCTGACAAAAGAAAATGAAAAAGACATATTTATTTTTACAAGTCGGAAATGACGAAAATAGATATGTATCAAAAGAGGATTTATATTTTGAAGCTAGCAAATATCTAAAGAAAAATATCTATAAATGCGATTTGGAAGAAGCTGTAGAAGCTATAAAGACAAAATGCAAAGATAAATTGATTTTTATAGTTCGGAAGCTTCTACGTGTATGGAGATGTTAAAAAATGGTTGAAATAAAAAACGTAAGTTATAAATATAAAGGCGGTAAAACTGTTTTAGAAGATATAAATTTAGAAATAAATAATCGGTGAAACTATTTGTATAATAGGGAGAAACGGGTCCGGAAAATCGAGCTTAGCAAGACTTATTGCAGGAATTACAATGCCAAGCAAAGGAGATATTTTTATCTCAGAGATAAATACAAAAGATAAATCAAAATTTATAGAGCTTAGAAAAACTATTCGGAATAGTTTTTCAAAATCCTGAAAATCAGATTATATTTAATAATGTATATGATGATATAGAATTTGCACTTGATAATTTAGGAATTGATAAAAAGGAAGAAAGAATAAAAAAAGCTTTAGAACAAGTTCGGAATGGCAGAATATATAAATGAAGAAGCGTATGAATTATCTCTTGGGCAAAAACAAAGAGTTACAATAGCAGGAGTACTAGCGATTTCACCTAAAGTTATTGTATTAGATGAGCCGACAGCAATGCTAGACCCTGAAGGAAAGAAGGATGTAAGAAATATTATAAAAAAACTTAAAGAAAATGGTTTTACGATAGTTTATGTAACAAATGTAGAAGAAGAAATATCTTTAGCTGATAGAGTAATTGAGCTTGAAAACGGAAGGATAAAATAATAAATATGAAAAGTAGTAAAAAGTTAAAAAATAGGTTAATAAGATTAGTAGTAGTAATAACCATTTTGATAGTATCAGCATTAATTTACAATGCTAAGCCAAACGATTTGGAAAATAATGAGCAAAATCTACAAAATGAAACAATAGATACAAGTGTGACTAATACAAGTATTAATATAGATAATATCCCACCATACTCAGGTGAAATCGTTATAACTATTAATAACGATATACCATATTTTGAAGATAAAGATATAACAAGAGAAGAGTTTGAAAACTATTCTAATTTAGATGAGCTAAATAGAGCAGGAGTGGCATTTGCAAATATTTGTAAATATACAATGCCACCAAAGGATACAAAAAGAGGAAGCCTTTCATATAAACCAACTGGTTGGGTGCAGTATTTATATGGAGAAAATAATAAAGAGCATTTATATGAAAGATGTCATTTAATTGCCTGGCAGCTTGGAAATGAAAATAATAACAAAAAAAATTTAATTACTGGTACATGTCAGATGAATGAAGCTATGATAAAGTATGAAAATGCCGTCGCAGACTGGATAAAAACTAAAAATAAGGAGAATAAAGATTATCATGTTTTATATAGAGTAACACCAGTTTATGAAGGCACAAATAACTTAGCAACTGGTGTAGAAATAGAAGCAAAGTCTGTTGAAGAAGAAGGCATTTTATTTAATAAATTTATATATAATGTTCAAGATAATTTTGATATTGATTATAGTACAGGTAAAGCAAAATTAAAGGAGTAGAAGGGAGAAATAAATTTGGAATTAGACTTAAATTCTAAAATGGGGGAATTAGCAAAAAGCAATTCAGCAGAAAAATTTATAAAAGAGCTTAGTGAGGCTTTAGAGAAATATAATAAAGAGAACAAAGAAAAGCAAGATGCAAAAAATGTTAAGTTAACAAATACAGAAGAAGCTGAACTTGATAGAAGAGAATTTGATTTTTTGCAAGAGTATTTTGCAAAAGAATTAGAAGATAAAACTAAAGGCGAGATATTTATTGTAACAAATAAATATGAAAATGATAAAGAGTATCATAGATACAAAGTGGCTCAATATAAAGATAATTTAGAATGTAAGCGTATTGCATTTGAAGAAGATTTGCCTGAAAATACAAAAATAAGGGATGTTGTTAGGAAAATAGATGGGAAATACATTTATGACGAAAAAGCAACTAAGTATGTTAAAGGTGCTTTAAATAGAATTAAACAAGATATAATAAGTAATAGAAGATAAGGTGAAAGAAATGTTAATTGCTACGGAATTTATATTGTTTTTGGTATATACAAGTTTGATATTTTTTATAAAATCAAAAATTTTACTTTTAGCTGTATTTTTGATAAATATGTTTCTAATGGCAATCTTAAAAATAAACTTAAAAAACACATGTAAATTTATTTTTAAGATACTTCCATTTATAATATTTACAGCAGTTTTAAATGTTTTATTTGGTAGTCTAGAGCATGGTATTTATATTGGAATTAGGCTAATTTTGGTGTGTCAAATAACATACATATTTTCAAAGAAAATGACACCTAGAAAAATAAGGCTTCGGAGTAGAAAAGATGTTATTTCCGCTTAGGATATTTAGAATAAATACAAAAGAAATACGGGATAATGGTAAGTATAAGTATTAGCTTTATACCAATTTTACAAAAAGAAATACAAAATTTAAAATATTCTTTAATTTCAAAAGGGTTTAAAGTAAATTTAAGAAATATGATAAAGCACCCTAATTATATATTTTTACCTTTGATTACTGGGGTAATCAAAAAGACATCAGAGCTTGAATACTCAATGATTGCAAAGGGATATGTAAGCTAAATATAGCAAATCGCCACACTCCAAAAAGAAGTGTGGCGATTCTAATGACTAAGGGTGGAGATATTCATACTCGATATCTCCGAGTTCTTTGTAAAGCTCTCTAACTGCATAGCAGATTTTGGGATTGCACCCAAAAAGACTACCAGTTTCATTAAGTGTTTCTCCCAAACAGTGTCCAGCACACTTGCTAGATACTTCGCAATTCTTACATGCAGGCATATTATATGCTGTACGCGATTGGAGAGTTTTAATTTTGTCATCATAAAACTGAATGGACTTATTTTCTGCATCCCATTTGCCATATACTAAAGGCTCCATATGATTTGGCTTCCCACCAAATGTGACCATATCACATGCGGAAACATATCCATCTGGCGTAAGATGTGGCACAGGAATACATGCACGGCAATTGTACTGTGAGCACCCATCAAAATTGTATATGAGATTTGTGCCCCAGAACATTCCTATGCTTTTGGCATATTTGTATGCCTCCACATAGGTGCGAATAAACCCATCCATATCAAAATGAAAATTTTCCTGCCTCTTAGGTGTCATACATACAGGTTTATCCATAACTTCTTGAAATAATGGATCACACCAAATATGCTTTACTCCTAAAGATGCAAAATAATCTATCATTTCTATCTGACGGTGCATGTTATCGTTGGTAATGGTAACTCTAACTCCAACTGTTCCACTCAACTCAAGATGACTTGTTAAATACTTAACATTTTCTTCAATAACCGGCGAAGAAGGTTTGTCATTGGGAAATGGTCTGTTGCGATTTTGGATGTCTGGTGGACCATCAAAGGAAATCCAAATAATGTTGACATTTTTAGATAACCATTCTCTAATTTCATGAGAAAATGCACCATTAGTTTGAATTTCTACACTAAGTTCTTCTCCTGCTTTTGAAAAAGCATAGTTTCTTATATCTTTCATAAGGGAAAATGCTTGTGTAGGTTCACCGGGTCCATAAAAACGTATGTGCCGACTTTTGAAGTTACTAAAGAAATAATCAGTTCCAGCCTTAGCAAAGTCGAAATCTAATGTCTGGATTGGACATGATTTCCGTTTCTGACAGTTATAGCAATAAATACATCTCAGATTGCATTTTGTAGTCAAAAAGTAAGAAATCATCTCTTTTTTTACATGAGGCATATACTAGCTCCTTTCGTCATTATTTGGTTATATACTTAATATAGTATCACTCTAAAAAGCATAACCATTTACTAGTAGAAATATAAATTATGTCTATCATACCACATGTTGATTATTATGTAAATATATTTAAAATCAATTAAAATATGTTGTGATAATAGGGATATAAAATATTAGCACAAATTATTTTCCATTATTGTCGAAAAACGTAGAACGATTTCTATTGACTTAATGATTGAAAACTATTAAAATAAGAAATAGATATATAATCTTTTTGGGGGAATAAATTTTAAGGTAGGCATATAACGTGAACAAACAAATAGGCATGATAACAAAAAAGATTATAAAAATATTAAAATTAGATTATGAAGAAGAAAAGCCAATATTTGTTGGAGATGCAAATCTAAGTCACATGCGAGAAGAACATCCAAAAGATTTTGCTAAATATGGAAAGGAAATAGAGAACATTATAAGTAATCCCACATACTTGGCAAGAAATGAAAAGAAAAAATCAATAGAATTTATCAAAGAATATAAAATTGATAATGATTATGTTTTAGTAGCAGTTAGAGTATCAAATCATAATATACATTTTGCAAGAACAATGTATATTATGGCAAAAGAAAAAGTACAAAAATACTTTAGTCATGATTATTTTTATAAGTTCTAGCTTGAAAACTAGCAAAATGTATGTTATCATAATAGTAGCATATAATAAAATAAGAAAGTTTCTGAGGACGGAACTGGTAGCCGTAGCCCATCAAAAGATGTAGGAGATGTGGGAGTACCACCCCACCTAAACTTTCTTATTATATATTAATTTATAGGTGGCAGGGAGAAATCCCTGTCTTTTTTTGGAGCTTGAGCAAAACTTCTAGAAATTTCTTTACTTTTTACTAAAAAAAGTATATAATATTTGATAATATTAGAGAGAAAAAGGGAGAAAGAAAAATGACAGACATATTAAAAGAATTAGAAGACAGAGGATATGTAGAACAATTAACACATGCAGAAGAAATGAGAGAGTTACTAAAAACAAAAAGTGTTAGTTTTTATATAGGAATAGACCCAACGGCAGATAGCCTTCATATAGGTCATTTTGTTGCACTTATGGTTGCAGCAAAACTTCAAAAAGCAGGACATAGACCAATTATACTAATGGGTGGTGGAACTGCAAGTATAGGAGATCCATCTGGTAAAACAGATATGAGAAAAATGATGACAAGAGAGACAATAGATAATAATGTTGCTTGCATAAAAAAACAAGTAGAGAGATTTGTTTCTTTTGAAGGAGAAAATGCAGCAATTATAGTAAATAATGCAGATTGGCTACTTAAATTAAATTACATAGATTTCATGAGAGATATTGGTACATTATTCTCAGTAAATAAAATGCTTGCAGCAGAATGCTATAAAGCAAGATTAGACACAGGTCTTACTTTTTTTGAAATGGGTTATATGTTAATGCAAAGTTATGATTTCTTATATTTACATGATAAATATAACTGTAAAATACAAATTGGTGGAAATGATCAATGGTCTAATATAATTGGCGGAGTTGAATTAATTAGAAAAGTTGGAGCAGAAGATTCTTATGGACTTACATTTAAACTACTTACAACAGCTGAAGGTAAAAAAATGGGTAAAACTGAAAAAGGTGCTTTATGGTTAAATCCTGAAAGAACATCTCCATATGAGTTTTATCAATATTGGAGAAACATTGGTGATACAGAAGTGAGACGTGTTTTAAATATGCTCACATTTCTTCCAAATGAAGAAGTAGAAAGACTTTCAAGTTTAAAGGATGAAAATATAAATGAAGCAAAAAAAGTAGCAGCATTTGAGATTACAAAATTAATTCATGGGGAAGAAGAAGCTATAAAAGCTGAAGAAACAGCAAAAGCATTATTTGAAGGCGGAGCAAATCTAGAAAATATGCCAAAAACAGTAGTAGAAAATACAGATATTTCTTTGGTAGAAGCAATAGTCCTTACAAATATTGCATCTTCAAAAGGAGAAGCAAGAAGGCTTGTAGAGCAAGGAGGAATATCTTTAAATGATGAAAAAATAACTGATGTGAATTATAAATTATCTGAAAGTGATTTTAAAGAAGGTTATTCAATTCTAAAAAAGGGTAAAAAAATATATCATAAACTAGAAAAAATGATGTAAAAACATTGCAATTATTATTTGTTTATGTTAAAATATAGATTACATTTATAGTGACGTAGGAAAGGGTTGTTAAAAACATGGAAATTATAAAGAATATATTGTTAGTGATATATGTAATAGTAACATTCGTATTAATAGTTCTTACATTAATCCAATCAAAGGAAAGTTCTGGTACTTCAGGAACAATAACAGGTTCAAGCACAAATAACTTTTACAATCAAAACAAAGGTAGAACTAAAGAAGGAAGACTAAAAAAATGGACAATTACATTTGGAGTTGTTTTTGCAGTTTTAGCAGTTGTGCTTTCAATATTTTATTTCTAGAATAAATTAAAATATATATAAAGAAAATTAGAGGAACTTTAAAGTTTAAGTTACCTCTTTTCTTTGATTTTGAGGGAAAGGAGAAATCCATGTTAGACGATATGTTTATACCAGATGATGAAAAAATTGTGCTAGATTTACATGATATGCAGGAAGATGAAGCAAGGTTTTATTTGGAAAAGGCTATTGATACAGCAGAAGATAAAATTAAAGAAATTGTTGTTATACATGGATATAGACAAGGACAAATTATACTTAATATGGTTAGAAAGGAATTTAGGCATAAAAAAATAGAAAGAAAAGTAATCCCATATAACAAGGGAGTTACGCTTATTTATTTAAAATAATAAAATTTACTATTTGCATAAAAAACCTCTTTTTGGAAATAATAAAAATGAAAGATTTATTTCCAAAAGGAGGGACTTTTTTTGATAAAAAAGGTTGAGATATGTGGTGTAAACACATCAAAGCTACCTGTACTATCAAATGAAGAAAAAAACGAACTATTTAAAAGAATAAAGATGGGCGACGAAAGTGCAAGAGAGGAATTTATAAATGGAAATTTGAGATTAGTTTTAAGTGTTATACAAAGATTTGGAGGACGTGGGGAAAGTTCAGATGATCTTTTTCAAGTTCGGATGTATAGGACTTATTAAAGCAATAGATAATTTTGATACAACACTTAATGTACAGTTTTCAACATATGCTGTGCCTATGATTATTGGAGAAGTTAGAAGATATTTAAGAGATAATAACCCTATTAGAGTTAGCCGTTCAGTAAGAGATTTAGCATATAAAGCAATGCAAATGAAGGAGAAATTAACGAAGGAGCATGGGAAAGAACCAACAATAGAAATGATTGCAAAGGGTCTAGGCGTTCCAAGAGAAGAGATTGCGTTTAGCTTTGATGCGATACAAGACCCAATATCACTTCAGGAACCAGTATATAAAGAAGGTACAGAGAGTATATTTGTTATGGATCAGGTAAGTGATAGCAAAAATACAGACGAGAAATGGGCAGAAAATTTAAGTATAGCAGAAGCAATGAAGAAACTAAATAAGAGGGAGAAGTATATTATAACAAAAAGGTTTTTTGACGGAAGAACACAAATGGAAGTTGCAGACGAAATAGGAATATCACAAGCACAGGTTTCTAGGCTTGAAAAAACTGCAATACAAAGAATAAAGAAAAGTTATAAATAGAAAAATGGTAGTAGGTAAGAACGCCTACTACTGTTTTTAATTGTTGACGTAAGATATAAAAAATGATAGTATAAAAATATAATTTGACAAAAGTGACATAAAGGAGTTTCTTATGAAAAAATGTAAGTTAGTTATATTTTCAGATATTCATTATGCACCAGAAAAGCCAGTAAATAATGGATCAATAATAGACAGAAAATTAATGCATTATGCTGTTCCATTGCTAGAAGAGTTAATAGAAAAGATTAATAACGAGATAAAACCAGATATAGTTATTAATTTGGGAGATTTGGTAGAAGATTTTAATGACCATGATAAGGATATTATTAATTTAAACTTTATTTGGGATATTTTAAAGAAGATAAAACGAAAATTTTATTCACTAGCAGGCAATCATGATTTACGTTCAATGAGTTCAAGAAAAGAAGTAGAGCAAGTTATGGGATATGAACATTCTACTTTTTCAATGGATTTATTAGGATATCACTTTGTATTTTTAGGCTTAGATGTAAATACAAACCTAGGTGTAGAAAGTGGTGGAATATTTAAGACACAGTTTATATCAAATGAAGATTTAAAATGGTTAAAAAGAGATTTGGAAAAAAATAAACTTCCAGTTCTTGTGTTTAATCATTTTGGAATTGCAGAAGATGATATGGAAGGAAATTGGTGGTTTGGAAGAGCACCAGAGCATGCTCTTTTGGGAAACAGAAAAGAAGTAAAAGAGATATTAAAAAAAGATAAAAATTTGATAGCACTTTTTTCAGGACATCAGCATTGGACAAAAAGGATAGTAGAAGATGGAATAAGTTATTATGTTGTAGGCTCGTTAACAGAGAATATTAATGGCGATGGAGTTACCCCAGATGGAGTTTATTTTGAAGTAGATTTGGAAGAAAAAAATATAGATGTAAAGGAAAGGCATTTGAAGATATAGAACATCTATTACAAAATATTTAAGTAATATATTTAAAAAAGGCGAATTGGATGAGAAAGTGGTATGTAAAAAAATTGCACATACCACTAAACATGGCTTTGTGATAATACTCTAATTATAAATAAAGAGTTTAATCGTATTTATAATAGATAAATTAACATTTGATAAAATAGGTATAAACAATTGACATTCTAATCCAATTTTAGTATTATAAATATAACAAAGGCGAGCAACCACAGAAGTGGCGTGCTGTTAAAGTTTGAGTTTAAATTTAAATTAAAAGTGCATCTCTAACAGTCAAGCAGAGATGTACTTTTGTATAATACCCAAGCCCTCAAGCATATATATGCTTGAGGGGGTATTTTTATATGGGAACAAAAGGGTTAGATTTTAAGCACAAAGAAGTGATAAATATTACAGATGGAAGGAGACTCCGGTTATGTGCAAGACGTAACAGCAGATTTAGAATCAGGCATAATTACATCTATAATGGACCCAAGAAAGAGAATAGATATAGTAGGTTTGAATTTGTGAGGGAGCAGGTAAGCAATGGCTATGTTACAAGAATTGGAGAAAAAAGGACAGGCTATGTGATAAGAGACGAGTTTGTGTATGAGGTAGAGTGTAAGGTGGAGATATAGATACATATAAAAAATATAATGCCTAAAACAAAAGAACAAAAATTCGTAAAAAACTATTGAAAATATGCTCGAAATATGATATAAATATGAAAATAGAGAATTTAGAGTTGCTAGGAAAAGTAGAATACTTGAAATTAGAGAAGAGGTACAAGATGGAAGAAAATAATAGCCTAAAACTGTTTGAAGATAAAAAAATTAGAGCACAGTGGAATAGAGAAGAAGAAAACTGGTATTTTTCAGTAGTAGATATTGTTGCAGTTTTAACAGATAATGATTATCAAGCAGGAAGAAAATATTGGAAAACTCTGAAGATGAGGTTGAATCAAGAAGGAAGTGAACTGGTAACAAATTGTTACCAGTTGAAAATGAGGGCAAATGATGGAAAATTAAGGGATACTGATGTAATGAATACAGAGCAAATTTTAAGACTAATACAATCAATTCCATCTAAAAAAGCAGAGCCTTTCAAACTATGGCTAGCACAAGTAGGAAGAGAAAGAATAGATGAAACATATGATCCAGAAATCGCAATAAGCAGGGCATTAGATACATATAGAAAAAAGGGATATTCAGAAGAATGGATAAATCAAAGATTAAAGACTATTGATATAAGAAAAGAATTTACAGATGAATTAAAGAGAGTTGGCATAGATAAAAGTACAGATTTTGCAATATTAACTAATATTTTGACTCAAGTTTGGAGTGGACATACCATAAAGGAATACAAAAACTTAAAAGGTTTGAAAAAAGAAAACTTACGTGATAATATGACTAATATGGAATTAGTTTTAAATATGCTTGCAGAAACATCATCAACTGAGATATCCAAAAGTACAAATGCACAAGGATTTAAAGGCGCAGAACAATCAGTAGAAAAAGGTGGAAATATTGCTAAAATTGCTAGAGAGCAATTAGAAAAAGAAACAGGAAAGAAAGTGATTTCTAATAAAAATGCAAAAGAAATAAAAGAATTGGATGCATAAAAAGACATGATAAAAATTGATTAAAATATTTTCTTCTAAAACTTGACAAAATATGATATAATTAATTGTAATTAGGAGGAATAAAAATGTCAATGAAAATATTAGCTAATACACTTCATATACTTAACAATATAGATGAAACAATAGAACAAAAGGATATTAGAGGACTTTTCAATCAGTTTATTGTAGAAACAATAGAGTTTATAAGTATAAATAAAACAGTTAGGTTATATCAAATAAGGGAAGATAATACGCAAGTTATTAATTCTATTAATGCAATAGTAAAAGAAATTATAAAGGATAATAAAAAAGATGAAGTTATTAATAGTAATTTTAATAAAAATGCTAATAGACTATTGGCAAAAGAAATGGAGGCACAAAATACTGTAGATAAATTGAAAACTAGAATACAAAAAGGCAGTTTAATACAATCAGTTTTATATGATGAAAATACAGAGGAATATATTTTTCTAATTGCAAAAATTGAAAATAAAGTATTTTATGATGATACAACATTGGATAAGCATTATGGTATTGAGGGAGAAAATGGTAAGTTATGGAAGTCATGCTTATTTAGAATATCAATTGAAGAAAATAATGAACTTTGTATTAGCGAAATACGAGTATTTTCTAATACAGGAGCCAAATATTGGACAGATGGTTTTTTAGAAATAGATCCAATAACAAGGGATGACCAAAATACAAAGAGAGCGTTTGAACAAATAGATAAAGCATTATCAGCAAATATAAAGAAAAGTTCACCACAAGATTTTGTATGTTTAAGAAACGGACTAGTAACTTATTTTAGAAGTCAAGATTTCTTTGATTATGATAATATGATGGAGAATTTATTTAATAATTATAGACCTGAAAACATAATTGAAGAAGTATATGGAAACTTTGTTTCTTCTTTAAGAGAATTACCGGAAAAGAAAAAATTTGAAAGACAATTCAATGTTATACAAAAAGAAGTAACAGCTAGAATAAAAAAGGTATATAATATAAATACAGGAATACAACTAAATATAACTGATAGCATTGAGGATTTAAGAAATACATTGAGGTCATATGAAGAAAATGGGCAAAAATATTTAAGTATAAAAATAAAAGATACTGAAGAAAATAATAAAGAGATATATGAAGCGTTTTTGTAATTAGTAATGTAAGGAGTTAATATGAATCTATTAAATGAGTTAATGCATTTGTTTAGATTATCTAAACAAATTGATATTGTAGATAATTTAATGAATGTAGAATGTCATTATCAAATTAATAGTGATAAAGTACCAAGTATTAATGAAATTATAGATTTCCTAAAAAAATTTCCTGCTAGAGATGTTGTTAATCTTGAATTTTCAAATGTATCAGGAGATTCGATAGTATTAACTAACCAAAAAGCTGAAACAGATAACCGTTATAATACATTTATTGAAGAAAATAGTGATCCAGAATATTTGATAGAAGTACATTTAAAAATTTCTAAGTCGAAAGAGAGCAAGAAGGTATCAATATACTCCTTTGAGTCATTTAGTAAGAATTTAATAAAAAAAGATATATATACAATAATGAAATTTTTTAGTGAAATTTTAAATATGCATCAAGAAATTGTATTTATAAATTATGATAACAATTATAATTTTCTTACCAAAACGATAACTATGTTAAATGAAGATATTGATTTAGAAACTGAAGAATATAACAGAAGTGAGAAAATAGAAAAATTCAAAGAAGTATCAAATTTTTTACATATGGGAGAATATAAGTTAATACCAGAAGACTTCTATTTTCAAAGAGTATATTTAAATTCACAAATGAAAGAGCTATTTTCTAAGTTAAAAATAATTCTGTCATTAGTATATCTATCTAATATTGCAACATTTCAAGATGATGAATTACATTTGAAATTAAATGGATATAAAAATAGAGATTATATAATAATGCTAAATAAGTTTGAGTATAAAGAGAATTATGAAGAGCTGTTTAACATTTACTATTGGTGTGTGAATGATGGAAACATTGCAGATAAAATGAGCTTAGCAAGAAATATAATAAGTATTCATTGTAAATATTCCGACATACTAGATATAGATAAGAAAACATTAGCTTCTATAAAGTCTAATTATGACTTATACTTAAAAGAGAATGTAAAACAATATATAGACTTGAAGAACAAGGCAATTGAATTTATTAACAAAAGCATTAAAGAAAGTAGTGAAATTATTATAGATTTTGTTAATAACTTAAAAAAGAATATAGCTACATTTTTAACTTTTATAATAGGTACGATACTTGCTAACATTATTTCAGAAGGAAATTTAGACAATATCTTTACTGATGATATTGTTGCTATTTGTTGTTGGATATTATTGGGATCTTTTGTATATTTATATATTTCTTTACGAGAGGTTGATTTTAAAATAAGTATATATAAAAAAGAATATATTCAACTAAAGGATTCTTATAAAGATTTTTTAGATGAAAATGACATTAATGATATATTTTGTAATGATAAAGCATATATTGAAAACTTAAAGATGATTCAAAAGTTAAGGAAAAGTTATAAGATTCTATGGATTGGTATGATTATTAGTACATTTTTGGCTCTATGCATATTAAAAAAATTTAATTTTATAATATATATATTTGATATAGCAAAACCAATAATGCAGTTAATAATAGATATAAAACAGATAATAAATTAATAAAAGTGTGTGAAAAATAGTTGAATTAGCTTATAATTAGTATTGAAGATATCAAATTAAATAAAATTTAGAATAGAAGACAATTAATAATTTATTGCCTTCTATTTTTATACCCAAAATTAATTAAAGAAAGCGAGGATGATTTTATGATAAATCAAAGAATTTTAGATTCGATTGGAGAAATCGAACAAATAAGTAATAAATTATTAAAAACAAAAGAAGAAGTAAAGGATGAAGAATTAAAAAGGTATTTTTGCAAATTTGAAAAAGCAAGAATGGATATGTATGATGCAGTAGCACAAAGAAATTTATTTATAAAATTTTATGATGTTGAAATAAAGGGAGATTTGTGATATAAATTATATCAAGTAATAGGAGGCATAGTTTATGATAGATTTACATATGCACACAATATATTCAGATGGAGATAAAACTGCATACGAAGTACTAAAAATGTGTGAAGAGAGAAGATTAGAATATATTTCAATAACAGACCATGATACTTGCTGGCAATATGAAGATGAAGCACTAAAAAACAACAAGATTTTTAGTGGTAAAATTATAAAGGGTGCAGAATTACATGCAGTATTTCAAAATAGAAGTATTGAAATATTAGCTTATGGTATAAATATTGCTATAATAAATGAATGGCGTGCAAGATATTATTCAGAGGAAAAATTGAGAGAACAACAAGAGGTATGCTATAAAAGATTGCTTGATATATGCGACAAACATAGACTTATATATGATGAAAGTAGTATAGTAAAACCTAAAAGAGTATCTGACTATGTAGAAATATCTATTTATGAAGAAGTAATGAAACATAAAGAAAATCGTCAAATATTAGGAGAATTTACAGAATCATTTAGTATATTTTTTAGAAAAGGTTTAGCAAATCCAGAGAGTAGCTATTTTATGAATCATATAGAATTTAGACCCAAATATAAAGAAGTAGTAGATATTATTCATAAGGCAGAAGGAAAAGCGTTTTTAGCACATCCATTTGAATATAAATTTGAAGATACAATAGGTTTTATAAATGATTTGAGAAAAGAAGTAGAACTAGATGGGATAGAGTGTTTTCATCCGTCATCAGAAAAGGATAATAAAAAAGATATTTTAGTAGAATATGCTAGAAAAAATAAGTTATATATTAGTGGTGGAAGTGATTATCATGGGGATAGAAAACCGGATATAAAAATAGGAATTGGTAAAGAAAGTTTAAATATTGCTAAAGATATAGTTGAAGAATGGATAAATAGTTAAAAAAGTATAGTATAAAATAGAATATAAATATAAGAATAGAACTTGTAATAAACTATTTTTATGATAGGAGAAGAAATGAAAAAATATATTAATTCAAACAAGTTAAATAATATTAAGTTAGATAAAGATAATTTTTATGTACTAATTGATTTTGATAGAACATTAACAAAAGGAAATAGTATAAGTTGTTGGAGAGTATTATATTATTCTAATTTATTAGGAGAAAATTTTCAAAAGGAATATGATATAATTCATGATAAAACGTTTCCAAATGATAATGAACATAAGAAAGTAAAGGAAAAAGCTTATTCAGAAAGATTTAAAGATTATATGCAACTACTAAAACAAAGTAATTTTAATAATGATATAGTTAAAAAGGCTGTTCAAAAAACAGATTTAAAACTTCGTGAAGGAGCTAAAAATTTCTTGAAGCAGATGAACGATAATAATATACCAGTTATAATTATATCATGTAGCATAGGAAATGTGTTAGAAGAATATCTAAAATTTAATAATTGTTATTATGATAACATATATTTATATGCTAATTATTACAATGATAATGGAAATCACATATGTAATGTCACACCATATAATAAAAATGAAATTTCATTTTCAAAGGAATTAAAAGAAAAATTAAATAATAAAGAATATATATTATTATTAGGAGACCTTATAGAGGATATAAGTATGATTTCAAGTGATAAGTTAGAAAATACAATAACAGTAGGATTTTTAGATAAAAAAATAGAAGAAAATTTGAAAAATTACAATGATAATTTTGATATTGTATTAACAGATAATTCTAGTTTTAATGAATTAGATGAGGTAATAAAATTGTAAGAATAATTGGAGGAAATAATGATTAAGAATGTTATATGTGACTTATCAGAAGTAATAATTTCAGGATATCATGGTACAGATAAATTAGTAGAACAAAGATATGGAATTAAATCAGATGAGTTTTTGAAGAGAAAAGCAAAACTCAATGATATATTCCTCGAGACAATGAGAGGTAAAATAACAGAAAAGGAATACTTAACAAAGTTAATAGATGGGCAAGATTGGAATATTAGTATTCAAGATATGAAAGATATAATTAGAGAAAATCTAAATATACCAGTTCAAGGAACTTTAGAAGTCATTAAAAAGTTAAAATGTAAATACAAGCTAATATTGCTTTCAGACCATATAAAAGAATGGGTTGATTACATATTAAAAAATAATACAGATTTAGATATTTTTGATGAAAAATTTTTTTCATATGAATTAAAAAAATTAAAACAAGATACAGATACTTTTAGAGTAATAGTGGAAAAATTAATGTAAAAGAAACAATATTTATAGATGATTATCAAGCAAATATAGATATGGCCAAAAAGCAAGGAATAGATGGAATATTATTTTTAAATTCTAGGCAATTAGAGAATGAACTTAAAAGTAAATTACGGAGGAGATATTGGGACTATGCTAAAATAGTTTTGAAAATAATTGACTTTTTTATCTAACTTTAGTATAATAATTATAACAAAGATGAGCGACCACAGAAATATGGCGTGTCATTATAAATGTTTAGAAAATTAAGAATACATCTCTAACGACCAGGCAGAGATGTATTTTCTTTGCTGTCTAGTTTTCTTGAAGTCATAAC
>CAOJZU010000024.1 GCA_948466265.1 uncultured Clostridium sp. | reverse complement strand
GGAAAAAGAAAAGCAAACTTAAAAAAAGTTTTCCCAGGATATGTTTTAATAAAAATGATAGTAACTGACGAAACATGGTACATTGTTAGAAATACTAGAGGAGTTACAGGTTTTGTTGGCTCAGGAACTAATCCTATACCTCTTACAGAAGAGGAAATTAGAAATATGGGATTTGAGGAAGTTCCAATAAAAATAGATTATGAAGTAAATGAGTCTGTAAAAGTTATAAACGGACCATTGGAAGGCTTTATCGGTGTTGTACAAGAAATAAACAAAGAAAAAGGGAAAGTAAAGGTACTTGTTTCAATGTTTGGAAGAGAAACACCAGTAGAATTAGAATTTGCACAAGTTCAAAAAATCTAAATAATAGATAAAATTAAAGAAAGGTAGGTGCAAGATACAAAATGGCACAAAAAGAAGTATCAAGTGTAATAAAATTACAAATAGAAGCAGGAAAAGCAACACCTGCTCCACCAGTAGGACCAGCACTTGGTTCAAGCGGAGTTAATATCATGCAATTCGTTAAAGAATTTAATGATAGAACAGCAAACCAACCTGGAATGATAATACCAGTAGTTCTTACAGTATATGCTGATAAATCTTTTGAATTCGTAACAAAAGTTCCACCAGTTGCTGTATTAATTAAAAAAGCTATAAAAATAGAAAAAGGTTCTGGTAAACCTAATAAAGAAAAAGTTGCAAAGATAACTAAAGACCAAGTAAAACAAATAGCTGAACAAAAAATGGAAGACTTAAATGCAGCATCAGTTGAAGCAGCTATGAGTATGGTTATGGGAACTGCTAGATCTATGGGTATAGTAGTAGAATAAAATAAAATTAATTGGGAGAAATTTAAAAAATAAATTTCGCTAAAACCAAGGGAGGTAAAAATGAAAAGAGGAAAAAGATATTTAGAAGCAGAAAAGCTTATCGAAAAAGGAAAATTATATGAAGCAAAGGAAGCTTTAGATATAATCGAAAAATTTCCTAAAACAAAATTTGATGAAACAGTTGAACTTCATGTTAAACTAGGTGTAGATTCAAAACATGCTGACCAACAAGTAAGAGGTACAGTTGTACTTCCAAATGGTACAGGTAAAACAGCAAGAGTATTAGTATTTGCAAAAGGACCAAAAGCAGAAGAAGCAAAGAATGCAGGGGCAGACTTTGTTGGAGCAGAAGAATTAATACCAAAGATTGAAAAAGAAAACTGGTTTGAATATGATGTAATAGTTGCAACACCTGATATGATGGGAGTTGTAGGAAGACTTGGAAAGGTACTTCGGACCAAAAGGATTAATGCCAAACCCTAAATCAGGAACAGTTACAATGGATGTAGCAAAAGCAATAGCTGATATTAAATCAGGTAAAGTTGAATATAGATTAGATAAAACTAACATAATTCACTTAGGTTTTGGTAAAGTGTCATTTGGAGCTGAAAAACTATTTGAAAACTATAATACAATCATGGAAGCAATTATAAAAGCTAAACCTGCAGCAGCAAAAGGACAATATATTAGAAGTGTAAGCTTAACAACAACAATGGGTCCTCGGATTATTTATAGATCAGAAATAATTGAATATATAATTTAATATCCTAAGACAGTAGGCAAAAATAAGACCTACCGAGGAAAAAAGAAAAGAGAATTTAGAAGTCTTAAATTTTTTCCCTCGGTAAATTTTAGGGAAATGATTTAAGACTTTAAATTTATAATATAAATGCTATGAAATGGGAGGTGAAAAAATGGCAAACAAAAATATAATTAAACAAAAGGAAGAAGAGGTAAATAAACTTGCAGAAAAAATGAAAGATGCAAAATTAGTACTATTTACAGACTATAGAGGAATAAATGTTGAAGATGTAACTAAATTAAGAGCTACTTTAAGAAAATCAAATACAGAATATACAATAATCAAAAATAATATTTCAAGAAGAGCACTTGAAAAATGTGAAATTCAAGGATTAGAATCAGCAGTAGAAGGGCCAACAGCAGTAATAATAGGAAAAGATGACTATCTAGAACCTGCAAAGGCAATTTACGAATATACAAAAGAACACGACTTCTATAAAATAAAAGGAGGAGTTGTAGAAGGTAAAGTTATGACTGCAGAAGAAATAATAACACTTGCAAAACTACCATCAAGAGAGACATTACTAGGAATGCTTGCTGGTGGATTACTTGGAACTATTTCAAAATTTGCAGTGGCAATTGATCAAGTTAGAATTCAAAAAGAAAGTGCAACTAATGCATAATCAAAAATAATTATAAAATTTAAATTTAAAGGAGAGAAAAATAAAATGGCAAAAATAGAAGAGTTATTAGAAACTATTGATAGCTTAACAGTAGTTGAATTATCAGAATTAGTTAAAGGAATTGAAGAAAAATATGGAGTATCTGCAGTTGCAGCTGCAGCACCAGCAGCTGGAGGAGCAGCTGCAGCAGGAGGAGCTGAAGAAAAATCATCATTTAATGTAGTATTAAGTGATGCTGGATCAAACAAAATTCAAGTAATCAAAGTTGTTAGAGATGCTACAGGACTTGGATTAAAAGAAGCTAAAGACTTAGTAGATGGAGCTCCAAAAACAGTTAAAGAAGGAGTTTCTAAAGAAGAAGCAGAAGAATTAAAAGCTAAATTTACAGAAGCAGGAGCTGTTATAGAATTAGCATAAGTTATATACAAATAAAGAGGAAGCTAAGGGTAAACCTTAAGCTTCTTTTTATTGTGGAACAACAAGGTTCTAGAGTACCCAACCACGACATATGATTGCGATGACAAGTCGGATTCTTATTTTATAGAATTATATGCTTATATTTAACTATGTAATAAAAGTGTAAAGAAAATGTAAAACAGCAATTAAATTATAAGAAGTTATCTTCCGTAGAGGTTTATTGTGAGACAAAAAAAGTAGTAAAAAATTGGTATTGACTTAAACATTTAAATAATGTACATTATAATTAATATATAATTACTAAGAGGGAAGAAAAATGAAGAGAAAAATTATATTTACTATTTTATTACTAACTATATTTATATGTATTTGCACTATTTCACTTGGTGCTAGCCAAGAACTAGAAATAACAAGTGATAATTATACTATATCTGAATTATATTCATATATTGGAGGAATTAGACCAAAAACTAGTTTAGAAGAGTTTAAAAAGAGTTTCACTACGAAAGTAGGCGGGGTAGAGCTTACACCAGACATAAAAATATATAAAGATGAAGAATTAAAGGAAGAAGTATTAGAAGGATATATTGCTACAAATATGAAAGTAGATTTTGGAACCTTTGATAAAGTATATACAGCATATGTAATGGGAGATATAAATGGAGATGGTCTTCTAGATCAACTTGATATGAGCTATATAGTTAAGCATATTATAGGAGCAAAAGGATATAATTTAATAGGTAATAGCTTAATATGTGCAGATTTAAATAATGATGGAGTTATTAATCAAATAGATTTAAAACAATATATTAATTATATTGTATATGGAAAATTTGATATACAAAACATTGTAAGACCAAAGCCACCTAAAATAGAAATTGTATCAGGAGAATTTTCACAAAGTGGGTGGTATACGACATATCCAGTAATACAAATAGTATCAGACGAAGAGTTAGATAAATTAATGTATAGGGTACAAGGAAGGACAGCTGAAGGACAAGACATTGACACCAAAGAAAGAGAAATAACAAAAGATGAACTGAAAAAGATAAATAATGATGGAGTATTTACCATAACAACTTATGCGTATTCAAAAGATGGTGTTAAATCAGAAGTAGTGACCAAAAGAATACAAATAGATACAACTGCACCTACAATAACAAAATTTGAAGCAAATAACTTTACACAAAATAGTATGAATTTTGATATTGAAATTCTTGATAAAAGTAGTAAAACCAAGAAATATGAATTGAGATATGGAACACAAGTAGATAATTTAAATCACGCAATATTTGGTGGTTATATAGGTATAGATACGAATAAAGAAGTTTCAGCAAGTATAGTAATAGATAGCTTAACTCCTGGTATTAAATATTATATGCAACTCATAGTTACAGACTATGCTGGAAATATACAAGCATCAGATATAAAAGAATTATGGACGGTTTCAGAAGCACCTACAATAGATATAATAGATGAAGATACATGGACAAATAGAGAAAAACGTATAGAAATTTCTAAAAAAGATGGATATATAACAAAATATACTATAGATGGAAGTGATCCTAGAATAAGTGGAATAGAATATAATAGCTATTTTACAGTACCACATAATTGTGAAATAAGAGCGACATACATAAATGGTGAAAATCCATTGGGAGAAGTAGCAACAAAATCTGTTACAAAAATCGATAGACTTGAGCCACAAATAGGAGCAGAAATAATACCAACAGCTAGTCGTATAGAGATTTTTGCACATGCAGATGATAGAACAGAAAATGAAATGTTTGGCAAAAGTGGAATAGAATTATATCGATATAGTAAAGATGGAGGACGAAACTTTACAAGCTGGATTCCAGATTCACATATGATATTTAATGATTTATATGGAAAATTTGAAGGAGAGAAATATAAAATAATAGTTGAATGTAAAGACAGAGCTGGCAATATAAATGGATATACTAGAGAAAGCAGGACAATTCCGAATAATGATTATTTCTTTAGCGGAAATCAATTAGCACATACTGAGGAACAATATGGTAATACTATAATTGAGACTGATATATTATTAGATTCAAGAAGTGTTGTTCTTGCGAATTATGATAATCGTAGTGAAAGATTAACGGTAATAAGTACTGATAGATCTACCCAAGTTATCAAAGAGAGAATTTCATACTCTACATCAGGCAGTTCATCTTCTACATCAGAACGACAGATTTACGAATTAAATAGAGAATGTATACTTGGAGGAACAATATATTATTATACAGAAATTGCAGTTCCGCGTGATAATAGTTCGATAAATACAAGTATACAAGATACAACTACGTATCAAGATATACTTTCTAAAACATTTGAAACAAACAATATTCAAGGTTAAAGATTAATAAAGAAGGGAAATAATAGAAAATGAAAAAAATAATATCTAGTATAATGATTGCATTTATATTAGTAGGGTTAAGTAGTAGTGTAATGTCATCAAGCTTCAAATTTACTGCAACATCAAGTAGAAAACGGATTGGCACCTGGAGAAGAATTAGAAATATCACTTGGAGTAGCAGATATAGATTTAGGTGATGATGGTATAAATACAATAGAAGGAAGTCTAGAATATGATAATAATATATTTGAAGAAGTCAAAACAGCAAATATAACAAATTTAAATGGATGGGCATTTACATATAATGACGAAGATAGTGATTTAAATGGAAAATTTCTAGGTATACTTTTAAATAGTGGAGTAAAAACTGAAACATCAATAGCTAAAGTTAAAATGAAAGTAAAAGAAAACGTAAAAGACCAAAATACAGTAATAAGAATAAAAAATATAACTGCAAATGATGGAAAAGAACTTATAAAAGATGTGGATAAAGAAATTAATGTAAAAATAGAGAAAAAGCAAAACAACTCAAATGATAATGACAAAATAAATAGTCCAGTTACATCAGGTAATTCTAATACAAACTATAAAGGAGACAAATTACCGAAAACAGGAATAGATTATATATCTCTTTCTGTAGCAATAATTATAATGTTAGGAATAGGCATTATAAGCTTTATAAAATACAGAAAAAACAGATAATTTAAATTCTATAAAAAGCGTAATTCTTTAAGGATTATGCTTTTTAGATAAGAAATAAGAAAGGAAAGATGTATGGATATATTAATTAAAAATTGTAATCTAATATCAATGTCATCTCGGAAGACCAAAATATGAAGAAAATGTAAGCATATATGTACAAAATGGGATAATTACTGAAATAGGAGAAGAAGTTATTCCAAATAGAGGGGCACACATAATAGACGCAGAAGGAAAAATTTGTATGCCGGGATTTATAAATTGTCATACACATCTAGCTATGTCGATATTTAGAGAAACTCTAGATGGATATACCCTTCAAAGGTGGCTACATGAAAAAATATGGCCTATGGAAGACAAATTAACATTAGAAGATATATACTATGCTTCAAAATTGTCATGTCTTGAAATGATAAGTACTGGAACAACTCTTGCGAATGACCAATATTTTATGGCAGAGGAAACAATAAGAGCAGCAGTAGATACTGGAGTAAGACTCGAAGTTACAAGAGCGATAAACGATGTAGCAAATATGCAAGAAGAAAGAATAGAAGAACTAGAAGAATTAGTTAGGAAATACAAAAATAAATATGACTTGATAACATTAAATGTGCGGAATACATGGGCTTTACACAACAGGAGAAGAAACGCTAAAGAAAATGATAGAATTTGCAAAAGAAAATGACTTAAGTATACATATGCATTTTTGTGAAAATAGTCAAGAAGTAGAAGATATAAAAAGTACATATGGAGTAGAAAGCCCAGTAGAGGTTTTAAATAAATACTTTAAGCCAACAAGGAATATTTTAGCACATGTCGTAAAGGTAACTGACAATGAAATAAAAGAACTTAGTAGACTAAGAACAAATATCGTACATTGCCCAGTAAGTAACTTAAGACTAGGATGTGGAGTTTCAAAAGTTTCGGAAATGCTAAGAGAAGGAATTAATGTGGCGCTCGGAACTGATGGACAAGGCAGTGGTTCTAATTTGGATATGTTTGAAACAATGAAATTCACAGCACTTCTACAAAAGGGATTGTCTGAAGATCCAAGAAATATGGATAGTTATGAAGTGCTAAAAATGGCAACCATTAATGGAGCTAAAGCTTTAGGGCTAGATAGGGAAATAGGTAGTATTGAAGAAGGGAAAAAAGCAGATATAATTTTAATAGACTTAAATACAGAGATCACAAACCCAGTAGGCTCAGTTTTTTCTGATATAGTATATAATGCAAAGGGAAGCAATGTCTCTCACACAATAATAAATGGAAAGCTTCTAATGGAAGATAGAGAAATAAAAGATATAGATAAATATGAAATATTTAGAAAATGTAAAGAAATAATAAAAAGAATAAGTTAAAAATAGCCTAAGGACTCCTCCTTAGGTTTTTTTATTACGCAGGAAATTACTAACGAAGTTAGTATATTTCCGAAGCAAAATGCACATGTGGACGTCGGAAGTTCTGCTTCCGCGAACGTCCAATTTTCTTATATATCCAAATTCTTTAAGAATTTAATAAACGGCTCTCTAAGCTCAGGTCTGTTTAGAGTTTCATCAACAGCTGCCATGACAAAACCGAGCTTATCACCAGAATCAAATCTCTTACTCTTATAATCGTATGCATAAACACCCTCATTAGTATTTACCATAGCATTATAAGCATCAGTAACTTGAATTTCCCCACCTTTGCCAGGTTTAGTATTTTCAAGATATTTAAAAATATCAGGAAGTAGTACATGCCTATCAGAAATAGCTAAATTAGATTTAGTTTCTTCAATTTTTGGTTTTTCTTGTAATTTCTCAGCTTTATAAAATCCATCTGCGATTTGAACTCCAGAAACATTGCCATATTTTGGCACATCTTTCCAATCAACCTTTTCAACACCAATAACAGAACCACCACATTGTTCATGTTTTTCTATAATTTCCTTTAAACATGGTTTTTCTCCATGAAAAACCACATCGCCATAAAGAATAGCAAAAGGTTCATTACCAATAATATCTTTTGCTTGATAAATAGCATGCCCTAGTCCTTTAGCTCCTCCTGATTGCTCTATAAAGTGCAATTTAGCGCCATGAGACAAATTTGTAACATGAGGAATAAATTTATCTTTTCCTTTTTCTATCAAAAAGTTTTTTAGCTCATCATCTTCTTTAAAATAATCTTGGACTACATCTTTTTTTCTACCTATTACTAAAACGATTTCTTCAATACCAGATTCGACGGCCTCATCCACAATGTATTGTATTATAGGTTTATCTAAAATAGTAAGCATACATTTTGGAACAGCTTTACATGCAGGTAAAAATCTTGTTGCAAAACCGGCAATTGGTATAACTGCTTTTCTTACTCTCATCGTGCTTCCTCCTTGATTTTGGAATAAATCCCACAATATCAATATTTTATAATATATAATTACTTTCGTCAATAGTTTTATTAACATAACTCAATATGTTAATATTAAATTAAGAAACTAGGCTTGACAACTGGTTTAAATTTTAATAAAATTAGAAAGAAATATTACAAATATTGATGTTTCTAAGGAAATGTAAAAATGTGCCTATAGCTTATCAGGATAGAGCAGTCGCCTCCTAAGCGACCGAGGGTGGTTCGAGTCCGCCTAGGCACGCCAAGATTAAATTGCTTTCCTTAGAAATCATAAGGAGAGTAATGAATTTAGAAAAAAAATATATGAAAGAAGCCTTAAAAGAAGCAAAAAAAGCATATAAAAAAGGTGAAGTACCAGTTGGGGCAGTCATAGTAAAAGGACGGGGAAATAATTGCAAGAGGGCATAATTTAAAAGAGATAAAAAAAGATCGGAACAAAACATGCAGAAATAATAGCTATACAGAAGGCAAGCAAACGAATAGAAGCTTGGAGATTAGAAGACTGTGAACTATATGTAACATTAGAACCATGCACAATGTGTGCAGGAGCAATAATAAATGCTAGAATAAAAAAAGTATATATAGGAACCAAAGACCCAAAAACAGGAGCATGTGGTTCTGTTTTAAATTTATTTGAAGATTATAAATTTAATCACAAAGTAGAATTTGAAATAGGAATAATGAAGGAAGAATGCGAAAGAATTTTAAAAGATTTTTTCAAAGAATTAAGAAATGCAAAAAGGGCTAATGTATAAGGAGGTCTATAGTGAAAGGACTAGGGTTTGAAATAGAAGCAAAGATGAAAATGAAAAGTGTAGTACGTTTTGCAGTAGTTGTTGTAATACTTACCCTTATTATAACAATAGTTTGTCTTCTTATGCTTAAATATTCGGTCGAAGGTGAGAATAACATGCCATTTGAATTATCTCAGCTTATTGTAATAAGTACTGCAGAGGGAATTGATATGGAACGGTGAAAGCACATGGAACTTTGATTTAGTACAAAACAATGATATATATTTGCATATACAAAAAAATAAGAATTATAAGGAAACAGAAATAATAAAAAAAGTTATATTAAATAATTTTAAAATAGAAAATGGACCAAACCTAGGGAAGTTTAAAGTTTATAGACCAAGTAAACTTGAAGATAAAATCTATGAATATAATGAAGAATATATAATGGATAATGAAATAGTGTATACAGGTGCAGAACTTACAAATCCGAAAAATATAGAGATTGCAAATCAAGGTGGAATAATAATATTTAGGCTATGTAATAATGAACTTCGGAAAATGTTCATTAGATGGTGATATGATAACTCATGATGGAACAATTCTTGCAAAAGCAGGCATAAGCTATGAAGACATAAAAGCAAAATTCTCTTTTGATATAACAATAGAACTTGCTTCAGGAAACTCATTTACAGGAACTATAATATTAAATATGCCAGTTCGGAAACATATTAAATGAAGGCATATCAAACTATAAGAAAATAGACTTTAAAGATGTAGTCTTTAAAAGAAATGTAAAATAGAAGCATTTAGATTTTTCTAAAAAATGTACAAAATCATATCTAAAGTTAAAGATATGATTTTTTTGTATTGTAATCATTTTTCTATTGTGATATACTTAAAAAAGAATCTACGGAGGAAAGAAAATGGGACAATTTGAATATAAAATAAATATAAGATATACAGACATAAATGAAAATAATGAATTATCTGATAAAGGAATTTTAAATATTTTATCAGAAGTTGCTCGGAGTTCATTCTGATATTGTACGGATATAGTCTAAATTATATAGAAGAAACAGGATATTCTTGGATGCTTTTATACTGGAAAATAAAAATATATAGTAGACCAAAATGGAATACAAAATTAATAGTAAAAACATGGCCAAGAAAGATTGAAAAAGTATCATCATGGCGTGACTTTGAAGTATATGATGAAAATCGGAAACCTTATAATTATTGCAACAACTGAATGGGTACTAATAGATGTAAACAAAGGAACAATAGCAAAAATAACAGAAAAAATGGAAAAAGAGTATGAGATAGTACCCGAATGCGTATTTGAAGAAGAAATAAAAGGAAGATTAAAACCAGAAGAAAATATGACAAAAACCCATGAATATGTAGCAAGACGTGGAGATATAGATGCAAATCACCATGTAAACAATGTAAATTACTTAGAATTTGCATATGATGCGTTTCCCGAAAATACAAAAATAGACTTTAAGAATATAGAAATATATTACAAAAAACAAATTAAACTTCGGAGAAATTGTATCAATATGTTACTCAAATAATAATAATGTACATACAATATGCATAAAAAGTAAAGATGAAAAAGAATTACATGCAGTACTAAAATTTTATAATTAATATATTTTAAAAGGAAAGAGAGGTAAATTACATGATAGAAATTAGATGGCATGGAAGAGGAGGCCAAGGAGCAAAAACAGCATCGCTTCTACTTGCAGATGCAGCATTTAATACAGGAAAGTATATTCAAGGGTTCCCAGAATATGGACCAGAGAGAATGGGAGCTCCAATAACAGCATATAACAGAATAAGTGATACAGAAATAACAATACATAGTAACATTTACGAACCAGATTATGTAGTAGTTGTAGATGATACATTATTAGATTCAGTAGATGTTACAGCAGGACTAAAAGAAAGTGGCGGAATAGTTATAAATACTACAAAAGAAGCGGAAGAAATCAAATCAAAATTAAAAGGATATAAAGGTAATATTTATAAAGTAGATGCTAGAAAAATTTCGACCCAAACTTTAGGTAAATATTTCCCAAATACACCAATGCTTGCAGCTATTGTAAAAGTAAGCCGGTATTATGACAGATGAAGAATTAATTCGGTGATATGGAAGGCTCATTTAAGCATAAATTTGCAAAAAAACCTGAGGTAATAGAAGGAAATATGAATGCGTTAAAAATGGCTTTAAATGAAGTCAAGAAGATATAGAAAGAAAGGAGAAATTATGGGAAAGATTACACCAAATTCAAAAGCAGAAGAAATGACAGTTGCAGGTAATATATATGAGGCAGGAAATTCATTAGAATTCAAAACAGGAGATTGGAGGTCTACAAGACCAATATTCTTAAGTGAAAAATGTAAACAATGTGGGCTATGTTTTCCAGTTTGTCCAGATGACGCAATACCAGTAAATAAAGAACAAAAAAGAGAAGACTTTAACTATGACTATTGTAAAGGTTGTGGAGTTTGTGCAAAGGTTTGTCCTTTTGGCGCAATTGAAATGGAATAAAAAAGGGGGAGAAGATAATGTCAATAAGAGAAAGACTAAGTGGAAACGAAGCAGCAGCAACTGCAATGAAACAAATAAATCCAGATGTTGTAGCTGCATTTCCAATAACACCATCAACAGAGATACCACAATATTTTTCAACATTTGTAAGTAATGGGACAGTTGATACAGAATTTGTGGCAGTAGAAAGTGAACATAGTGCAATGAGTGCATGTATAGGAGCAGAAGCAGCTCGGAGCTAGAGCAATGACAGCAACATCAGCAAATGGATTATCACTAATGTGGGAAATGATATATATTGCAGCAAGTATGAGACTTCCAATAGTAATGTCACTTGTAAATAGGGCAGTGTCAGGGCCATTAAACATACATAATGATCATTCAGACGCTTACGGAGTTAGAGACAGCGGATGGATAATGTTATTTTCAGAAAATAATCAGGAAGCATATGATAATTTAATAATGGCACATAGAATAGCAGAGCATAAAGATGTAATGCTACCACTTATGGTATGCCAAGATGGTTTCATAACATCACACTCAATTGAAAATATAGAATTAATAGAAGACGAAAAAGTAAAAGAATTTGTAGGGAAATATAAACCAGAGCATTATTTATTAAATGATAAAGAAGCTATGGCAATGGGACCATTAGATGTACAAAGCTATCTTTTTGAACATAAATATCAGCAAGCAAATGCAATGCGAAATGCAAAAAAAGTCGTAGAAGAAGTTTCAAGAGAATTTGAAAAAATGACAGGAAGAAAATATTCTTTCTTTGAAGAGTATAAAATGGAAGATGCAGAGATTGTAGTTGTTTGTATGAATTCAACAGCAGGAACAACAAAATTTGTAGTAGATAATTTAAGAGAAAAAGGAATAAAAGCAGGACTTGTAAAACTAAGAATGTTTAGACCTTTCCCTGCAGAAGAAATCGCAAAAGCTTTATCAAAAGCAAAGGCAGTTGCTGTTTTAGATAAAGCAGATAGCACAAATGGCTCAGGGGGAGCACTATTTACAGATGTTACATCAGCAATGTTCTTAAATAATGTAAACACAAAAGCTGTAAACTATATCTATGGAATAGGTGGAAGAGATACTACATCTTATGATATAGAAGGAGTATATAATGACTTAATAGAAATTGCA
Source organism: uncultured Clostridium sp. (assembly GCA_948466265.1). The sequence continues at coordinate 9,097 of CAOJZU010000024.1, read as the reverse complement.
AAAACAGGAGATATTGGTAATCCTTATAGGTATTTCGGTGTAAGGAGGGAAAAATAATGGCATATAATGTAAAAGAAATAGTGGCAAATAAGCCTTCAAGATTTTTATCAGGACATAGAATGTGTGCAGGATGCGGAGCACCACCAGTGGCACGTATGGTTTTAAGAGGATTAAAACCAGAAGATAATGCAGTAATATGTGGAGCAACAGGATGTATGGAAGTATCTACATTTATGTATCCATATACATCATGGTCAGATTCATTTATACATACAGCATTTGAATGTGCAGGAGCAACTTTATCAGGAGTTGAAGCTGCATATAAGTCAATGAAAGCTCAGGGGAAATTAGCTGAAGATAAAGACACAAAGTTTATAGCATTTGGGGGAGACCGGAGGAACATATGATATAGGTCTTCAAAGCTTATCAGGAGCAATGGAAAGAGGCCATGACATGGTATATGTATGCTATGATAATGGAGCGTATATGAATACAGGAATACAACGTTCATCTGCAACACCACATTTTGCAGATACAACAACATCACCTGCAGGAACAAAAATACCAGGAAAGATGCAGCCAAGAAAAGATCTAACAGAAGTAATAGCAAATCATCATATACCATATGTAGCACAAAGTATAGCTACAGCAAACTTTAAAGATTTATATGAAAAATCAGAAAAGGCAATATATACAAAAGGTGCAGCATTCCTAAATGTACTTGCACCATGCCCAAGAGGATGGGGATATGCTACAGAAGACTTAATGCAGATAAATAAACTTGCAGTAGAGACTTGCTATTGGCCTTTGTATGAAGTAGAAGATGGAAAATACAAGATAAATTATAAACCAGCAAAGAAATTACCTATCGAGGAATTTTTAAAGCCTCAAAGAAGATTTAAACACTTATTTAAACCAGGTAATGAATGGATGATAGAAGAGTTCCAAAAAGAATTAGATGAAAGATGGGGAGTACTTCTAAAACTTGAAGAAATAACAAACAAAGAATAATTATAAAAAAATAAGGGGCAAATAAATGATAAATTTTATTAAAAGTTTAAAAAAGAAGTATATCATAATAGGAGCAGTATCATTAGTTACAATAATAGCTTTAACTATTGTAACCTGTGTTTTTGCGGCTAAGGGAAATTATAGTGAGGAAGTAGCAGTAGAGCCAGAGCCTGAAGAGACACCTGTAATAGAAGAAATAGAACAAGAACCAGAAGTAAATGAGCAAGAAGAGCCTGCAGAGGAGTCAGTACCTGAACCCGAAGAAGATAAAACGCCTCCAAAAGAAGTTACATATAAAAATAAGACAGTAACAATTCCAAAGTCAACAGTTGCACCAGCAAATGCTCCTGAAGACCCTGAGAAAAATAAAGAAAAGGGCGGAGAAGAAGTTAAGCAAGAAGAAGTAGAGAAAATGTTTGAGAATATAGGAAAAAAATCTATGGGAATAGATGTATCTGCACACCAAGGCGAAATAGATTGGGCAAGAGTAAAAGCAAGTGGAGTAGACTTTGCTATGATTCGTGTAGGATATAGAGGCTATGAAACTGGTAAAATTATGGAAGACAGCCAATTTAAAAGAAATGCAAGTCAGGCAGCGGCAAATGGTATAAAAGTAGGAATATATTTTTATTCAGCAGCTATAAATGAGACAGAAGCATTAGAAGAAGCGGCATGGGTAGTAAGCAAAATTGCTCCATATAGGATTACATATCCTGTAGTATTTGATTTTGAAGAATTTCAAAGAAATAGATGTGTAAATGTTGATGGAAAAGTACGGAACACAAAATGCTCTTATGTTTTTAAACTATGTAAAATCTAAAGGATATGAACCAATGCTATATGCAAATAAAAGAGATATAACAAATAGATTTCAAAAAAGCTCTTTTTCATGTAAATTTTGGCTAGCACATTACACGGCAGAAACAGACTACAAAGGAAGTTTCAATATGTGGCAATATACAAGTTCAGGAACTGTGCCAGGAATCTCAGGAAGAGTAGATATGAACATAGCATATTTTACATATGGAACAGTAGCAGAGCCAAAACACACTCATAATTATACTACAAAAGTAGGAGAAGACAAAAAACCAACATGTACGGAAGATCGGAAGCAGAACATTAAGATGTAGTTGTGGAGAAACTATAACACAAACTTTAAAAAAGACAGGGCATTCATTTGGAGAATGGATAATAGAGAAAGTTGCAACAGTAGATGAGGAAGGACTAAAAGCAAGAATTTGTAAAAATTGTAATACAAAAGAAACAAAAGAAGTTGAAAAACTACCAAAAGATAAAGAAGAAAATGGAAATACTGTAGAAGTAATAGTCCCAGTGCCAGATCCTATTGTTCCAACAGATCCAACACCAGTAGAACCAAAAGATCCAGAACCTGTAGTAGATCAGGTAACAAGTGAAGAAACTGAAGATACAGAAACACCGTTAAAAGCAGATTTGATAGTAAGTAATCAAGAGCCAAAATCCAATGATAATTCAATAGAATAAAAATCATAATGGTTATGACAAATAGTATAATAATATTGAAATATATAATAAAATAAGTATAACAATATGGTGTTTTGATCTATTTAATGTAGATTATAGACACAAAAGTAAATAAAACAATGTGGGGGCTTTCTGTTTTAGGGCACCCCACATTGTTAATATGATTTGGTTATTTTTTAGCCAATTATTTTTTGCTATAATATTTTTATATATACATCTATGCCAAAATCAGACAAAAATTTTAAAATTATTTCTTCCGTAAGGGTTGACAAGATATATAAGTACATGCTATAATAATTACCTATTGTAATCAGAAAATATATTAAATTCAAAAAGAAGAGGAATTAGTTTGTGCCACTTTTATTTAGGGAAGAGCTGTTTTGAAGCGATGGGTTTTACCAAAATAAAATGTATAAATTAAGAAGGACTTCTTTAAAAAGAATTTCTTATCTATAAGCTTCACAAATTAAAATAATTTTATTTAAGGAGTGAAAACAAATCCATGAAAGATGTAAAACATGAAAAATGCATACGTAAAACCTTTGCGAAAATTGGTGACAGTATTGAAATGCCAAATTTCATTAAAGTACAAAAAGACTCTTATGAATGGTTTTTAAGAGAAGGATTAGGTGAAGTTTTAAAAGATATATCACCAATAATAGATTATTCTGGAAACTTAGTTCTTGAATTCTTTGATTATTACATGGAAGACAAAACAAAATACTCACTAGAAGAGACAAAAGAAAGAGACGCAACATACTCTTCAAGACTACATGTAAAAGTAAGATTAATCAATAGAGAAACAGGAGAAATAAAAGAGCAAGAAATATACTTAGGTGATTTCCCTATAATGACAGATAGTGGAACATTTGTAATAAATGGTGCAGAAAGAGTTATTGTAAGCCAATTAGTTCGTTCACCAGGATGCTATTATACAGAAGAATTCGACAAAACAGGAAAGAAAGTGTATACTTCTACAGTAATGCCAATTAGAGGTGCTTGGATAGAATATGAAACAGACTCAAACGATATATTTTATGCAAGAGTTGATAGAACAAGAAGAATACCAGTAACAACACTTTTAAGAGCAATTGGTTTAACAACAGATGAACAAATTATAGATTTATTAGGTGAAGATGAAAAAATACTTGCGACGCTTCAAAAAGATACAGTAAAAACACAAGACGAAGCATTAATTGAAATATATAAAAAATTAAGACCAGGAGAATTGCCATCAGTAGATGCTGCAAGAAATTTATTTAATGGATTATTCTTTGATGAAAGAAGATATGACTTAGCAAAAGTTGGAAGATATAAATTCAATAAAAAGTTAAGCTTAGCCTCAAGAATTGCAAATCAAATTGCATATGACGACATAGTAGACATAGAGACAGGAGAAGTATTAGTTTCAAAAGATACTGCAATAGACCCAGAGATTGCTCGTAAAATACAAGATAGTGGAATAAATGTTGTAAATGTAAAAGTAGAGGACAAAAAAGTAAGAATAGTTGGAAATGGTACAGTAGATATTAATAATGTTCTTGATATAGACATAAGCGATTTAAATATTAAAGAAGAAGTAAACTATGAAGTACTTAAAAATATATTAGACAATACAAACAAAAAAGACTTAAAAAAAGTTATAGAAGAAAGAATACATGAATTAGTACCAAAACATATCACAACAGAAGATATAATTGCTTCTGTAAACTATCTTTTAAATTTAGCACATAAATTAGGAAATACAGATGACATAGATCACTTAGGAAATAGACGTATAAGAAGTGTTGGAGAATTATTACAAAACCAATTTAGAATTGGTCTAACAAGGCTTGAAAGAGTTGTTAGAGAAAGAATGACAGTTCAAGACCTAGATGTAGTGACTCCACAAACATTAATAAATACAAAGCCTATAACATCATCAATTAGAGAGTTCTTTGGAAGCTCACAATTATCGCAATTTATGGATCAAACAAATCCATTATCTGAGCTTACACATAAAAGAAGAATATCAGCATTAGGACCTGGTGGACTTTCAAGAGAAAGAGCAGGATTCGAAGTCAGAGACGTACATTATACACATTATGGTAGACTTTGTCCAATAGAATCTCCTGAAGGACCAAACATAGGACTAATATCAGCATTATCATCATTTGCTATAATAAATGATTATGGATTTATTGAAACACCATATAGAAAAATAGATCCAAAAACACATAAAGTAACAGACGAAATAGTATATATGGCAGCTTATGATGAAGACGAACATATTATAGCTCAAGCAAATGAACCAATTGGAAAAGATGGTAAATTCATAAATCAAAAAATAAAAGTTAGATACTTAGATGAAGTAACAGAGGTGTCAAGTGATAGAGTAGACTATATGGATGTATCTCCAAAACAATTAGTATCAGTTGGAGCAGCTATGATACCATTCTTGGAACATGACGATGCCAACCGTGCACTTATGGGTGCAAACATGCAACGTCAAGCAGTTCCGCTTATGATTACAGACTCACCAATAGTTGGAACAGGAATTGAATACAAAGCTGCAAAAGACTCAGGAATAATGATACTTGCAAAATCTGATGGTATTGTTAAAAAAGTTACAGGTGATGAAATAGTACTTGAAACTACTGATAAAAAGATTGAAACTTATAAATTACGTAAGTTTAAAAGAACAAATGGTGGAACATGTATAAACCAAAAACCAATAGTAGTAAAAGGTGAAAAAGTAAAAGAGGGAGATGTTATTGCAGACGGACCTTCTACTGAAAAACGGAGAAATGGCACTTGGTAAAAACGTAATTATAGCTTTCACAACTTGGGAAGGTTATAACTATGAGGATGCTATACTTCTTAGTGAAAGATTAGTAAAAGAAGATGTATATACATCAATCCATATAGAAGAATATGAATGTGATTGCCGTGATACAAAACTTCGGACCTGAAGAAATCACAAGAGACATACCAAACGTTGGAGAAGATGGATTAAAAGACCTAGACGAAAATGGAATTATAAGAATAGGTGCAGAAGTAAGACCAGGGGATATATTAGTTCGGAAAAGTTACTCCAAAAGGAGAGACAGAGCTTACGGCAGAAGAAAGGCTACTTCGTGCAATATTTGGTGAAAAAGCTAGGGAAGTAAGAGATACATCACTTCGTGTGCCACATGGAGAATCAGGAACAATTGTTGATGTAAAAGTATTTACAAGAGATAATTCAGATGAATTAGGACCTGGTGTAAACCAAGTAATTAGATGTTATATAGCACAAAAAAGAAAAATATCAGTTGGAGATAAAATGGCTGGACGTCATGGAAACAAAGGTGTAGTATCAAGAATATTACCAGTAGAAGACATGCCATTTATGCCAGACGGAACCCCAGTAGATGTAGTTCTAAACCCATTAGGTGTTCCATCTCGTATGAACTTAGGTCAAGTTTTAGAGGTACATTTAGGAGCAGCAGCTAGAATGCTTGGAATTAAAGTTGCAACACCTGTATTTGATGGAGCGACTGAAGAAGAGATTGTAGAGTTACTTGAAAAATCAGGACTTGCACCAAATGGAAAAACAATACTTTATGATGGAAGAACAGGAGATCCATTTGATAAACCAATTACAGTCGGAGTTATGTATATGTTAAAACTTCACCATTTAGTAGACGACAAGATACATGCTCGTTCAACTGGACCATACTCATTAGTAACACAACAACCTCTAGGAGGAAAAGCACAATTTGGTGGTCAAAGATTTGGAGAGATGGAAGTTTGGGCACTAGAAGCATATGGAGCATCACATACATTGCAAGAAATGTTAACAGTTAAATCAGATGATGTAGTGGGAAGAATAAAAACATATGAAGCAATAGTAAAAGGTGAAAACATTCCAGAACCAGGAGTACCTGCAGGATTTAAAGTACTTATAAAAGAACTACAAAGTTTAGGATTGGATGTAAGATTATACTCAGAGACAGGAGAAGAGCTAGAACTTAAGGAAAATATCGATGAAGGAATAGATTTCAACTTAGAAAGAGAAGATGATAAAGTAAAACTTCAGGAAATAGAAGCAGAATTATCAGAAGGGTTTGAAGAAGTAACAGAAGATGATGACTTGGAAGATGATGATGTATCAGACGATGAAATATATGAAGAACTATCAAAAAGTGAAATATTAGATGACAGCATATTTGATAGTGACTTGGCAGAAGACAATATCGAAAATGACGAAGATTTAATTTAATTAAATATTATCCTTTTAAAGTAGCCTATAAAGTAGACAAAAAATTTGCAACAGGCAATGGATTATTTTATAGGTGAATAAAAGGATCAGAAATAATAGTTATAGGGGGTCTAATTTTAGGGTGGACGAATTAGAATTATTTGACAAATTAAAAATTGGAATTGCATCTGATGAAAAAATCAGAGAATGGTCAAAAGGCGAAGTAAAAAAGCCTGAAACAATAAACTATAGAACACTAAAGCCAGAAAAAGATGGTCTATTTTGCGAGAGAATATTTGGACCAGTAAAAGACTGGGAGTGTCACTGTGGTAAATATAAAAGAGTTAGATATAAAGGTATTGTCTGCGATAGATGTGGAGTAGAAGTTACTAAATCAAAAGTAAGAAGAGAGAGAATGGGACACATAGAACTTGCAGCCCCAGTTGCTCATATTTGGTATTTTAAAGGAATACCAAGTAGAATAGCACTTTTACTTGACATATCACCAAGAAGCATAGAAAAAGTAATATATTTTGCTTCATATATTGTAACAGACAAGGGAACTTCAGGATTAATAAAAGGTCAAGTGTTAACAGAAAAAGAATATGGAGAAGCAGTAGAAAAATATGGTAGAGGGACATTTAAAGCTGAAATGGGAGCAGGAGCCATAAGAAAACTACTTGAAGAAATTGATCTTGATAAATTATCAGAAAAAATAAAAAAAGAAGTAGAAAAATCAAGCGAGCAAAAAAGAATAAAACTTGTAAAGAGATTAGATACAGTAGAATCATTTAGATTATCAGGGAACAGACCTGAATGGGTAATAATGAATGTTGTACCAGTAATACCACCAGACTTAAGACCAATGGTACAATTAGATGGTGGAAGATTTGCAACATCAGACCTAAATGATCTTTATAGAAGAGTAATAAACAGAAATAACAGATTAAGAAGATTATTAGAGCTTGGAGCACCAGAAATAATAGTTAGAAATGAAAAAAGAATGCTACAAGAATCAGTGGATGCTTTAATCGATAATGGTAGACGTGGAAGACCAGTTACAGGAGCTGGAAACAGACCTTTAAAATCACTTTCAGACTTACTAAAAGGAAAACAAGGAAGATTTAGACAGAACCTACTTGGAAAGAGAGTTGACTATTCAGGACGTTCAGTTATCGTTGTTGGACCAGAACTTAAAATGTATCAATGCGGACTTCCAAAGGAAATGGCAGTAGAGCTATTTAAACCTTTTGTTATGAAGGAACTTGTGAAAAGAGGATTAGCACATAATATTAAAAATGCTAAGAGAATGGTAGAAAAACTAAAACCAGAGGTATGGGATATATTAGAAGAAGTTATAAAAGACCATCCAGTATTATTAAACCGTGCACCAACACTTCATAGATTAGGTATTCAGGCATTCGAACCTGTACTTGTAGAAGGTAGAGCAATAAAGCTTCACCCATTAGTTTGTACAGCATTCAATGCTGACTTTGATGGAGATCAAATGGCAGTTCACGTTCCATTATCTCCAGAAGCACAAGCAGAAGCAAGATATTTAATGCTTTCAGTAAACAATCTTCTTAAACCACAAGATGGAAAACCAGTAACAGTACCAACACAAGATATGATACTAGGAAGTTATTATCTAACAATGCAAGTAGATGGAGAAAAAGGAGAAGGAATGCACTTCAAAGATGATGAAGAAGCATTACTTGCATATCAAAATGGAGACTTAGAATTACATGCAAAAATTAATATAAGAAGATCAGCTAAGATAAATGACGAAATTGTAACACAAAAAATAGAAACAACAGTTGGAAGATTAATATACAATCAAGGAATACCACAAGATTTAGGATTTGTAGATAGAGAGAATAAAGAAAATCTATTGAAATTAGAAATTGATTTTCCAGTTATAAAGAAAAATTTGGGAACAATAGTTGCAAAATGTATTAATAAACATGGATTTGAAAGAACAGCAGAAGTTTTAGATTATATCAAATCTATTGGATATAAATACTCAACAAAAGGAGCAATCACAGTTTCAGTTGCAGATGTAAGTGTGCCAGAGGCTAAAGCTGAAATATTAGAAAAAGCAGAAGAATCAGTAGATAATGTTATGAAGCAATACAAACGTGGACTTATTACAAATGAAGAGAGATATCAATCTACAATAAAAATATGGGAAAAAGTTACAGATGATGTAACAGAAGCCATGAAAGATAATTTTGATGAATTAAATCCAATATATATGATGGCACAATCTGGAGCAAGACGGAAATATGAATCAGTTAAGACAAATTGCAGGTATGCGTGGACTTATGGCAAACACATCAGGTAAAACAGTAGAAATACCAA
>CAOJZU010000023.1 GCA_948466265.1 uncultured Clostridium sp. | reverse complement strand
GTGCTAGTTTAGCAGCACAAGCCGTATTAGGATTAATTGAAGGTATTTCTTGGCTAGTAGGTATATTAGAACCAGTAGCACCTATTATTTTAGGAATAGTTGCTGCTTATGTAGCATTTAATATTATTTCTGGAATAACAAGTGGAATATTGTCTATTATGGCTATTGCTCATGGAATCGCTGGTGCGGCAGAAATGTTGCACGCAGGTCAAACAATGGCAGCAACAGCAGCACAATGGGGATTAAATGCTTCACTACTTGCATGTCCAATTACTTGGATTGTTATTTTAATAATAGCATTAATAGCAATTTTGACATATTTGTGGTTTACAAATGATAAAGTTGCTTATGGAATTTTGTATCTTTGGGATGCACTAAGGTTAGGAATAATGGTAGCTGGACTTGGAATACAAGCAATTTGGTATGGGTTACAATTAGCTGCTTTATATTTGTGGCTTGGAATCCAAACTGTTGTATTAGGATTAATGACAGCTTGGTATGGATTTCAAACAGGTGTTGAAGCAGTATGTCTAGGCGTACTATCGATATTTCAAGGATTATATAATGGCATTGTATCAATAGTAAATGGAATTATAAAAGTATTGAATAAAATACCAGGAGTCGAAATAGACACCGTAGAAGCTGCTACATTTGCAGATGATTTTGCAGGGAAAATGGCAAATAATATTATAGACAGAAATGCGAAACTGCAAGAAATGGCAAGTGAGATGGAAGGCACTATGGACCAAATAAACAATTTAAAAGGAAAAATGGGGACTGAATTAAGTGCATCTGCTACAAATATTCAAAATAAAGCAATAGATATGAATGCTACAAGACAAGATAGAGTTGATCATAGAAATGATTGGGCCAAAGGTGCAGGAGCAGCAGTAAAAGATGCAATAAGTGGTTTTTCATTAGATCCTTCAAGTTTTGATAATGGAACTATTGGAGATATAGCAGGAAATACAAAAGATATAGCTGACAATACTGCAGAAATATCTGAAGAAGATTTGAAATATTTAATTGATATAGCAGAAAGAGATACTATAAATAGATTTACAACTGTTCCACTTTCAATAAGCATAGTTAATGAAAATACGATTAATGGAGAAGATGACATAGACGGAATTGTGGATAAAGTAACAAGCAAAATGGCTGAAAAATTAGAAGAGGAACTAGAATATGTTTCTGATGGAGTACATGAATAGGAGGAGTAAAAAATGGCTTATTATTTTTATTTAGGAAATGTGCTTCTTCCTGTTCCTCCTAAAAAACTTGATATGAAAATAGACAATAAGAACAAAACATATGATTTGATTAATAATTCGCAAATTAATATTTTAAAAAGCCCAGGATTAACAAGTATAGAATTTGAAATATTACTTCCAAATTCAAAATATCCATTTGCAATGTACAAAGATAGTTTTCAAAATGCAAAGTATTATTTGAAAATATTGGAACAATTAAAAATAAATAAATCTGCGTTTCAATTTATAGTTGTTAGAAAATTTCCTAATGGAAAAGACATATATAGTACAAATATTAAGGTATCATTAGAAGATTATACTATAACAGACACAACTGACGAGGGATTTGATAATAAAGTGAAAATAAAATTGAAACAATATAGAGAGTATTCTACAAAAACAATGCAAATAACGATAAAACAATATAAACCACCAGTGGTAACAAGAACTGTAACTACAAATAATACTGCAGCTGCAGCACCACAACCAAGTGGACAAAACTATACAGTAAAAAGGGGCGACTGTTTGTGGAATATAGCAAAGAAGTTTTATGGTAATGGAAGTAAGTACACAACAATTTACAATGCGAATAGAGATAAAATAAAGAATCCTAATCTTATTTATCCAAATCAAGTCTTATGGATACCAGCATAAGATAGGAGGAAAAGATGGGCCAACAATTATTAATACAAAATGAAAATACAGTATATGAACCAGTAGTTCAAGATGAAATTACTTGGACTACGGAACGAAAAGGAGCAGCTGGAAAATTAGAATTCAAAGTAATAAAAGATGATATTTTGAAATTTGAAGAAGGAAATCCAGTTGCTTTTAAAGTAGATAATACAAATTTGTTTTATGGTTTTGTTTTTAAGAAAAAAATGGATAAAACAAAAATAGTAACGACAACTGCATACGACCAACTAAGATATTTAAAAAATAAAGATACTAGAGTATATACAAATAAAAGAGCTGATGAAGTAGTAAAATCTATTGCAAATGATTATCAATTAAATGTTGGTATCTTGGAAAACACAGAATATGTAATAGCAAAAAAGGCAGAAAGTAACCAATCATTATTTGATATTATATTAAATGCACTAGATGAAACAATCAGAAATAAAAAAGAAATGTATGTCTTATATGATGATTTTGGAAAACTGTGTTTAAAGAATTTAGAAAGAATGAAAGTGGGTTTAATTATTGATGAAGAAACTGGAGAAAATTATGACTATGAGAGTTCAATCGATTCTGATACATATAATCAAATTAAATTAACATACGACAATTCAGACACAGGAAAAAGGGAAGTATATATGGCAAAAGACTCTAGCAATATTGAAAAATGGGGAGTTTTACAATACTTTGATACCATAGATGAAAAAACAAATCGGAGCAGTGAAAGCAAAGGCATTATTAGAATTATATAATCAAAAAACTAAAGGACTAACAATAAAAAATGCACTAGGGGATATAAGAGTAAGAGGAGGATCACTTATAATAGTGAATCTAGTTTTAGATGATGTTAAGTTACAAAATTTTATGTTAGTAGAAAAAGCAAAACATACTTTTAAAAATGGGGAACATTTTATGGACCTAACATTAAGAGGACAAAACTTTATATCTTCATAGGAGGTAAAAGTAGATGGGAAGCTCATTAGGAGAAGTAATAAAAAGGATGGCAGTAGGGGCAAATGATGCAAATGCTCCTACTTCTGTTTTATTTGGAACTGTAACAAGTGTTAATCCACTTGAAATTGCAGTAGAACAAAAGATGAAATTAACAAAAGAATTTTTAGTTCTTACCAAAAATGTTAAGGACTATACAGTAGATGTTACTGTGAATTGGTCAACAGAAACAAAAAGTTTAAATGCAAACCATTCTCATACAGTAACAGGAGATGCATCAGTAGAAGTACAAAATGAAAATATTGGATTATCACATAATCATACAATAAGTGGTAGAAAAACAATAACTATACACAATGGACTAAAAACAAATGATAATGTGATATTACTACAACAGCAAGGAGCAAATAACTATATTGTACTAGATAAATTTTAAAAGAAAGGTGGTAAAAAAATGACACCTAATACTGATAATATATTGTTAACTAATTTAGAAACAGCTACAGAACAAACTAGTAGAACTTATTATTTAGATGTAGAAAAAAATATTATATCAAATTATTGTGATGGTATTGAAGCAATGAAACAAACAATATATTGCATTTTAAATACAGAACGTTTTAATCACCTTATATACAGTTGGAATTATGGAATAGAAATAGAACATTTAATTGGGGAAAGTATAACATATGTTATTCCAGAATTAGAAAGGGTAATAAACGAGGCATTGATCCAAGATTCAAGAGTAGTTCAAGTAAGTGATTTTAAATTTGAAGTAAATAAAAATAAAGTGATAGTTACATTTAAAGTAATTACAACTGTTGGAAATATTGAAATTGAAAAGGTGGTGAGTATTTAAGATGGAAATTGAAAACTTAGATGAATATTTTAATTATGATACTATATTACAAAGAATGCTAGACAACGTGTCAAGTAAGGTAGATAAGCGAGAAGGTTCTATTATTTATGATGCAATAGCTCCGTGTGCTGCTGAACTGGCACAAATGTATATTACATTAAAGAATAATATTGACTTAGTATTTTTGGATACTGCACCAAATGAATATTTAGACAGACTAGCAAATCAATCGGGTGTTGAAAGAAGAGAAGCAACATTTGCAATAAAAGAAGCAACATTTTATGATGAAGAAAATAACTTAATGGATATACCAATTGGGGAGAGATTTAGCATTAATGATTTAATATTTAAGGCAACAGAAAAGATATCATTAGGAATATATAAAGTAGAATGTGAAACAGCAGGTATTATTGGAAATGGAGTAACAGGAAACTTAATACCAATAAATTATATACAGAACTTAGCAAAAGCAGAAATAACTGAATTATTAATTCCAGGAGAAGATGAAGAAGATGATGAAACATTGAGAGCAAGACTACTTGAACAAACAACAGAAAAAGCATTTGCTGGAAATGTAATTGATTATAAAAACAAAACTAAAGAAATTAATGGAGTAGGAGCTGTTAAAGTTACACCAATTTGGAATCGGACCAGGAACAGTAAAACTTACAATATTAAATAGTGAATTTAACAAAGCATCTGATTTATTAGTAAATAATGTACAAACAGAAATATGTCCAGACCTTTCTGAAGAAGGATTAGGATTAGCACCAATAGGTCATAAAGTAACAGTAGTTACAGTAGATGAAAAAGAAATTGCAATAAATGCCCAAATAACGACTAATGGAGAAATAACAATAGAAGATTTAAAAGAAAATATAGCAAAAGAAGTAAATAATTATTTACTAGAATTAAGAGAGGAATGGGAAGATTCTAATTCACTAATTGTTAGAAAAGCAAGAATTGAAGCATTAATTTTAAATATTGAAGGTGTGCTAGATGTCTCTAATGTTACATTAAACGGAGGAACAGAGAACATAAGCCTTAAAGAATTTGAAGTTCCTGTTTTAAAAGAGGTGGTTATAGAATGAAATTAAATGAATATATGCCACCATTTTTAAAAGATGTTAGAGAATTTAAAGAGATATTTGCTACTGAAGATAAAGAACTAGAATATATGAATAATTTAATTGCTAGTATGTTAACAGAAGTAATAGTAAAAACAGCTAATTCTTATGGACTAACTAGATATGAAAAAATATATGAAATTACAGACATAGCATCAACGGTTGAAGCAAGAAGGACGAATATACTTCTAAAAATAAATAACAGAGTACCATATACAAAAAAGTGGTTAGTAAATTTGTTAGATGCAGTTATTGGAAAAGATGCTTATACTTTAAAAATAGATGAATCAAATTATTTAATAAATATAGAAACTACATTGAATTATTCTGAAGCAATGGAAACATTAAAAAAAGAATTAGCACTTGAAATACCAGCAAATATGAAATTGAATTATGATCTTGTTACAAATATGAAATTGAATATAGCAGCAATAATAACACAGCAACATGATAATTTAAAAATATCATCAGGAATTGCAGATATAGAAGAAAAAATTCAATTGAATGCTAGTAATTATGTAGCAGTAAAAATAAATATTGATGATTACATAAAAATTTAAAAAGGAGGAAAAATATGAGCTTTGAAAAAATGATAGTAACAACAAAAGGATCTTTATTGTCAGCGAAAACACTTCAAGGAAAAACAATAAAATTTGTTAATGTAGAAGTTCGGAAGTGGAGAACTGATAGGTAATGCTGTCGATAAAACCGAGTTAACTACTAAAGAGATAGAATGTAATATTCTTAGTTCAAATATTATAAATGATAAGCAAATACGTTTATCATTTTATTTTAAGAATACAGATGCTAAAAGACCATTTTATTTTAGAGAAATTGGGTTGTTTGCAATAGATCCAGACACAAAGGAAAAGGTATTATATGCTTATACAAATGCTGGAACAGAAGCGGAATATATTAATAATTCTACTACCATAAATAATACCAAAACCATAGATATAGATGTGGTAATTGATAATGCAACAGAGATTACAGTAGAATTAGCACAACCATCACCTTATGCGACAAAGGATGATATGAATCAATTTAAAAAGAAAATTGAAATGCAACAACTAGAATATACTCCAAGATATGAAACAATTATATTAAATGTTAATAATTGGGTACAAAATGAAACTACACAAAATTATGAATATAGCATCACAGACAATAAAATAACAGCTAATCACTTGGTAGAGGGATATCCAGATTTAGAAAATCAAAAAAGACTATCTAATGGATATACAGAAAGTTTTGATGGTGGATATAAAATAATAACATCAGAACTACCAACAGAAAACATAACAATGAATATATCAATTCAAAAAGTAATTTCAAATACAGAAAATACAGAGGAAGGAGGAGAACAAATATGATAGGAAAAATAAACTTATCTGGTAGTGGAAGTGGTACTAATAAAGGAATTTCTCCTAATGATATAAGCAATTTGAAAGTAATAAATAAAGATACAAAAGTAGTAATACGTTGGAAGGATCCAGAAGATACAATTATAGATAATGAGACTGTTTGCACATGGGCAGGAACAAAGTTAGTGTATAAACAAGGTAGCTTTCCTCGTAATCCAAATGATGGAATACAAGTATTAGACAATACTATAAAAAACCAATATGAAACAAATGGATTTGAAGTTACAAACCTAAATAATAATACAAAATATTATTTTAGATTATTTCCGTATTCAAATGAAAATGTGGTAAATTTCGATGGAAATAATGCTTTTACAGCAACACCAGTAGAAATTGTATTAAATGATTGTACAAATATAAAAGCAAAATCCAAAAATGGAAAAGTAACAATAGGATGGTCAGATCCAGAAGATATTATAGAAAATGAAGAAACTATGGCAAGATGGGTAGGAACAAAGCTAGTAATGAAACAAGGAAGTTATCCAACAAGTCCTAGTGATGGAACAGTAGTGGTAAATAATACTATAAAGAATCAATATGCAACTACACCTTATGAAATAGCAAATTTGACAAATGATATAACTTATTATTTTCAATTATTTCCATACACAGATGTTGAAACATACAATACTAATGAAACTAATAGGTGTGAAGCAACACCAAAAGCAGTAACAGTATATGGAGTTCAAAGGCAAATATCTAGTTCATCTACTGAGTGGACAAGAATTGAAGGTGGAGAAGGTTTAGTAGCTAATGCAACCAAAAGCGGTGGAGCCGTACAAAATGATTTTGACAATATATATCCATGGAGTGATATTATTTCTGTTGATATATCAGCAAATGGAACAATAAATAGTAGATATGGAGATCCTGACTTTTCATTTACAAGTCCGAAGCGGTTATATAATGACTTATGTACCAGAATTTTGGTTTAAGAGAATACAAGAAGATGGTTATGAAAAAATATATATTGCAGATGCACAATACGAAGATTTTGAACATTCTGAAGCTTTTTATGGTTCGAGATATACTGCTGGAGGATCCACATCTGCTTTAAATTCAAAAAGTGGACAAACTTCACTAGGAAGTGTGACTCCTGCAAACTTTAGAACATCTGCAAAAAATATTGGTAGCAACTGGGGCTTATTTGATATTTGGAGAATATCTGCAATACAAATGTTATATTTAGTAGAATATGCAGACTATAATTCACAAAATGCACTAGGCTATGGAATATGTGGTGGCTCTAAAACAAATAGTGGACAATGTGATAGTTTAGGAATGAAATCAGGAACTCTAAATAATGACAAGGCACATGCTGTTATTTATAGAGGATTTGAAAACATCTTTGCTAATGTATTTTACTTTATAGATGGAATCAACATAAGCAATCGTAAAGCATACATAAATAAAAATAGAAATACTTATGCATGTGATGTTTTTAATGGAGATTATAAAATGTTAGGATATACAAATGCTTCATCAAATGCTTATATATCAAAGCTAGGATATGATGGCAATTATCCAGAAGTGGCATTACCAACGGAAGTTAGTGGTAGCGACAACACACACATTACAGACTATTATTGGCAAAATACAGGAAGTAGAGTTGTGTGGTTCGGTGGTGTCTACAGTGGCGACTTGAACTGTGGCTTGTGGTACTGGGGCTGTAACAACGCTGCTTCGGCTTCGGGCGACAACTACTGTGCTCGCCTTCTTTTTATCGCACCAGTATAACGGGGGTTTGGGGGTGGTCAACCCCCATAAAAGTTAACTGAAATGAAGAAGAGTTAAAAATTACAATTTATTTATATATAATAAAAATAAATTAAGGGATTTGGTGTGTAGCGAGTAAACTTTACCTTTTGTTTTTTTGTGTGGTTCGGTGGTAACTACAGTAACGACTTGAACTGTGGCTTGTGGTACTGGAACTGTAACAACGATGCTTCGAATTCGAACGACAACTACTGTGCTCGCCTTATTTTTATCAATAAAATTAAAACGTACACATCATCTTCCATGCCCCTTGGCAAAAATTAGTCGCTCTGGACTGGCTTAGTAGTTTCTCTTAAATGAAAAGTCGGTAGATGATAAAAAGAAAGGTACACCAGATGAAAGCTAAAGGTAATATTTATTGCAAGATCTGCGAAGAAGAAAACATTAAACTAGCAATAATAAAAGCGTCAAAAAACAAAGGACATAGAAAAGATGTTAGAAAAGTAATGAATAACATTGAACAATATACAAAAATTATTCAAAATATACTTATAGAAAAAACATACATTCCAAATCCATACATCAAGAAAAGCATATATGATGGTGCTAATAAAAAAGAAAGAATCATATATAAACCATGTTTCTTTCCTGATCAAATTATACATTGGGCTCTAATGCTCCAAATAAGAGATATTTTGAAAAGAGGTATGTATTATTATTGCTGTGCTAGTGTAGAAGGCAGAGGAGTACATTATGGAGCTAGACACATAAAGAAAATATTAGTACGAGACAGAAAAAACACAAAATATTGTCTGAAATTAGACATAAAAAAATATTATCCTTCTGTAGATAAAGAATTGCTTAAAAGGAAATTTAGAAGGTTAATAAAATGTAGAGATACATTAGATTTAATTGATAAAATTGTAGACAGTTCAGATGAAGGATTGCCTATTGGTAATTTTACAAGTCAATGGTTTGCAAATTTTAATCTGCAGGATTTAGATCATTTCATAAAAGAACAATTAAA
The DNA here is from genome assembly GCA_948466265.1 of uncultured Clostridium sp. The sequence continues at coordinate 12,918 of CAOJZU010000023.1, read as the reverse complement.
AGTAAAATACTATGTAAGATACATGGATGATATGGTTCTTTTTAGTAGGAACAAAAAAGAATTACACAAAATAAAGGACGAAATAAGGAAATTTCTAGAAAAAGAAAAACTGCAACTAAAAGAAAATTGGCAACTTTTTAAAACTGACAGTAGACCATTGGATTTTATGGGATTTAGATTTTATCGAGGTTATATAACTTTAAGAAGAGGTATATTCCTAAGACTAAAAAGAAGAGTCAAGAAAATATATAAAAAAGATAAAATATCCAAATCAGATGCAGGAGCAGTTATGAGTTATTATGGATGGATTAAACATTCAAATTCATACAAATTGAATGAAAAATATGTAAAGCCTTATGTTAGTATGGCTGAATGTAAGGGGGTTTTGAAAAATGAAAACAGAAAGTACAGTAAAACCAGAAAAATATAAAATTGAAGATAGAGAAAACGGCAAAGTGGCCGTTTATTTTTTTACAAATATTCAAGAAATAACAAAAAGGAAAAATGAGCAAGAAGAAACTGAAGCGGAAGAACAAAAAATGTATTCTTATGATATGTTTGTGACCGAAATAAAAAAACAAGATAATCTAGAAGAACGTATAAAAAATAATTACGATATGTGGCTAGATTTTGTAAAACAAAAAGAATATGACAAATTAGCTGAAGAGGTACGAGGTAAAAGAAATAAATTATTAGAAGCTACAGATAAAGAAATGTGTCTTGATAGATTAAATTTGCAAATACCAAGTGAAATAACAACATTAAATTTACTAAATGGTGTAAAACAATTTTTTGAAGGAATAGCAAATGTATTTAATGGAGAAATGGCAACATATAGACAAGAATTAAGAGATATTACAAAACAAGCGGGATTTCCATATAATGTTGTGTTTCCAGAAATACCAACAAAAGACAAGGAGGAATAGAAAATGCAAATACTCGAGTTTATTAAAAATTATTGGGTAATATTGACATTTATAGGTGGAATGTTTGGTACGTTTTTTATGTTTATTTTTTATATGATACAAGCAACAAAATGCTCATTAAGAAATGACATATTGGATATTTATGATCGTGCTGTCGATAGGGGAAATAAGATTACACATTATGAACTTGAAGCATTAATGCATAGTTCAGATGTGTATTTTAAATTAAAAGGAAATTCCTTTGTTAAAGCACTTATAGAAAAAGCCAAAAAATTTGAAATTATAGATTAGAAGGGAGGGAATGCTATGTCAGTACAATTAATAGTTTATGTTATAACAACACTATTTACATACATCCTAGGAAAAGTATCAAAACACTTTGGATGGAATGAAACACTACCTATACCAGTTCAAAATATAGCAATAGGCATTATATCAGCAGTAATTGGTTGTGTTATTCGTGTCGAAGGTTTAGATGCAAATGGAATAATACAAGCCGTTGTGACTGCATTGGGTGGAATTGGTACAGCAACTGTATTATATGACGCAAAAAATCAATAATATGCATCTTAAATAAAATAAGCTGCACCAATGCAAGAAAATATTTCTTGTGTATTAAAAATACTGGAAGAAAATAAAAAAAACTTCCAGTATTAATTTTTTTAAAGGAGGATCCAATTATGGAGGAAGAAAAAGTTGATTTTAATCAAGAACTTGCAGATTTAAATATGCAAGAAAATACTTTTACTGAACCAGACGAAAAAGATGGTATTGGAGAAGTAAAAGAAACAGATGAATTTTATCAAGGAGGTAATGAATAATGTTAGTAACGAAAGTAAATATGCCTTCAAATAAGTATAGCATAAAATGCCCTTATTCAATGAAACCAGAAGGAATAACAATTCATAATACGGCCAATGATGCTTCAGCAATGGCAGAAGTATCTTATATGATGAATAATAACAAGCAAGTATCATTTCATGAAGCTATAGATGATTATAGAGATGTTCAAGGAATAGAGCATAATAGAAATGCATGGCATGCAGGAGATGGACATGGATTTGGAAATATGAAAACAATAGGAATTGAGATTTGTTATTCTAAATCTGGGGGAGAACGATTTGAAAAGGCAGAAAGAAATGCTGCAGAAAGAATTGCTTATCTAATGAAACAATATGGATGGAATCTGAATAATATAACAGATGAAAGACATACAATAGGAACACATCAAAATAGAAGTGGTAAATATTGCCCTCATAGAACTTTAGATATGGGATTAGAAAGATTTTATAATATGATTAGGGAAGAATATAGAGAACTAACTGGAGAACAAGCAACAGGTACACCTAATATTGTAGTAAATGAATCTAATAATAATACAGGAAGAAATGTAGGAGATGTTGTTACAATTAATGGAGTTTATGCTTCTTCATCATCTACAAGGAGATTAAATCCTGCAGTAACAAGTGGTATGATTACAAGAATAATACCAGGAGCAAGAAACCCTTATTTACTTAATAATGGTAATATAGGGTGGGTAAATGATTCTTGTATATCTTCTTCGGCAAGTTCACAAGCACAAAGTAATAACACAAATGCAGTACCTTCAATTTCTGTTGGAAGTAAAGTAACATTATCGTCAAATGCTACTAATTATGCAACAGGACAAGTAATACCAAATTGCTACAAGAATAGAAATTATACTATTATGCAAGTTGGTAATGGAAAAGTGTTATTAAAGGAATTGTATTCTTGGGTATATACTAAAGATTTGGTGGGCTATAGTTCTAACACTACAAATAATGTATCTACTCCAAACAGAAAGTCAAATGAAGAAATTGCAAATGATATAATAAATAAACCAAACTTTGATGGTTGGGGTACAGGAGATACAAGAAAACAAAAATTAAGGGATGCAGGATATGATCCAACTGTTATTCAAAAAATAATTAATCAAAAATTAAAATAAATTAGAGGAGAAATGTTCTCCTCTATTGTATACTTTTTAATTTTTGTTGTATATTATTAATAGAACTATAAAGTTCTGAAACAGAAGTATTTAATAAGTCTATATTCTTGATTTCATTAACACAGCTTTCAACAATATTTTTCTTATTAATCTTCTGTTTCTTTTTACTTTTGTATTCAATTAAAAAATTACTCATTTTTTCGATTTTTCCTTTCTTACAATAATATCTCCAGGTTCACATCCAAAAATTATACACATTTTTTCTAATGTTTCAAATTTTATTCCAGTAGTAGTATTATTCATTAAATGAGATAATGCTTGATAACCTCCCTCCATATGTTTTATGAACCAATATTTCGTTTTCTTTTGTTCTTTTAGTATTTCATTTACTCGGACATATATCATCTTATCACCTCCATTCATTATAGATATTGTAAAACAAACTATAATTTATTTTAACTACAATATATTTGACTTAAAGCTGTTGTACCTAATTTACAAAATAGATATTTTTTGCTATAATCATATTGGTGATAGTATGAATGAGGAATTTAAAATGTGTGAAGAAATTATAAAAGAAGTTAGATGGTATGTAGAAAGAAAAGATTATGCAGGACTAAAATTATATCTTGACGAAAAGGAAAAAGAAGTGGAAAAAAGTAGAAAAATGTCAAAAAATGTCGAGGCTGAATATATTGATAGTCTAGTGAAAGACCTTGATAATACCTAACATCTAGTATAGTTATTTTTATTTACATAATATGGTATAATGTTTATAGAGATATCTCTAGCAAGGAGGTATATTTATGAAATTAAATTTGCCAGAATTAAATATGTTTGAAAAAATATTGTCTAAAATATTAAGAAGGTACACTATTAAAGTATATAGACAAGGTTTTCAAGATGGATTAAATTTAAAGAATCAAGCAATTGACTTTTGATAGTAGTTGTGTTATTTTATATGTAAATGTTACACAAACAAGTTTGTCCAGTAAATGCACCAGAAGAAGCATAAGTAAATAAAATGATTTATTTAAAAATAAAAAATAATCTATTTCATTATTTAAAGTGAAATAGATTATTTTTTAATATAAATAATTATCAAGAAATATAAGCTCTATTACTTTCTAAAGCAATATTTCTCACATGTTCACCAATTTCTTCATTTGTTAATCCTAATGCGATCACTATTTTGGCATAGGTGTCGACTTTGGGAGTTGTAAAATTCTTTTCTATTCTTAATATTGTTCTAGGATCTACTTTTGTTAATTCAGATAATTCTTCTTGTGTATAGCCTCTTTTTACTCTAATTTCCTTTAACATATTTATCACCTACTAAAATTTTAGTATATTTTTTATAAAAAAGCCTTGACATAAATGTCGGTTTTGTATACAATAATTATGACATAAATGTCAGTTGCAATAATATAAAATGTAGTCTTTTTATAACAAAATACATCTTCTTGGGAAGAAATAAAAATAGTTTTGGTTTTGTTTGGTTTGGCTTTGGCTATTTTTATTTCTTGCCAAAAGGGTGTAAAAGTAATATGTGAAAAAAGACAAAAAAATATACAAAAGAGGGAGAAAAAATTATGAAATTAGAAACCAAGGGAGAAAATGGAATAACGCTGATTGCTTTATTCGTAATGATAATACTAATAGTAATATTGTCAGCAGTAACAGTAAGAGGATTAACAGGGAAAGGAGGACTAATAGAGACAGCAGGAAATGCAGCAGAAGAACATAAAATAGTAACATATAAAGAAAAAATAGAGCAAAATGTAAGAGAAACAGTTGTTGCAAAAGCAGTTCTTCGGAAAAACAGCAACACTTCGGAGACATAGCAGAAAATTTAAGAAAAGAAACAGACTTCATAAGAGAGGTAGCAATAGAAGGAGAAGAAACAGACTTAGAACGGATATATCTATGTAACAACAATAGATGGATACATATTCCAAATATACTACAATAGTACATATGGAATAGTAGATGTAGAACATATAGGAACAGGAGAAGAAGAGGAGGAAGGAAAAGACGAAACAGAAGGAAATGAACTAGATAAAATACTAGCAAGTTATCCAAAAATAGAAGCAAGATATGAGAAAAGCATAGCAAGTATACTGGCAACAGCAAGTATAGAAAAAGGAAAGATAATAAAAATAGAGATAGTATACAAAGGAGAGATATTAGAAAAAGAAACAAGAATAAGTGACTTAGAAAAAGAGCAAAGATTTGAGATAAAAGAATATGGAACAGGCTGGTATAAAGTAAGAGCGACATCAGATAAGCGGAAAAACAAAAACAGCATTGGTGAGAGTAAGCAACATATCAGATGCATTAAGGGTACCAGTAATAACATTTGTACCAGAGAAAGCAGATGGAGAAAATGGATGGTATAAATCAGATAAAGTAGAAGTAAAAATAGAAACAGACAGTCCATCAGCAAAAGAAATACACTATACATTATCAGGAGCACATACAGAAGGAGAAAAAACAATTCAAGGGACAAGTACAAGGTTTGAAATAACAAACTCAGGAATAACAACCATGGTAATATGGGCAGAAGATGGAAAAGGATATGGGTCAAAAGAAATAATAAAAGAAATAAAACTAGATAATATAAAACCAGAGATAAGTGAGCTAAAACTAACAGGAACAAAAGGAGAAACAGACAAAAACGGGAAAAAATGGATAATCTCAAACCGGAGAGATACAAGTAATAGCAAATGATCGGAGTAGGAAGTCGGAAAAATAATAGGATATGAATATGAAGTAAAAAATGCTATTACAAACCAAATAATAACAAATCAGAAAAGAGTAGAAGATATAAACACAAGTATAAAAGTACAAACAGATGGAGAATATGCCATCACAGTAAAAGCAATAGATGAAGCAGGAAACAGATCTGGAGCAAAAACAATAAATGTATATAAAGATGAAACAGTACCAGAGATAGGAAACATAAGCATAATAGGAGAAGTAGGAATATACGGATTTACAATACAAGCACGGAGGAAAAGATAAGACATCAGGTATAGCAAAATATGTATGTATAATAGGAGAAGAAGAAAAAGGAGAAACAGAAAATGAAGATGGAGTAATAGAAGTAATAGGGTTAAAAGCGAAAACAACATATACAAATGTATATATAAAAGTATATGACAATGCAGGACTAACAGAAGATACTTTACCAATAGTAGTAACAACAAAACCTGAAATATGTAAAACAACATATTGTAATGGAGGACCTAAAGTGACCTGTGCTTCTTGTAGCGGAAATGGTAAACAAGGTGGTGGATATCATGCAGTTTATGTAGAAAGTCGAAAATATTCAAGTTCTAATAAATGGGATGGTGACCATTGCTATCATTGTGGGTATTACCACAAAACTGGGGGGAATTGGAAAGAATTTGTTGTAAGATGTTCTTTTTGCCGGAAAGTCTGGACAAGGACAGTCTTGTACATCTTCTGTTGGAGCAGCTTTCTGTACTAATCTTGGCAAAGCACTTGGAATATGTGCAAATGCTCCAAAATGCCAAAATTGCAATGGACAGCGGTTACTTGTATAATTTATGCTCACATGGAAGTTCTGCACCACATTATACATGTGAACATCATAAAGTTTGTGAATTTACGGAACATGAGATAGAATAAAAAAATAAACTCTTATGGTAATTAACTATAAGAGTTTATTTAGCACAGAAAAACCAAACATTTTTTCGAAAAATTATTGACAATTTTATTTAGCAAATATATAATCGTATATAATAAGAAACAGGAAGGAAATTTTTTAAAATGAGATTTGTGCATATAGCAGATGTGCATTTTGATGCACCATTTACAACTTTAGCATCAAAAGGATTTAGTGAAACTAGAAGATTAGAACAAAGAAATACATTTAAAAAAGTTATAGATTATATAAAGACAAATGAAATTGAGTATTTATTTATATGTGGAGACCTTTATGAACAAGAATATATAAAAGAAAGTACAGTAAGGTACATAAATGGTTTATTTGATACTATTCCAAGTACAAAAATTTTTATTGTACCTGGAAACCATGACCCATATATAAAAAATTCATATTATAAAACATTTGAATTTTCAAAAAATGTAAAAATATTTACTGGTAACTTAGAAAAAATAGATGATGGAGATATAAATATATATGGATATGGCTTCGAGGATTTTTATATGCAATCAGGCATGGAAGATAAAATTTATATAGAAGATAAATATAAAATAAATATCCTTCTTACACATTGTGATTTGAACGGAGCTGCAAATAACGAAATGAGATACAATCCTGTATTAAAATCAAAACTTAAAGCCTTAGAATTTGATTATATAGGACTAGGGCATATCCATAAATTGGACTACACAGATAATATTGTATACCCTGGTTCTTTAACATCTCTTGGATTCGATGAACTTCGGACCTCATGGAATGATATATCGGAGAAATAAATGATATTACAAAGGAGGTTTCTCTTCAATTTATACCAGTAGATGAAAAAGAATTTGAAGAAATAGAAGTAGATGTAACAGGAATTTTATCTAAAGAAGAACTAACCCAAAAAATAAACGAAATGATTTTTCCATTGAATAGATATATAAAAATAGTATTAATTCGGAAAGAAAAGATTAGATTTAGATACAAATATTTTTAAATCTATTACACAGTCAAATATTATAAAACTAAAAGACAAGACTAGCTTAGAAATAAACTTAGAATCTTTATCTACTCAAAATAGCTTAAAAGGATTATTTGTAAAAACATTATTAGAAAGAGTAAAGCAAGAACCAGAAAATAAAGAAAAGATTGAAAAGGCTATTGAAATAGGGCTTAGTTGTTTCTAGAATTTAAGATATAACTAAAAGAAGGAGTAAAAATGCGAATAAAAAAATTACAAGTGAATAATTTTGGAAAATTAAAAAACAAAGAAATAAATTTACAAAATGGTATAAATGTAATATATGGAGAAAATGAAAGTGGAAAATCTACTTTGCTAGATTTCATAATAAGCATGTTTTATGGTATAAACAAAAATAAGAATGGCAAAGAGATATCAAACTATGATAAATATACTCCATGGGAGAATGGGGAATTTTCAGGTAAAATTAATTATATTTTAGATAATGGAGAAGAATATGAAGTATATAGAAACTTTACAAAAAGGAACCCTGTAGTTTTTGATAAGTATGCAAATGATATAAGCAAACAATTTGCAAAAGGAAAGTTAGACGGAAATATGTTTTTCTACGAGCAAACAAAAGTAGATGAAGAGCTATTTTTGCTTTCTATGGTTATGCACCAACAAGAAACAAGACTAGATAATAAATCTAGAAGTAGTTTAATACAAAGGCTTTCTAACATAATGCTAACAGGTGAAGATGATATTTCATATAAAGAAGTACTTCGGAAAACTAAATAAAAAACAAACAGATGAAATAGGCACACTTAAAAGTCCAACTAAACCACTATATTTAACCAAACAAAGAATGGAAGAATTATCCTTAAAGAAACAAGAACTTGAAGATACCATACCAAGAAAATATGAAATTCAAATACAAATAGAAGAAATTAAAAATGAAATAGAAAAAGAGGAAGAAATTTTAAAAGCTATTCAAGACATGGAAACTGTAACAAAAGAAGAAAATCTTGAAAAAGAAAAGATAAAAATCCAGTTAAATGCAAAACAAGAACTTGAAGAAAATAAGAAAAGACTTGAAGAAGAAAAAGAAAATATAAAATTTGTAGAAAAGAATAAAAAATTGAGTGGATTATTTTTTATAATACCAATCATATTTCTTTTAGTAGGGGCTTTACTATTCTTAGTTAAGTTACCGCTATTCGGAACAGCTGGAATTATAACTTCGGTTATATCACTTATAATTATTTTTATCAAAAACCAAATTGAGGAAGGAAGATATAAAAAGGAAAAAGAAGAAATAAGAAGTAAAAAGCAAGATATACAAAACAAACTAGATCTTGTAAATGATGAAATAGAAGCAAAGAATAAAGATATAAAGATGAGAGAGAATTCTATTAATCTAAATTTTAATATGCAAAAAGAAGCTATAAAATTAAAATATCCAAATATCCACGTAGATGAACAAGTAAATACACAGGAGAAACAAAACTTTATTAACAATTTGAAACTAAATTTAAGCCGAAAGAAATTAGAAGAAAATGAGATAAGTGAAAAACTAGAGACTTTGACTGAGATAGAAGAAAAACTAAATATAACTAGTCAAGAGTATAAAGAACTTATAGAATATGATGATGTTATAAATATTTCAAAAAATGCACTAAATAACGCATATCTAGAAATGAAAGAAAGCATTACACCCAAATTTACTGAAAATTTATCATATTTAGTAAAGGATATAACTTCTGGAAAATATAACAAAATAAAAGTAAATGAAGAAAATGGATTGGCACTTGAAACTGCAAATCGGAAACTATGTTACAGCAAATTATTTAAGTGAAGGAACAATTGATGCATTATATATGTCTCTTAGAATATCAGGAATAAATGATTTAAGCCCAGAAAATATGCCAATATTTCTTGACGAAACTTTTGTCTATTTTGATAAGAATAGATTAGAAAATATTTTAAAATTCTTACATACAAATTATAAAGAAAAACAAATAATAATATTTACCTGCACAGAAAGAGAAATAGATATATTAGATAATATGAATTTGCCGTACAATAAAGTGCATATGAATGGCGGGTTTTGTTGACAACTAACCAAAAAGATTATATAATAAATGCAATATTTATTTGTGGAGGTTATAATGTTTCAAAGATTAGAGGACGTAGAGAAAAGATATGAAGAATTAACAATAAAGATTAGTGATCCTGAAGAAATTGCAAAAACTAGTTCATGGCAAAAACTTATGAAAGAACATGCAGAACTTGCTCCAGTTGTTGAAAAATATAGAGAATATAAAAAATTAAAAAATACTATAGAAGAAAACGGAGAATTACTTAAAGATCCAGAACTAAAAGAACTTGCACAAGCTGAAATTGATGAAGCAAGAGAAAAAATTCCAAAGGTCGAAGAAGAAATAAAAATACTTTTAATACCAAAAGACCCAGATGATGATAAAAACACAATATGTGAGATAAGAGCAGGAGCAGGTGGAGAAGAAGCAGCACTATTTGCAGGAACATTATTTAGAATGTATTCAATGTATGCAGAAAGAAAACATTGGAAAATAGATATACTTAATGAAAATGAGACAGAACTTGGTGGATACAAAGAAATAACATTCATGATAACAGGAAAAGGCGTTTATAGTAAATTAAAATTTGAAAGCGGTGCACATAGGGTACAAAGAGTACCTGATACAGAAAGTAGTGGAAGAATTCATACATCAGCTGCAACAGTTGCTATTCTTCCGGTTGTTGAAGATGTTGAAATTGAAATAAATCCTGCAGATATAAAAATGGAAGTTTATAGAGCCTCAGGAGCAGGAGGACAACATGTAAACAAAACATCTTCTGCTGTAAGGCTTATACATGAGCCAACAGGAGTAGTTGCAGAATGTCAAACAGAAAGATCTCAAGTACAAAATAGAGAGTATGCAATGAGACTTTTGAAATCTAGATTATATGAAATAGAAAAATCGAAGCAAGATGAAAAGCTTGCAAATGAAAGAAAAAGCCAAGTAGGTTCTGGAGATAGAAGCGAAAAAATAAGGACATATAATTATCCACAAGGAAGAATAACGGACCATAGAATTGGGCTTAGCATATATCAAATGGAAAACTTCCTAAATGGAGATTTAGATGAAATGATAGAAGCACTTATTACAGCAGATAGAGCTGAAAAATTAAAAGGAGAATAAATGGGAAAAGTCTAAATTTTAGAAACATCTAAGATTTAGGCTTTTTATCTAATAGGAAAGTTCTCTAAGCTTCCTATCAGATAAAATATAAGGGGGATAAATATGAAGAAGAAAATTACATATTTAGCAGGTATAATTATTATATTAGCATTTTTAACATTTCTATTTACTACAACATCATATGCAGGAACACAGAGACTAAATGATTTAAGATATGATGTATTATTAAATGAAGATGGAAGTGCAGATGTAGTAGAAACTTGGAATATACGTGTATCTGAAACAAATACTCTATTTAAGACATTTGAATTAGATAGTAAGAAGTATGGAAATATAACGAATGTAGAAGTTTCAGAAGTAAATCTAAGTGGAGAAGTAACTAATTTCCAGAATACAGGAGCTTATGCATATCATGTTAAAAAAGGTGGATTTTATGCTTTAAATAGATCAGGTTCAGAATTTGAAATAGCATGGGGAGTATCAATAGAAGATACTGAAACGAGAACATATAGAATAAAATATAAAATAGAAAATGCCATAAAAACATATACTGATTGTTCAGAATTCTATTGGCAATTTATTGGAGATACAAATGGAATCCCAGCAAAAAAAGTTACAGGAACAATAGCACTTCCAAAAGAAGTATTAAATAGAGACAACCTAAAAGTATGGGCACATGGACCATTACATGGTAATATCGAAATAGTAGATAACAAAACAGTATCATTTGAGGTAGAAGATTTAGATGCACAAACAATGGTTGAAGTTAGAGTAGTAACTGCGGAAAATGTGTTTAGTCAAAATATGAATAAAGTTAATACAAGTAAATTAAATAGCATTGTAGAAGAAGAGACAAAATGGGCAGACGAAGCGAATGCACAAAGGGAAGCTGCAAGAAAAGCAGTTATGACAGTTATAACTATTATTGCTGTTATTACAGTAGCTATTTTAGCTATATTTACTTTTGTCATTGTAAGATATATAAAAGTATTAAAAAGTATAAAAAAAATAGCTCCAGAACAAGAAATGAAATATTTTAGAGATTTTCCAGACGAAAATGCAACGCCTGCAGAAGCGGCATTTTTGTATTATTTTGATAATCAATCTGCTTTTAAAAATAATGTGTCAAAGATAGTATCTGCTACAATTCTAAATTTAGCACTAAAGGAGATAATATTATTTGAGCAGGATGAAAAAAATAATGTGTATATAGTTTTAAATAAAGGTTACAAAGAGGTTAAAAACACAGACGAATCTGATGTATATAATATACTTGTTAATGTGGAAGAATACATACAAAGGCATAGCAAAGAGGAACAAGACAGAATAAGAATATCTATGAAGGATATTGAAAATTATGCAAAAAAGAATGACCAAATATTCTTGTCTAAGATTGAAGGCATAGAAGGTAGAGTAAAAACAGTTCAAAAGGATAAAGAAAATTACGACGAAGAAGCACAAAGAATGGTTAAAAAATGGAGAAATAAATCAGCTACATATTATGCGATAGGAATAGTTCTAATATTCTTTGGATTTATGGCTATAATACCAATATTTATTGCAATATTACTTTTTGTATGTGGAATTTTATGTGGCAAAATAGCAAAAAAATCAAGGAACCTTACTCAAAAAGGAGCAAATGAACAAGAAGCTTGGAAAGGACTAAAAAGATATATGGAAGACTTTTCTCTTCTTAATGAAAGAGAAGTACCAGATTTAATACTTTGGGAAAAATATCTAGTATATGCAACAGCATTTGGAATAGCAGATAAAGTGCTTGCACAGTTAAAAATAAAGTATCCACAGCTTATGGACGAAAGTTATATGGTAAGTAATGGATATACATATATGTACATGATGAATAGAATGAATTTTGATAGAATGATTATGTCTGGAATTAATAAAGCATACAATACAAGTCTAGCACAAAGACAAGCAAGAATAGCTGCAAGTAGCTATTCAAGTGGTCGGTGGTGGCGGCCGGCGGATTCTCTGGTGGCGGCCGGAGGCCGGCGGTGGTGGCGGCCGGAATGGGCGGAAGATAAGGAAAATGAAGAATTTGATGGTTAAGTTATCTATTAAATGGTAGTAATGATAGATAACTTAATCTCATAACCCGAAGGTCGTAAGTTCGAGTCTTACCCCCGCAACCACAAATTTTA
>CAOJZU010000022.1 GCA_948466265.1 uncultured Clostridium sp. | reverse complement strand
CTATTTATACAAAATGCGTAAGTGAGATTTTGTAACATATACTCACAATAAAAAAAGAGTTTCAGGAGGCAAAACTTGTTAGAGGATATGTAGATGTAAAAAGTGTGGGCAAGGATGCACAAAGTTAAAAAACAGCATCTGCAGTAGAAGAGATTCTGCATACTAGACTGCCATCAGCGAAGCGACGGAATGAGGGGTTTATTAATTAAATGGTGTATTATTTTTGAACATAAGGGGATACTACGCCATTTTGCTCTCTCTAAAATTCAGGGTTTAAAGAACTTTTAAAATTTTTGTGAAAAAGGTTGACATTATCCATAAACAGAGTTAGCATGACACAAACACTGTGGAAGAGGAGGATAAAGTGTAGATATGGAAAATTTAAAAGATGATGAAACTTTGCAAGTTCTTTGGTTGTATCGTGAGGACAAAGGAGTAATAAAGACAGCCGATTTTAATAAAGAATTAGAAACTACAAAAGAAAAGAGAGAAGAAGCATATGCAAAATTAATGGCAGAATTAACAGTAAATATAACTGATAAACAAAAGCTAAAATTAATAGTAGAAGTGCTTTCTAATTACAGTGACAAATGTAATATTGAGCAAAGCATATATTATGAACAGTATTATAAAACAGGAGTAAAAGATATTGTTAGATTTATATTGCAATGCCTAATGTAAAATGGGTAAAAGGTGTAGGGATTCTGTACCTTTTATTTTATATTTATAAATTCTGATTTTTACATATAAAGAAAAGTATAAAATTGAGTAAAAGTAGCTTGAAGAGTAAAAGAGTAAAAATATATTGTATTGACATATAATATATTTTTAAGATATAATAAAGGCACAAAATAAAGAAATAGACAAATAACTATAGTATATATAAAGATAGTATAAAAATTTAAAGAAAGGAGATGTATTTATATGGGGAAAAAAAGTATTATCATAATTTGTGTTATTTTATCAACAATAGTACTACTTGGATTGATAATTTTTAATATAATTATCAATATGAATAACAATAAATCAAATAACATATCAAACATCAAAAAAGATATAACAATACAAGGTAGGATGGAACTTGACAACGAAAATAGGTTTTATATATATAATGGTGAACACTTTGGCGAAAGTGGAATTGAAATGCCAGAATATACAAGAGCCATAATTAGAAATAAACAGCAAAAATGTATAGATTATTACACATCTGAAGAATATAATACAAATTATATTCATTATGGGGATATATTAATTTGTAAAGGCGATTTGATAACGTATAATATGCTTGAAGATGACTACTTTGATACAAAAAATAATCCAATTATCGTATTGAAAGCAAAAGATTATGAAGATATGAAGAAAGAGACATTAAGAAATGAAAATACATTAGCCTATGTTGCAGAATACTATTCATTACCTAACGAACCTGATGAATTATATATAAGATATGAATATTCTGATAAAATTTATAAACTGCCATTTGTTTTGAAGTTTAGCATTACTGATGAAACAGAGATAATCGGTAATTTACAGCAGGTTGAATCAGTCCGGTAAAAGAGTGATAGTTAAGTATAAAAATTTGGACGTAAGCTCATATTCATTAGAGATAAAATCAATAGAAGTTGTTGATTAAGAGAATTATAAATGTGCAACAAAATTCAAATTAATTTAAACAGTGAAATATTGTATTAAAAAATTTATTGTTTTTTTGTCTTTTTTTGTCATTTTACTGAATCTACGTAAACTAGGTATAAAATAAGATGTAAAACTGCAATTTTGTTTCGCGTTTTCCAAGAGAGCGAACTGAATAGTTAGCTTGATGGAGAAGTCAGGAGAGCTACAAACATCATAAGGAGGACTTTTCATGAAAAAACGTTTTTTTAGCTTATTTTTGACAATGGTAATGTGTGTGACAATGTCAATTCCGTCTGTTGCTTTTGCAGCCGAGGAGTCGCAGAGCGAGGCTCCGGATCTGGTACCGATTGAGGAATCGGATTTGTCCCGCGAAGAAGCATTGGAAATTTTAGGAATGACTGAAACGGAAGCAGAAGGGGAAGACATCTATGTTCTCACATGTGATATGTCTGCAGATCCGTTGTCTCTGTACGTGACCATTCCGAACGATCGGCCCGACTTTCCATTAGGTACAGCGTCTTTTAGATCTACGATGAGAGGTCAGGATTGGTCTGTTGCGGATGATGTTATGCGCGTAAAATGGGGCGCAACGCTTATATCGGCAAGCAATCCGGCAATTGGAGCGCAGATAAAGCTGATGGGCTCGATGGGTCAGATTGGTGCTACTGGCGATGTTCACCAAGGTAAACAGACGTATAATTCGGACTACTTTTACATCATGGCGGCGACCGGACGGACATTCCATTTTGAATATGACTCAATTTCAGCATACAATGATGTGTCTGTAAAAATGGTCGTATCGACAAGAGGTTACAACTAAGTTATACTTGAATACTTAGTTTCGTAGTTTTAAAACATAAACAATAAATTACTCTCCTGATGCTCGGAGTTACTTGATTATTAAGTAACTCCGAATTATTATATTTTTTGATTTTATAAGAATAAAAGGTAAAAATATTTAAATAAATTTATAAATACATAAAACAGTTAAAAAAGTATATAAAAAAGAAAAATAGAAATATAATAAAAAGCAAGCAACTATCAATATAAATCATAACGGACATAAAAAATTATTGAAGTACTTTTGTAGTAAGATAAAAAACTTTGACCGTCTATATACCATTTTGAAAAGATATATGCCACAATATAGCTGTTTTACATTATTATCAAAAGACATTTTTTATACTTTATTTTTATAAAATTGAAAATATTTTTGACTACATATAGAAGCGATAGGAATTAGAATGACTATATATGGGATATTCCCATAATATATGAAATGCAAATCCACCCACAAATATTGTTAGTAGGAGTATTATATCAAGCAATAGACTTTTATTAAATTGATTAAACAACATATAAAGGTAATTATTAGCAAAACTTTCTGGTAAAATGTTAATGGACTAATAATTCTTTCTAATGATTGTTTTTCTAGTATTGGTTTTCCTGTTAGTTTATTTGCAACATTAATAATATCTTTTAGTAAATAATTCTCATTCTTTATTTATCTCCCTGATATAATATTATTTATTATATCAATAATACTTTTAGATTGCAGTAGTTCTTTAAATACATACTAAGGTTATATTAATATTATTTTGTCAACTGTATTGAGTGTTATTTATTTTTATGTTATAATAAACAATAAAATAGATATTTATAGGGATATTGATGCACGTAAGCATCTAATATATAATACAAGAAGAATTTGAAAGTTAATCTAATACAAATAATTTATCATAAAGAATAATAATTAAATAAGATTAGAGAACTATAGTAATTTAGGAGTGTGATAGAAAGTGGATTATAGAGAAATATTAGAGACAGTAAATAATAAAGTTAATAAATTTGAATTAAAAAAATTAACAGATTTAAATACATTAAGTCTAGAGCTTTTTTATTTAAAACAACCATTTGTATTGGCAAAAGAAAAGTCTATTGAATTTTATACATATTGTGCTATACAAAATATATGTTTATGTATTGATAAATGCAGAGATGAATACCTTGAAAAAAATATAACATTAACAGAAATAGAACAAGAAATAAAATCAAGTTGGAATAAAGACTATAATAAGTTTTAGAAAATACAGTTAATATTGTGTATTATCTGTTTCTTGCAGTATAATAAATCATAAAATAGATATTAATACACATAAGTGTTTTAATATATAGTATAAGAAGAATGTGGCAGTTATTCTTATACAAATAATTTATTATGAGGGAGCTACTAACTAAGAAGGTAGTTCCTAATTTAATTTTTTATACAGCTATATCTTTGCTTTTCTAGAAATCGAATACATAAATCAATAAAGTATCTTAAACTAATTTTTCTACCATCATAATCATCTCCAAAAATATTATAAATTGTATCTGTGTTAATTAAGTCAATTGCATTATTTAAAGCTCTGTCCATGTCTGAACGTACTACTTTATCATTTTCAATATTATTTTTAGTAGCAACGTGTTTTATAAGCATTCTTGTTTCAAGTAGTAATCTACGATTATTATATGAAAGTAAAATTGCATCTTTTATATATGTTGTTCCTTTAGTATAAGAAGTTAATCCTATTTTCCATAAAATTTGGTCAATATTTTGTTCTAATTCTAAAGATACTTTTAATGAATCTGAAACTAGTTTTACAATATCAATTAAAGAAGAATCGTAATTACTATTTCTAGGAAAATGAAATTTACTATTATAAATATTGGACATTGAGTTAGAATCAATTACCAAGATAATGACATTTTGTTTATTTATATTTAAATTCTTCAGTATATTTAGGCAAAAAGTAACTGAAGTGAAAGAGTCCAATATTATCAAATTTTCCCTTTTGTTTTTACAAATTATAGAATGTAATTTGTCAGGAGATTCTTTTGTGACTTCGATTTTTTCTTTAGATTGTAATGCAATTTGAGATAAGCTGTTATACAAAATATCATTATCAATAGCAATTATCACTTTAAGCATAATTGCCTCCTAAAATATAATGTATAAAATAATCTTAATCAGTTTATCATACAATAAAATAAAATAATAGTGAAAGACAAAAAAAGGGAAAAAAAGACAAGTTCGTTTTATTGTATAACGAAATAAAGTATACTTTATATATTATCATCTATATCTTTAAAAATATCATCATTAAAAAAATCTTTTAAATTAGTGTTTAAACCACTGCATATTTGTATAAGAGTTGTAATTTTAGGTACACTAGTTTTTCGAGAACTTAATAGGGCATTTATGGTAGCTTTAGGGACACCAGTTGTTTTGTATAAATCCCATAGAGAGTTTAAATTGTTTTTACGCATAAAATATCTAATTCTTTGATTAATTGCATCTGATATATTCACAATATTCCCCTTTATAAAATAATTTGAAAATAGTATATCAATTTTTTAAAAAAATATAGGCTAATTCACTAGCCTAAAATATAAAATAGTGTTATAATTAAAAAAATAATACGAAAGAGGGAATTTTAGTGAGAAATTTTAATTATGAAAAATGGCACGAAGAGTATAAACAGAAAGAGTTTATTGAAGTAAAAAAATATTTTAAAGAAAAAAATATTGAAGTATTAGAAAAGTTGAACATACAAATAATGGATAAACTTTATACTGGTTATGAGTTTGATTTATTAGATGATGAATTAATGTTATATTATGAAAATAATATAACAAAGCAAAATAAAAAATTAAAGGAAAAGGGAGTGACAGTAAAAGAGTATAATGAACTAATAGAAAAGACTGAACAAATATTAAAGGATTATAATCTTTAAGGGTAAAACATATTTAAACTTAATAATAATATAAAATAGGAACTGCAATTTGAAGTTCCTATTTTCATGAAAAAATCTTTTAATTAGAGTATTTTTTAATATTAATGCTTATTTTTGCGTATTTTATGACAACCAAAACAAAAAGTTGTATTATTTCTAGTGAAGACAAAGGTCTGTAAGGTTAAAGAAAGTATATTAATTCACATGAGATAATAAAAAAGTACAAAAGATTATGTGAAAATATTTTACTTTAATTAACAGACTTTTATTTTTTTGGAGGGAAATTATGACATGACAAAATCTAATTAATTAAAAAAATATATAACTGAATAGCTTTCTTTGGCTTTCGGAAATTTGTCTAATCTAAAAAGATTGGAGAAATTAAAAATGCAAAGAAAAGACTATCTAAAGGAGGAATTATCAAAAGAAGAAAAATTATATTTAAAGAGAATTGTAATGACCGCAAAAAATAAGTATATTGAGAGAAATCGTCATTATCTAAATGATATGGTAATATTCAATGACGAAAATATGTCTAGTATGGGTGAAAATGTACTTGATGCTGTTTTAGAAAGATGTCAAGAGGAGATTGATTCTGCAATAGAATTTGAAAGAACATTCTCGGATCATAAGTTATATAATATTGTAAAAGCATTATCTTTAAAAGAAAAAGAAGTGCTTTTTTATTTATATAAAAAGCAGAAGTCCATTAATGAAACAGCAAAAATAATGCATCTTCACAGAGAAACAATATCTATAATACGAAATCGAGCACAAGAAAAAATTGTAAAGGGATTAATAAAAGGAGAAGATTAAAATATGTTTAATAATTTTGATTTAACAGATTCAGAAATACTAAAAATAATAAATGATTATGAAAATTTAATAGATAAAAATGCGTATATAAGTGGCAAAATAGACGAGGATTTGAGACAAGAAATAATATTTTTGATATTTAGAAATTTGAGTAGAAATAGAAAAAATTAAAAAATTTTTTCAAAAATCCGACATTTGAAATTTTTGTCGTGTTCTTAATATATAGAAACTAAAAAAAGGAGGAAGTATGTTATGGACACGAGAAATGAATTAAAGCCAATAGTTGAAACCAAAAACGTAAAAGAAACGAAAAAAACAAATGATACTAATACACTAGAATTAGAACTTATAACAGCATATGCTCAATTGACATTTAAAACTCTGAAGCATAGCAAAGCAGAAATAAACGATAAAACAATTCGAAGTGAAATCAAAATGTTTTATGAAAAATTTCGGAAATAGTGAAGTAAAAAAACTAGCAAAATTCATGGCAAAGGAGAAAAAATAAAATGCTAAAGTATATTATAGTTTTTTTAATCTCTTTTGCTTTGGGTGTATTTGTTAGAGAAATCATAGAGAGATTAAAAAAGAAGAGAAAATATAAA
This sequence comes from uncultured Clostridium sp., assembly GCA_948466265.1. The sequence continues at coordinate 15,139 of CAOJZU010000022.1, read as the reverse complement.
AAGGTCAAACCACTAAACAAACAAAACTTTAAAGAAGCAATGAAAAATTTAGAAATCAAATAGAGCATTCACTCTATTTAAGTCTTTATGCCCAAAAGCTGTTAGTAAAAAGTTGCACGAAAGAGAGTGTTATTTAAAATTGAATGAACAAATATTAAAAATGTATTTTATTGATAAATTGAAACAAAAAGATATTGCAGAAAAATTACAAATTTCTAAATATATAGTATCACGAACTGTTTCGAAAGATGAAAGATACCTAAAAGAAAAGGCAAGAAGAAAACAAGAAAGCAAAAAAAATAATAAAATAGATACTATAAAATATATAAAAAATAAACGTAATAATAGTGAGTTAGAGTACCTGTATTTAAAAGCACAACATGAACAAGCAAGTAGAGAACTTTCAAAAACAAGCAGTATCAGCAATAGATCATATAGGGATTGGAATACATCAGTATATGAATATGATAAAAGTAAAAAGAATTATGTTTTAAAGAAGAATATAACAGCAGGATATGATGTGCCTAAGAAAATAGCATGGTAATAAAAATTAATGTAATATTTTTGAGTTTTGTCAATATACATTAACAGAGGTGGACAAGATGGAAAAAATATTTGATAAGATTGATAATAAGATAATAGAAAAATTTGAAAAATCAATTCTTGAAAGATTAAGCATATACTTGATTAATTCAGCAAGAGAACAAGGCATTATAGATGATAAAATGAAAGATTACATTATAAATAGTATATAAGATTTTACTTAGGAGGATTCTAATATGGATCTATATACCATAAGAAGAGAACTAATGTCAGGTAAAACAATTTATGATTTGCCATTAAGAGTTACATATTATGCAAGGGTATCTACCGAAAAAGAAGAACAAAAAAATTCACTAGAAAATCAAGATACATATTATAAAAATAAAATATTAGCAGAACCTAACTGGACACTAGTTAATGGGTATACTGACAGAGGAATAACAGGTACATCGACGAGAAAAAGAAATGATTTTAATGATATGATAAGTGATGGATTAAATGATATGTATGACTTGATCTTAACAAAAGAAGTATGCAGATTTGCAAGAAATACACTAGACACATTGCAAATTACAAGAAATTTACTCGCTAAAGGCAAAGGAGTTTGTTTTGAGCTAGATAATATTAATACATTAGAACAAGAAGGAGAACTAAGACTAACTATAATGGCATCACTAGCACAAGACGAAAGTCGCAGAATATCAGAAAGAGTAAAGTTTGGCTTTAGTAGAGCAATAGAAAAAGGAAGAGTTTTAGGCAACAATGCTATATGGGGCTATGAAAAAAACAAATGTAAACTTGAATTAAACGAAGAAGAAGCAAAAATTGTAAAAAGAATATATGAAATATACGCAACAGGAGAGGTGGGAATAAGAAGAATAGGTCAAGAACTAGCAAAAGAAGGAATATACACAAGAAAAGGAGAAGTTTTTGCTTATTCTACAATAAAAAATATTTTGACTAATCCTAAATATAAAGGGTTTTATTCAGGGAACAAAACAAGAGTAATAGACTTCATGACCAAGCAAAGAGTAAATTTGGGGAAGGACGAAATTGTTGAATATAAAGCAAAAGAAGATGTCGTGCCACAAATAGTTGATGATAAAACGTGGGAAAGGTGCAAAGAAATATTCGAAGAACGAAGTGAAAGGGCAAAAAGTTCGTCATCAGGGTATAACAATAAATATAAATATTCAGGAAAAATATTCTGCAAAAAAGATGGACAGAGCTATTGGAGATCAGCCAATAGAGGAAAAGAATTTTGGCAATGTGCATTATATAAAAAGAAAGGACTAGACGGGTGTACTGATAATGTAAATATATATACAGAAACATTAGATAAAATTTTGAAAGAAGTATTTGATGAATTATTTATACATAAAGAGGAATTTATAGAGAAACTTTTAGAAAAGAGTATGTCTTGTATGCAAGATTGTTCATCGGAAAATGATATCAATAGAACAAGGAATAAAATTGAAGAATTAAAAAAAGAAAAGAAAAAGCTAATAAAGTTATATACAACAGACCTAATTGATGAAAAAGAATTCCAAGAAGAAAATGATGTATATAATACTAAAATAGAAAGATTAGAACAAGAATGTAATATTTTAATAAAGGCAAGAGATATGAACGTTCTTAATGAAAAGAAAGAACTGCTAAGGCAAAGTTTTAAAAAAGACATAGAATTTCATCAGGGAATGCCAAGCCAACTTATAGATACAATTTTACAAAAAATAATAGTTGAAAAAGTAGATAATAACGAAATGGCAAAATTAGAAATTATTTTAAAAGTAGGAATCACTGTAAGTTTATTATATAGAAGGCAAAAAGTAATTGAATACATAGATATGCAAAAAAAAGCAAGTTGAAAGTCCTAATGGACTTTTTTCTTTTTCAAAAACTTCCAAACATCTTGACAATAGGGTCTAACAGAGTTAGAACACAAGTATATTTAAAGATTTTGGAGGTTTATATGAATATTTATGAAATTAGAAAAGCATTAATGTCAGGCAAAACGATTTATGACTTACCACTACGAGTTACATATTATGCAAGAGTATCTACAGAAAAAGAACAACAAAAGAATTCACTAGAAAATCAAGATATGTATTACAAAAATAAAATATTATCAAATCCAAAATGGACATTTGTTCAGGGATATACAGACGATGGAATTACAGGAACATCTACTAAGAAAAGGAATGATTTTAACGATATGATATTTGATGGGCAAAATGATAAATATGATTTGATTCTAACAAAGGAAGTATGTAGATTTGCAAGAAATACACTAGACACTTTACAAATTACAAGAGATTTACTTGCAAGAGGAAAAGGAGTATATTTTGAATTAGATAACATAAATACATTAGATCAAGAGGGAGAACTAAGACTAACTATTATGGCATCACTAGCACAGGATGAAAGTAGAAGACTATCAGAAAGAACTAAATTTGGGTTTAACAGGTCAATAGAGAGAGGCAGAGTCTTGGGGAATAATGTTATATGGGGATATGAAAAAAACAACTGTACATTAGTAATAAACGAAAATGAAGCTAAAATAGTCAAAAGGGCTTATGAATTATATGCAACAGGTAATATTGGAATAAGAGGTGTATCCAAACAACTTGCACAAGAGGGAATGATGTCTAGAAGTGGAACGCCACTTAGTTATTCGACGTTAAAGGGAATACTTGAAAATCCAAAATATAAAGGATTTTATTGTGGCAAGAAAACAGAAGTAATAGATTTCTTAACTAAAGAACGAGTAGAACTGCCAAAAGAAGAATGGGTTAATTATAAGACAACAGAGGATATTGTGCCACAGATTGTAGATGAGGAATTGTGGGAAAAATGCAATGAGATTCGAAAAAAAAGACATAATAGATATACAAGTGAAGGAACAGGTTGGACTAATCGTTATATGTATTCTAATTTACTTATATGTAGTCATGATGGGAAACTATATTGGCGAAGGAAATATAGACCAACATCTCCTGAAGAATATTGGGGATGCTCCGAATATCTTCGAAGTGGCAACAAGGGTTGTATAACTAATACTTATCTTACAACTAATGAACTAAATCAGATCTTAAAAGATGTTTTTGATGAAATGATTGAAAATAAGAATAAAATAATTAAAAACATGATAAATGTAAACAATGAAATTCTCAAAAAGAATAGAAAAGCAAGTGTAGATTGTAGTATTATAGAAAAGCAAATAGAAGAGTTAGAAGAAAGCAAAAAAAATCTTGTGAAATTATATTCATTGAATAAAATTGATGAGAGCGAATTTGATGAGTTAAATGCTGAATATAAAAATAATATTGTAGAGCTTAAAAGCAAATTAATAGATATTCAAAATGATAGGTTAGGACAAGAAATAGAAAAAAACAATCAGAGAATAAAGGATTATTTTAAATTTGATAATTTTGAAATAACACAAGAGTTTGTACATAATAAAATTAGTAATATAAAAGTTACACAGATAGATAAAAACCATATAGGACTAAAAATAAAATTCCACTTCGACTTAGAATTGTCTGAGGTGGATAAAAAAAGCATCTGTTTCGGGCTTTCTATGTGTATACTTGGTGCTTTAGCTTTTAATTTTACTCCATATCTAGAACCTTGTTTTACCATTTCAGGCTCATCTAAAATCAATTCTTCAGCAGATGGAGTAACTATTCCATAACCTTTAGCTTTAACTTCTTCTAAAGCATATGCAATCTTATCATATTCTTTCTTAGTTTCGGCAAGAGAAGTAAGACAAGAGAATAAATCGCCTTCATCAGATACTGAAACACCTGTCATTTCTGTTAATACCTGATAGAATAAATGCTCTTTAAGTGTAATATTGATACTAACATTACCATTACCAAGATTTATTTCAGAAAGAGAAGAACTTTCAATTATTTCAGTAGTTTTTATACTAGATAGACTATCATTTATTTGCTTTAAAACAGAAATATTGCTAAATGCTTCTTTTATTTCATTAAAGATTTCTTTCCTTAGCCAATGCTCATCAGATAGACTATCTACCCATTTTGGTAAAGAAATATTCATTTGCTCTATTGGGAATTCGTATAATAATTTACCAAACATATCATTAATATCATCTATAGATAAGTTAGAACAGTCAGTAGGAAGCACAGATACACCATATTTTTCTTCAAGTTTTCTTGCAAGTTCAAGAGTATATGAAGAAGAAGGGTCTTCACTATTTAATACAATTACAAAAGGTTTATTTAAAGCTTGAAGTTCAGATACAACTCTTTCCTCAGCTCTAATGTAATCTTCTCTTGGGATATCTGTGATACTTCCATCAGTAGTAACTAAAATTCCAATTGTAGAATGTTCAGAAATAACTTTTGTTGTACCAAGCTCAGCTGCAGTTTCAAAAGGAATTTCCTCATCTGACCACGGAGTTTTTACCATTCTTGGAACATCATCTTCTAAATATCCAATAGCATTGTTTACTAAATAGCCTACACAGTCAACCAATCTTGTTTTAAAGCGAATATTATCTCCTAGAGTGATTTCAATTGCTTCATTAGGAACAAATTTTGGCTCAGTAGTCATTATAGTACGACCAGCAGCACTTTGTGGTAATTCATCTTGAGCTCGTTCCTTTTTGTATTCGTTCTCAATATTTGGAATAACGAGTAAGTCCATAAATCGTTTTATAAATGTCGATTTTCCAGTTCTAACAGGACCTACAACTCCAATATATATATCGCCATCAGTTCGAGACTGTATATCCTGATATAAGCTTAAATTTTCCATGTTTTTAACCTCCACACAATAAATGTTTGTACAATTAACTTTACTAATGTATATTAGGAATAATTTACAAATATTACAAAAATACCAAAAAACTTTGATTACATCTTGTAAATATTGTATAATTAAATATATGATACTGAAAGGAAAATATTAATTATGAAAGTAGTAATAATGCGGTGGAGGAGCAGCAGGAATGCTTGCTGGGATTTCAGCAGCTAAAAATGGACATGACACAATAATACTAGAAAAAATGAACGCATGTGGAAAAAAGCTTAAGGTAACAGGAAAAGGAAGATGTAATATAACAAATGCGACAGATATGTCTGAATTTATAAAAAACATACCAGGTAATGGTAAGTTTTTATATAGCAGTTTTCAAAATTTTACAAACCAAGACATTATAAATTTACTGAAAACTGAAGGACTAGAAACAAAAGTAGAAAGAGGAAGTAGAGTGTTTCCTATAACTGATAATAGCCAGAGCGTAATAGACGCATTATATTCAAAATTAAAGAAATTAAATGTAAAAGTCATAACAAATGCAGAAGTGACAGACATAATTATCAAAGATGGAAAAGTTTATGGAGTAAAGTATAAAGAAGAACATACCGAAAAACAAATTGAAGCTAATAAGGTAATAATTGCAAGTGGTGGTATGAGTTATAAAGCAACAGGATCTACTCGGAGATGGATATAAAATTGCAAAAAAATATCGGACATACAGTATCTACCCTAAAACCTGGGCTTATACCATTAGAATGCTATGAAAGAAATCTGTGCAAAAAAATGCAAGGATTATCGCTTAAGAATGTAGGGATAAAACTAATAGATAAAGCAAAAGATAAAAATATATATGAGGATTTTGGAGAGATGATGTTTACTCATTTCGGAGTAACCGGACCAATTATAATTAGTGCATCGTCTCATTTAATTAGATATAAAAATATAGAAGAACTATTAAGAAATAAAAATATAGAACTAAAGATAGATTTAAAACCGGCATTAGATATAGAAAAACTAGATTTAAGAATAAGAAGAGATTTCGAAGAATTAAAAAATAAGCAATTTAAAAATAGCTTAAATGGACTTTTACCTCAAAAAATAATAGAACCTGTTATTAATTTATCGAAAATTAATCCTGATAAGAAAGTAAATGAAATAACAAGAGAAGAGAGGATAAAATTAGGTGAAACAATCAAGAACTTTAGGCTAAATATAAGTGAATTTAGACCAATAGATGAAGCTATAATAACATCTCGGAGGAATTTCAGTAAAAGAGATAAACCCTAAAACAATGGAATCTAAATTAATTCACGGATTATATTTTGCAGGAGAAGTAATAGATGTAGATGCATATACAGGAGGATTTAATTTACAAATAGCATTTTCTACAGGCTTTACTGCAGGGGAGGATATAGATGTTTAAAACTATAAAAAATGAAAGTACAGCTGAGATTATAGAAAAAAAGTCTAAATTTATCTCAAATATTTTTTATGTAGAAGATACTTTAGAAGCAGAAAAGATTATAGGAGAAATAAAGAAAAAATATCATGATGCAAGGCATAATACATATGCATATAGAATTTTGAGAGAAAATGGCATGCTAGAAAGACAAAGTGACGATGGAGAACCTGCTCGGGACAGCAGGTAGTCCTATCTTGGGCATACTGCAGAAAAGAAAATTATGCAATGTACTTGTAGTTGTTACCAGATATTTTGGAGGAATTCTTTTAGGAACAGGAGGACTTGTAAAAGCATATTCAGAAGCGACTGCTCTTGTGGTAGAAAAATCAGAAGAAATAGAAAAAGAATATGGATATTTAGCAGAAATAATACTGGACTATCAAAAACAGGGAGAATTTGAATATATTTGTGAAAAAAATGGAATTAATATAATTTCTAAAGATTATACTGACAAAATAAAAAATTTAATAGAAATTTCTGAAGAAAAATTTGAAAAAATCTTCAAAGATGGATTCCAAGAAATACCAATTTCGATAAAACAAAACAAATATATAAACATAGTATGAAAGTATGATAAAATGTGATAAAATTCGCCTTAAAAAAGTTGTAAAAAAACAATAAAATTGAATAAAATTTCTAAAAATCTATTGCCAAAAATTGGAAAAAGGATTATAATACAAAAATGGAAAAAATTTACAAATTTTAACAAAGGAGGAATTAAAAAAGTGAAAGAGAAATTGTCGATTTTGGTAGCAGATGATAATGTTGATTTTGCTAGAACATTAACAACATGTATTGAAAAAGAAGAAGGGATGGAAGTTATTGGTATTGCGCAAGATGGAATGGAAGCAGTAGAAATGATAAATAACACAAAACCTGATGTAGCAATTTTAGATGTTATAATGCCAAGACTAGATGGCTTAGGAGTATTAGAAAAGATAAAAAGTTCTGATATAGACAAAAAACCATTATGTATAGTGTTGTCAGCAGTAGGGCAAGATAAAATTACTACAAGAGCAATAGAACTTGGAGCACAATATTATATAGTAAAGCCTTTCGACATTGATTTACTTATTAGGAGAATTAAAGAACTTAAGTTTTATAAACCAACAACATTCAAGAGTATAACATCTAGTAAAGAGTTAAAAACACCATACATAGAAATTCTACCTGATAGGAAAAATGAAGCAGAAAATTTAGAAGCATTAGTTACAAATATTATTCATGAAATTGGTGTACCTGCACATATTAAAGGTTACCAATATTTAAGAGAAGCAATAATGATGGTAGTAAATGATATAGATATAATAAATCAAATAACAAAACAGCTTTATCCAGAAATAGCTAAAAGGTACAAAACAACACCTAGTCGTGTAGAAAGAGCAATTCGTCATGCTATAGAAGTTGCATGGGGTAGAGGAGATGGAGAGACAGTTGAGAGTATATTTGGATATACTGTTTCAGCAGCAAAACGGAAAACCTACTAACTCGGAGTTTATCGCAATGATACGGAGACAAAATAAGGCTAGAATTAAAGAGTGCATAAGAATTAATAAAGAAGCAGGCGTCGGTTTGGACGCCTGCTTAAAACTATCCACGAGGTGGCATATTGCATCCACAATCAGGTTCTTCGTCTTTTATATCGCAAGGATTTTTTTCAATATATTTATCACATTGATCCATCTTTACGCCTTTTAAACATTTACCCTTTCTAGAGCATTTTGCACATATCTTCATATTTCTAACTTTGTTAGCCCAAATGTCAATAGCGTATTTCTTATCAGGACATAAAGGTCCAAATACAAATTCACCATATTCATCTGTAAAAGTATGAGATACAGGTTTTCTAATATCTTCACCTTTATCGCAGTCTAACTCTACAAGTTTAACAACAGCGTCTCTTACTGGTTCATGATAACAATCTTTTATTACACCATATATTACATTACGTTCATCTTCAGGTAAATTGATTTCAATATCAAATTGTTTACCAGTTTCAATAAAGCCATCTACTTCTACGATAGGGCATTTTTCTTTGTTATTTTCATATTCCATAATTTTGTTTCATCCTTTCTTAAGCTATATGCTTAATATATATTATGAAGACCTACGAAAAAAGTGATAAAAACAAAGAAAAAAAGTTGAAATTAAGATATGTTTGTAATATAATTAAAAAAATTGTAAATAAAAGGAGAATCTAAAAATGAAACATGTATTAAGTAGTGACCAATACACAAAAGAAAGTTTAGAAGAATTATTTGATTTAACTTACAAAATTCAAAAAAACCCAAAAAAATATGAAAATAGATTAGAAGACAAAATAATTGCTATTATGTTTTATGAACCAAGTACAAGGACAAGATTATCATTTGAAACAGCTGCATTAAAGCTTGGAGCAAAAATAATTACAACAGAAAATGCAGGAGAGTTTTCTTCAGCTGCAAAAGGAGAAACAATAGAAGATACAGTAAAAGTTATTGCAGGATATGCAGATGCTATGGTAATAAGACATAAATCGGATACATCAGCAGTAGAAGCTGCAAGAGCTGACAAAATACCAATACTAAATGCAGGAGCAGGAAAAGGAGAACACCCAACACAAGCACTTTTAGACCTTTATACAATAAGAGAAAAAAAGGGAAGACTTAATAATTTAAAAGTTGCAATTTTAGGAGACCTTAAATATGGAAGAACAATACATTCACTTATAAAACTTTTATCATTATTTGAAAATATAGAAATATATGGTTTGAGCAAAGAAGCATTTGCACTTCCAGAAGAATACATAGAAATGTTAAAGCAAAAAGGAATAGAATATAAGAAATGTAATAGTTTTGATGAACTTCCAAAAGATTTAGATATAATATATCATACTAGAATTCAAGCAGAAAGATTTGAAGGAGATTTTGGAAAAGAAGAATTCATAATAGATCAAAAAGTACTAGACAAATTTTCTAAGGATACAATTTTACTTCATCCATTACCAAGAGTAATAGAAATAAGCGAAGAAGTAGATGACGACCCAAGAGCATGCTATTTTGAACAAGCACATAACGGTCTATATGTACGTATGGCACTACTAATGCAAGTATTAGATAGAGATTAAGAAAAGAGAAAAGATAAAATACATGGAAATATTAGAATTTAAAAAAGAGAATGAGTATATAGATAAAGTTTGCAAATTAAATGAAGGAAAAGACCTAAAATATAATATCCTTACAATGGGATGTATGCTAAATGAAAATGATTCTGAAAAACTTTCAGGAATGATAGAAAAAATGGGGTATACGAAATGTGAAGACCCAAAAAAATCAGACCTAATTTTATTTAATACATGCTGCATAAGAGAAAATGCAGAAGATAAGCTATTTGGAAATTTAGGAGAATTAAAAACTTATAAAAAACAGACAGGGAGTATTATTGCTATTGGTGGTTGTATGATGCAAGAAAAACACATACAAGAAAAATTAAATAAAAGCTATCCATATTTTGATATAATCTTTGGCACACATACAATAAATAAATTTCCAGAAGATTTATACAAATCACTTTGCAAAAAAGAAAAAGTACAAGATGTATTAGACATAGATGGAGATATTTATGAAGGAATACCAATAAAAAGAGAAGACAATATAAGAGCACTTGTTACAATTATGTATGGGTGTGATAATTACTGTACATATTGCATAGTTCCATATGTAAGAGGAAGAGAAAGAAGCAGAAAACCCGAAGATATTTTAAAAGAAATAAAAGAATTAGCAAGCAAAGGATATAAGGAAGTAACTTTGCTTGGTCAAAATGTAAATTCATATAATGGAGGAAATGGATATAAATTTTCAAACCTTTTAAGAGAAGTACAAAAAATACAAGGAATAGAGAGAATAAGATTTATATCACCTCACCCAAAAGACTTTACAGATGATGTAATAATGGCAATAAAGGAAAGCTCAAAGGTATGCAAAATATTACATTTGCCACTTCAATCAGGAAGTACAAATATACTAAAAAGAATGAATAGAAAGCATACAAAGGAAAGCTTTTTAGAATTAGTAGATAAAATCAAAAAAGAAATACCAGAAGTAGTATTTTCAACCGATATCATAGTAGGATTTCCAGGTGAAACAGAAGAAGATTTTGAAGATACATTAGAAGTAGTTCGAAAAGTAAACTTTGAACAAGTATATATGTTTATATATTCAAGAAGAAAAGGAACTCCTGCAGATAAAATGGAAGACCAAATAGATGAAGAAATAAAACATAAAAGATTTAATAGACTGAAAGAACTTGTAGAAAGTCAGGTGCCAGAGAACAATAAAAAGTATATTGGAACAAAACAAAAAATAATAGTAGAAGGAAGAAGTAAGACAAATAAGTATATGCTTACACGGAAGAACTGAAACAAATAAAGTAGTTATTTTTGAAGGTCAAGAGGATTTAATAGACAAGACAGTAGAAGTAGAAATCACAGAAGATCATATGTGGTATTTACAAGGAAAGGTGGAAAAATAGTAATGGGACAATATACCCCAATGATGCAACATTATTTAGATACAAAAGAAGAATATAAAGACTGTATATTATTTTATAGATTAGGTGACTTCTATGAAATGTTTTTTGAAGATGCAAAAACTGCATCAAGAGAACTAGAAATAACGTTAACAGGTAAAGATTGCGGACAAGAGACAAGAGCACCAATGTGCCGGAGTGCCATTTCATGCAGCAAATATGTATATTGCAAAATTAATAGAAAAAGGCTATAAAGTTGCAATATGTGAGCAAGTAGAAGACCCTAAGCAAGCAAAGGGAATGGTAAAAAGAGAAGTTATAAGAGTTGTAACACCAGGGACAGTATTAGAAGATAATTTATTAGAAGAGAAGAAAAATAATTATATAATGTCAATATATAAACAAGGAATATATTTTGGAATAGCTGTATGCGACATATCAACTGGAGACTTTCTAAGTAGTGAAATTAAATCTACGCATAACTTTGTAAAACTATTAGACGAAATTGCAAGATATAGTCCAGCTGAAATTGTAGTAAATGATATGTTATATGCAAGTCAAGATGAAATCCAAAAAATAAGAGAAAGAATAGATTCATATATTTCAAATCTAGGAGAAGAAAACTTTAAAATAAATATACAAAGTTTAAAAGAAAAATATGATATTGTAGATGATAAAGGAGAAAGCTTAAAAAAATTAGAAGAAAAAGAATTTGCAATTGCTAGTATAAATGGACTTTTAGAATATATAAAGCAAACCCAAAAAGTGGAAATAGAAAATATAAAAGCTATCAAAATATATAATAGTGAAAAATATGTTGCACTTGATATTAATGCAAGAAGAAATTTAGAATTGACAGAAAGAATGAGAGATAAGGGAAAAAAAGGAACTCTTCTTTGGGTACTTGATAAAACTTCAACATCAATGGGAGGGAGACTTTTAAGAAGATGGATAAATGATCCATTAATAGGTACAACTGAAATAAATCAAAGATTAGATTCAGTAGACGAATTAAAAAAAGATATGATGCTAAAAGGAGATATAATAGATAGCTTAAAGCAAATTTTTGATATAGAAAGAATTGCAGGAAAAATTGCTTTTGGCAATGCAAATGCAAGAGATATGTTATCACTTAAATCTTCTGTTAAGAAACTTCCAGGATTAAAAAAGTTACTAAAAGATGTAAATTCTAGTTTGTTAAAATCAATGTATGAGAATTTAGATGAGTTAACAGACATATATGATTTAATAGAAAGAGCAATAATAGAAGAGCCAGGTATGACTATAACAGAACGGAAACATTATAAAAAAAGGATATAATGAAGAAGTAGATAAATTAAAATCAGCAAGTACTGACCGGAAAAACTTGGCTTATAAATTTAGAAGCCAAGGAAAGAGAAGAAACAGGAATAAAAAATTTAAAAATTGGATTTAATAAAGTATTTGGTTATTATATAGAAGTTACAAAATCAAATTTAAAACTTGTACCTGATAGATTTGTAAGAAAACAAACCTTAACAAATGGTGAAAGATATATAACAGAGGAATTAAAAGAAATAGAAGATACTATACTTCGGTTCAGAAGAAAAACTAGTTAGTTTAGAGTATAAACTATTTTTAGAAATTAGAGATAAAATTGAACAAGAACTAAATAGGATACAAGAAGCAGCAGAAATAATTGCACAGCTCGATGTACTTTCTTCATTTGCAGAGGTTGCAGAAAGCCTAAATTATGTAAGACCAACCGTAAATAATAGTGGGGAAATAGATATAAGAAAGGGAAGACATCCAGTAATAGAAAAAATGATGTCTTCTCGGAAGCTTCGTTCCAAATGATACATATATGAATAAGGATGATAGTAGGCTTCGGAATAATAACTGGACCTAATATGGCAGGTAAATCTACATATATGAGACAAGTAGCATTAATTACTATAATGGCACAAATTGGTTCTTTTGTACCAGCAGACTCTGCTAAAATTGGTGTCGTAGATAAAATTTTTACAAGAGTACGGAGCATCAGATGACTTGAGTCAGGGACAAAGTACATTTATGGTAGAAATGATGGAAGTTGCAAATATATTAAATAATGCAACAGAAAATAGTTTGGTAATATTAGACGAAATAGGAAGAGGAACATCTACATATGATGGACTTTCAATTGCATGGGCAGTTGCAGAATATGTTGCAGATAAAGATAAATGTGGAGCAAAAACTCTTTTTGCAACTCACTATCATGAGCTTACGAAATTAGAAAATATGTTAGATGGTATAAAAAATTATTCTGTTGCGGTAAAAGAAAAAGGAGAAGATGTAATCTTTTTAAGAAAGATAGTATCTGGAGGAACAGATGAAAGCTATGGAATACATGTTGCAAAACTTGCAGGAGTTCCAAATGAAGTTTTAAAAAATGCAAGAGATATTCTAAAGAATTTGGAAAGAAAAAGTATGCTTGGAGAAAAGAATATAGAAAAAGAAGAAAAGAAAGTATCTAGCCGGACAACTTGATATGTATAATTATAAAATTGCAGAAATTGCACATGAACTAGATAAAATAAATATAAATGAGCTTACTCCAATTGATGCTATGAATATACTAGTTCGTCTTAAAGAAAGTGCTTCATAAATTAAACAAGAAAGGATGGATATAATGACCAAAAGAACAGATACAAGAAAAATTAAGGTGCGGAAACGTAACGATTGGAGGAGAAAACAAAGTTGTAATTCAATCTATGACAAATACTTTAACAAAAGATGTAGATAAAACAGTAGAACAAATATTAAGCTTGGAAAACATTGGATGTGAAGTTGTTAGAGTTTCATGTCTTGATGAGGAAGATGCAAGAGCAATAAAAGAGATAAAAGAAAAAATACATATACCAATAGTTGCAGATATACACTTTGATTATAAAATAGCACTGACAGCAATTAATGCGGGAGTAGATAAATTAAGAATTAATCCTGGAAATATTGGAAGTAGAGAGAGAGTAGAAGCGGTTGTAAATGCTTGCAAAGAAAAGAAAATACCAATAAGAATAGGTGTAAATTCTGGCTCCATTGAGCAAGAAATATTAGATAAGTATAATGGGAAGCCTACAGCAGATGGAATGGTAGAAAGTGCAGTAAAACATATAAAAATTTTAGAAGATTTAAATTTTTATGACATATGTATATCACTAAAAGCGACAAATTTAGATTTGTGTATAGAAGCATACGAGAAAATGAGTGAAATATGTAATTATCCACTTCATATTGGAATAACAGAAGCAGGAACAGTTTTTTCAGGTACAATAAAATCAAGTATAGGACTTCGGTTTTTTGCTAAGAAAAGGAATAGGAAATACTTTAAGAGTATCATTATCAGATGATCCAAGGGAAGAAATAAAAGTTGCAAAAGAAATTCTTAAAAATTGTGGATTATATAAAAAGTCTCCAACACTTATATCTTGTCCTACATGTGGTAGAACACAAATAAATCTAATACCAATTGCAAGAGAAATAGAAAAATTCCTTCAAGGAATAGAAGCAAATATTACAGTTGCAGTTATGGGATGCCGGAGTAAACGGACCACGGAGAAGCCAAAGAAGCGGATATTGGAATTGCAGGTGGAATAAAAGAAGGGCTTTTATTTAAAAAAGGTGAAGTAATAAAAAAAGTTCCCCAAGAGAAAATTGTAGAAGTGCTAAAGGAAGAGATATTAAATATGATTTAGACTAGATTACAAAAATTATATTAAGCATAACAATTCTCTTAAAATACACTTGACAAAGATAAAAAATAAATATAAGATAAAAATGCAATAAGAAAAATAGCAAAAAAGGAAGAAGAAAAGGAAACCA
>CAOJZU010000021.1 GCA_948466265.1 uncultured Clostridium sp. | reverse complement strand
TTTCCGCTTGGTTTCTTAAAGGATTTTTTGTTTACTTTTCAATGTACTTTTATGCTCTTTTTATTAACTTTTATCTCACAGAGCTTTATTATTATACAATGGTAAAAGATAAAAGTCAATACTTTTTTGAAAAATTTTTAATTTTTTTGTATAGTTTTTTATCATTATGTATTTACATGTCCTAATATTTATATTTTAGACAATTGTAGCTCCAATTATTCCTGCATCATTTCCAAGACTCGCTACTACAATTTCTGGTAAATTCCCATCATATAGTTTTATCATTTCTGAGACGCTCTTTCTTACCCTATCTAATAGTAAATCTTCAAAATATATAAAACTACCACCTATAGAAACCACCTCGGGCTCAAATATTCTAATTAAATTTGTTAAACCTACACTTAAATTCTGAATAAATTCATCTACTATATCTATTATATTTTCTTCTTCATTTTTTATTATTTCATATAATTCTTTACCTGAAACATGTTCAATTTTCTTTTTATTAGCAACTTTTTGTTTTAATGCCTTCATAGATGAATATTTTTCTAAGCATCCATTTTTACCACATTTACATTCTAGTCCTTCTTTCTCTATTACCATATGCCCGAAATTCAAATCCATCAGATTTCTTTGGACTTAAAATTTGTCCTCCCATAAAAACTGCTCCTCCGAATTCCTGTACCTAAGCAGATAAAAATGCAATCTTCATATTCCTTTAAACTTCCATATTTCTTTTCTCCAATTGCTGCACATCTAGCATCATTTCTTAAAATTATGTTATCAAAATTAAAGTATTCTCTCAATCTACTTACTATATCAAAATGTTTTATTCCTAAATTCGAAGCTTCAATAACTATGCCATTATTATTTTTACCGTGGAAATCCAACACCTATTAAATCTATATCTTTTAAATCTTTATTAGCTTGTTTCAAAATCTGTTCGATAGCTTCTGTGATTACATTTATAATTACTTCTTTAATATTTTTTCTGTCTTCTTCTAAAAAGCTTCTATCTTTTTTCAAAAGAATTTTTCCGGTCTTTTACAAGTCCACAAGCAATATGGCTTCCACCTATATCTATCCCAATTTCCATTATATCTTTCCTTCCTGCTTAAATTATTCTGGTATTGCATTTCGTGCCAACTCATCACACCTATTATTAAACTCATTATCACTATGTCCTTTTACTTTTATGAATTTCACTTGGTGCAGATGAGTCAGCTCATCTAGCTTTTCCCAAAGCTCTTTATTTTTTACTTCTTCCTTTTTAGAATTCTTCCACCCATTTTTCTTCCAAGTATCTATCCAATTTTGATTAAATGCATTTACTACATAGGCGCTATCACTATATATTTCTACTTCACATGGATATTTTAAAAGTTTTAGTCCTTCTAATACAGCTGTTATTTCCATAATATTATTCGTAGTGTCTTTTTTTCCTCCAGATATTTCTTTTTTTACATCTTCATACATAAGTATAGTTCCCCATCCACCGTGGACCTGGATTTCCAGAGCATGCACCATCTGTATATATTACAACTTTTTTCATTGTTTTTATCTTATCCTTTCATTATTTCGAGCTAATTTTACATAAAAGCATTGTGTTTTTCTAACTTTTATGATATTATATCAATAAACAATTTTATTGTAAAGATTAATGGAGGTTTTTAATGGATAACGTCTTAGCTATAATTCGGTGAATATAATCCTTTTCATAATGGACATCTTTACCATTTAAATGAAGCTAAAAGAATAACTAATGCAAATTGTACTATTGCTTTAATTTCTGGTAACTTCGTTCAAAGAGGAAATGCTTCTATAGTAGATAAATGGACCAAAGCTAAAATGGCTTTGCTTAATGGTTTTGACTTAGTTATAGAACTTCCATGTATATATAGTATATCAAGTGCTGAAAACTTTGCACTTGGTAGTATTAAAATACTTAATTCCTTAGGTGTAGTTGACACCGTTTCTTTTGGATGTGAAACTGATGATGTTTCTGTTTTAAAAGAATTTGCAGACATCTTATCTGATCAACCTGAAGAATTTAAGTCTTTGCTTGCTCATGAATTATCAAAAGGAATCTCTTTTCCAAAAGCTAGAGAAAACGCATTACTAATGTATTTAAATAATATTAGAAAATCAGCAAATGTATTATCTTCGCCAAATAACATTTTGGCTATAGAATATTTAAAAGCACTTAGAACTACAAATTCTATGATTACACCTCTTGGAGTGAAAAGAGTTGGTCCTGGATATCACAGTAGTGAAATTTCAGGCGAATTTGCAAGTGCTACAGCAATCAGGAAGTATGCTATCGATAGGAATTTTTATGCAATAGATAAATCTATGCCAAAAGTTTGTTATGATATTTTAGAAGATGCAGTAAAAAAAGGACATTACGTAAAAGATATTGAGTGTTTTGAAAAAGAAATAATGTTTACTCTTAGAAATATGACTGTTGCACAAATCGCAAAACTACCTGATGTAAGTGAAGGTTTAGAAAATGCTATAAAAAATGCTGCAAATTCTTGCAATAATCTTTCTGAACTTATGAGTGCAATTAAATCAAAAAGATATACACAAACTAGAATTCAAAGAATTCTTTTATATGCACTCTTAGGATACACTAAAGATGACATGGAAACTTCTAAAAAAATCGATCCATATATTAGAGTTTTAGGATGTAATTCTAAAGGTCAATCTCTTCTTTCTGAAATATGTAAAGAAAATAAAAAATTGCAAGTTATAACTTCTGTAAAATCATTTATAACAACTTGTAGAAATAAAAAGCTTTTAATGATGTTAGAAAAAGATATTCAGTCAACTAATATATACACTTTAGGTTATGAATATGATTCTTATGCAAATCTTGATTATACAACAAAAATGATTACATATTAAAATCTACTAATAATAAAAAAACTCCGGATTCGGAGTTTTTTTATTATTAGTTTTCGTCTATGAAATCAAATTCGTCTTTAAATTTTTCTTTAAACATTTCAAATACTTTATTTAATACTTCTTCATCTTCTACACTTATATAAGATTCTTCATCTTCTGAGTCTGTGTCTTCTACTTGTAATATAACTACTTCCCCTGGTTCATCTTCATCTTCGTCTGTTGGTAGTAATACTACATATTCTTCACCATCTAATTCTACTAAATCTAAAAATTCAAAATTAACCTCATTTCCATCTTCATCATTTAATACTATGATGTTATCTAATTCTTCGTCCATTAATTATTCTCCTTTCAAATATTATATATAATAATTGTATTTCTACAATTTTAATGACTATTTTTGTTTATTTAAGTAAATTTCTAATATGTATACAGCAGAAATAGTATCAACTATTCCCTTTTTTTCCTTAGGATTTACATCTAAAAAGTTCATTGTTTTATGTGCAGCAACCGTTGTTAATCTTTCATCTACTATCTCAACATTTATATTATTAAACTTACACTTTAATTTATGTATAAATTTTTTAGTTATATCTGCTCTTTCTCCTACTGTCCCATTCATATTTATAGGCATACCTACAACAAATGTTGATATTTCATACATTTCGCATAATTCTTCTATTCTTTTTAAGACAATTTTATCATTACTATTATGATGTATTGTTTCCAGACCTTGAGCAGTTACACCTAACATGTCAGAAATAGCAAGTCCGAACTCTCATATCACCATAATCAATTCCTAAAATCCTCATATTATTCATCTATTCCTATATAGAACCTAACCATTTTTTCTAGAAGCTCATCTCTTTCTACTTTTCTTATAATATTTCTAGCATCATTATGGCTTGTAATATATGTTGGATCTCCAGATAATATATAACCAACTATTTGATTTATTGGATTATATCCTTTTTCATCAAGTGCCTTATATACATCTGTTAATACCTCTTTATACTTAATGCTATTTTCATTCTCTACTTTAAAATTCATTGTTTTATCAAAATCCATTTTTTACCTCCTTAATTTTTATATCTTTATATATTATTAATGTCATTTTCACTCTTATCTGCTGAATCAAGATATTCCTCTAGTTTTTTCATTACTTTTTCAAGTGCTGTTCCTTTATAATAACTTGTAAGTACAAAATTTAATCTTGGATTTGTAAGTACAACTTTTTTCTTTTTCTTTCCTTGTTCTTTTTCATTTGCTTCTGCTGCAATTACATCTTCTACTTCAAGTAATTCTACATCTCTTTTTAAATCATTTAAAAATTCAGTAACACCTTCAACTTCAACACCCGAAAATGCAATTACAAATTTAGGTCCCATATATCTAACAAATAGATATTCATCAGATAGTTTTTCTTTTATATAGTCACATACATCAATTATCATTTGGTTTCCAGTATCTCTATTTACTTTATTATTAGTTTCTTCCAAATTTGTAATTTTAAACATACATATAGTAGATGTAGTGTAATTATCTATTATTTTCCTTCCTTCTTCATATAAATATTCTGAAGTTTTTAAATCTGAATATAAATCTTTTCTTGTTAAGCTTTCTATAATGTTTTGATATGATACAATTCTAAATATTGATATAATATTCTCTTTTACTACCTCTAAAATTGTTGTATCAATATGATCAAAAGCATGCATTCTACCGCTTTCAATTATCCAATATCCAAAATAAACATTATCTATATAAAGTGGAAAAAACATTGCAGATCTAGCTCGTCCAAACTCCATTTTTTGATATGGTAGTCTTTCTTCATCATTATTTACTGTTACATATTTAGGCTTTGTAGTTGTTATGCTATCTTTAAAAATGTCTTCATTTTGAAGATTTCTTAATGTATCCCAATGTTTTTTATCAACATTTGAAGCTTTAACCACATATTCTGCGCCATCAAATACTACTATTGTAGAATACTTTATTGCATATTCTTCTATCAATATCTCATTAATTTTTACTATTTTATCGTCTACTGATGCATCATCCCCAATAGTAGTCATGAAGTCTTGCAATACATTTAAGCTTGTTACTTTTTGATTTATATCTTTAAAGTTCTTTATTTTCTTACTTATAGCAATATTATATATTATTAGAGCTATTATTATAACTGCTAGTATCGCCATTAAAGCTAACTCCATTTTTTTCTCCTTCCTAAAGTCCAATACATGATTAATCTTCTACTATTATTTACATATTAGTATGGTATATTTGATATATCATTATTGCTTCTTGCAAATTTATTTCTTTTTGTATAATCTGGTTTAAACTTATTTGTAACTAATGGATATACATGGTCACCAAGTTTTTTAAGTTCTCCTAAAAATCCTTTTGAGTATCCACTTGTAGACACGAAACAATCTACCATTCCTGATAAATATTTTGACATTGTATCTTGATCAAATGGAATAGTAATCAATTGTATTTTGTCTTTATCAAATAATTCTCTCATGTATGACATTTCTGGATTATTATAACATGACATTCCACCAATTATAGCTTTTGTGCTTAATCCTCTAACTGCCATAGATTTATTTATTACAGCTTTAAGTTTTGATGGTATAAGTTTATTATTTGATTGTAAATCTCTTAAAAATGCTGTTAATGGTTGTATTGTAAGAATATCCATACTTTGTACTAAGTATATTTCTTGTGCAAGTTCAAAATATCTGTCGCTTGTTTTAAAATCGCAATCAAGAAGTACTAATGAGTATTGTTTTAAAAGATTTGCAATTACACTATCTACATTACTTACTTCTATTTTTTGATTTGGTATTGATGTAAATACTGTTAAATTCTTATTTACTTCTATTCCTTCAACTATTCCGTTTTCTATTTTTTCTAGACAATTTGAAGCTATTCTTCTTAAAGCTTCTTCATTTTTTGTATATATATAATATGAATTTCTATTTTCTGTAAGATCTACTATCGCTGTCTTTATTCCTGTTTTTGATAGCATATCTGCCAAATTATTTACTAAAAATGATGTTCCAGCTTTTGATGTACCTACAAAAGATACTACTTTTTTATCTTTTGTAAGTAAACTTGTAATGTCTACATTTTCCTCTTTGCTTCTTATAGTTTCTATGTAATTATCTTCTGAATTTTTCTCTTCAGCAGTATTTCCAAGTTCAAATAAGTTTACTGGCTCTTCTTTTTTTAATCCTGGTAAAACGCTCTCTTCTCCGAGAATCAAATCCAGGAAGTATGCTTTCTTGATTTTCTAATGGTTTATCTTCAGACTCAGTAACTTTTTTAGGTCTTCCCCTCTTTTTAGGTACTTTAACTTCTGGTTCTGTTCCTGGTTCAATAACTTTTCTAGGTCTTCCTCTTTTCTTCTTTACAGGTTCTTCTGTCCCTTCAGTTTCAACATTTGATTTATTTTCTACATCTGACACTTCTTCATTTAAGAACATATCATCAATACTCATATTTTTAGGAGTATCAGTATTCTCTTCTTCTTTTTTAGTATTTAATTTCTTAACTCCATTTGAATTTACAGCAGAAGGTATTACTACTGGCTTAGCAGGCTTTCCTTTGGTATTATTAGTTTCAATAAATCCAATTTTCAAGTCTTCTGTTTTTTCTTCTTTTGGCTTGTCCTTACCACCTTTATATGTACCTTCTCCAAATGTCATTATTGATTGATATTTAGGAGATTCTGTCTCTAAAACGGCTCTTACACTAATTGGTAAAAACTTAGTAATTATTCTTAGCTGTGCATCTGTATACTGTGCAGCAATATTATTGAAGCTTTCTACATATCTATCTGTATTTTTACCGAGTTTTTTATAGTGTGTTATAATGTTTTGTATTTCTGTTTCATCAACACTATCTTCTGATTCTGCCTGATAATTAACTTCTTCCGTTTCTATCTTATAATAAGTTTTTGCCTCTTTTTTTGTACGAGGTTTATTAAGTAACTTGCAAACACCAGGCATACTTCTATCTGATCCAAGTAGTGCATCATATATACCAATTGAAAATAATTTAGATAACAAAACATCAGATTTAGAGCGTCTATCTGTTGCAATGAATATAATTGGTATATCTGTTCCACCATCACTTATTGCTTCATCACTAATTTTATCTAATTGTTCAAACAAAAATTTATCTATTATATCAAAATTATTATTTGTGTAAGGTTCCAAATCTTCACTTATGACAATTCTATCATATGTTTGATCTCTTTGTAATTCTTTAATTATTGCATTAAAATAATAAACATTTTTACCTGAAATTATCTCTCTATATTCTTTTTGATATAGCTTTATAATAGAATCAGATACTTCTTCATTATTAACAGCAAATAAAACTTTCATTTGTTAACTCCTTCCAAAACCTTTTATTACAATTACAAATACAAGTGGCAACACTTGAGCAATAACAAATAATGTAATAAAAGTTATCATAGTATAAAACCCTTTATATCTTACATCTAATTTTCTAATACCTACTACATATTGATATACCGCACTTATAACTATCCCTAAGAAGCAAAGTGGAATACTAAATATTCTAATCTTGTTTAGCACAAAAGCTGTAAATCCATATGATTCTGAACCATATTTTTCCACATAATCTGAAAGTTCTTTTTCTTGAGTTTCAGACATTTTAATTAATTGTGTTGTTGTACTCGAATTTAGAATTTCTTCTGCACCGATAAACTGTGCTTGAATTAAATAAAGTTATAAGTACTAATAATATTGATACTAAAATTGCTATTTTCTTCATCGCTTAGATTAATTCCTCTCTATATACTATAATTATGTATAATTTAATTTTTTACATATAATATCATACAATACAATCTAAAAAATATCAAGCTATTTTGGTAAAAATTAATTAAATTTCAATCTTTCCATTAAATTTTTTATCAATTGCATTTTTTAAAAGTAAATTCTCTGTTTTCTCTAAGTTAGGATCATCATCTAAAATTTTAATTGCCAATATTTGAGCTGTCTTTAAAAGACTCATATCTTCAAAAAGGTTTGCTACTTTAAATTCTGGAATTCCATGTTGTTTAGTTCCAAAAAATTCTCCAGCTCCTCTTAATTCTAAGTCTTTTTCAGATATTACAAATCCATCATTTGTCTCCTGCATAACTTTCATTCTTTCTCTTATCTTGTCTGATCTTCCTTGATATTTTAATATACAATATGATTTATACTCTCCCCTTCCAACTCTTCCTCTTAATTGGTGAAGAGCAGCAAGACCAAACCTTTCTGCATTTTGTATTACCATTACACTTGCATTTGGCACATTTACGCCAACTTCTATAACTGTTGTAGAAATTAATATATCAATATTTCCGAATTTTAAATTTTCTCATTATTTCATCTTTTTCTTTTTGTTTTAGTTTTCCATGAATATATTCAACATGATATTCACTAAATATATCAGTTTTATATTTTTCAAAGAGTTCTAAAACTGATTTTGCATTTATTTCTTCACTCTCTTCTACAAGTGGGCACACAATATAGGCTTGTCTTCCTTCATCAATTTGCTTTTTTATGAAATTATTTACTCTATCTTCCATGGACGGACCGCACAGCAAATGTATCTATTTTTTGTCTGTTTGGCGGTAACTCATCAATTACTGATATATCTAGGTCTCCATATAAAATTAGTGCTAAAGTTCTTGGTATAGGAGTTGCTGTCATAACTATTTTATCTACATTTTTCCCTTTTTCACTAATAATTTTTCTTTGATTTACACCAAATCTGTGCTGTTCATCTGTTATTACAAGCCCTAGATTTTTAAATTCTATATTGTCTTGAAGTATCGAATGTGTTCCAATTATTACATCTATTCTTCCGAAGTTTTATATCTTCTATTATTTCTCTTTTTTTCTTTGCAGGAATATTACTAATTAAAAGCTCACATCTTATTCCAAACTGATTTAAAATCTGTGAAAAGCTTTCTAAATGCTGACATGCAAGTATTGATGTTGGTGCCATAATCGCCATTTGATATCCTGATTTTACCGCTTTATATGCTGCAATTATTGCAATAACAGTTTTTCCGAGAGCCTACATCTCCTTGAAGCAATCTATTCATTACTCTATCTGATTCCATATCTCTATCTATTTCTTCTAACGCTCTTAATTGTGCTCCTGTTAATCTAAATGGAAGTTTATCTATAACATCAGACATTTTTACAGATTTTGAAAATTCTATTCCTGTCTGTTTTTCCATGCATTTATTTTTAAGATTTAAAAGTAAAAGTTGCATTGTAAGAAGTTCTTCGAATGCAAGTCTTGTTCTTGCTTTTTCAAACTCTTCAAAGTTTTCTGGAAAATGTATTTTATCGCTTGCAGAATTTATATCTAAAAGTTTATATTCATTTAATATATAATCTGGTAAAGTTTCATCTAATTTATTTTTAACTAGACTCAAACCATTTTCGATAACTTTTCTTATCTGATTTTGAGATATAGCATATGTTAATGGATAAAGTGGTATTATTTTTCCTGTGTTATTTTTAAGTCCTTCATTATCAAATACAGGAGATAGCATCCTCGCATGTCCGAGCCTTTTTAGTAATCTTCCCAAAAAAGCTATACTCATTTCCTACTTTAAATCTATCTTTTAAATATGGTTGATTATACCAAGTAATTTCACATACATCTGTATCGTCACGAACTATGATTTTGCAGATTGTCATCTTTTTCGTTCTTGCTCTTACGACCTGCATTCCTGTAATAACATGAGCTTTTATTAGTGCTTCTTCCCCGTCTGCTATTTCGCATATCTTTTTTGCCTTGCTTCTATCTTCATAGCCTCTTGGATAATATGTAATTAAGTCTTCTAGATTATATATACCTAGCCTGTTTAAAGTTTTTGCTCTAGCTTCTCCTACACCTTTAACAAACTGGATTTCTCTATTTTCAAATGCCATATTTTTATTCCTTTTATCAAAACATTTTTTCTGTATTATATATCATTTTTTTCATTTAGTAAAGATGTAAATAGCACTTCCTTGTTTTACCAAGAAAGTGCTATTTTGGTTAGTATTAAGGATAATGGTAACCGGAACATTCCTTTGTAGTCAATTCTCCATCTACATAGTAGTACCTTACATCTACTGGTATAGTTGTCCCTAGCTCACATTTCATAAGTGTTTCGATGCTATATTCTTTGTTATCTAAAATTACAGCTACATTATATATATCCATGTAACTTCTCTCTGCATCGTTTACCTTTTCGCACGAAACCACTTCTACTAACTCCGTTTTGAAGTACAACTCTGTGTCGTGTACTTCTGGTCCATCTTTACCAAAAGAATATAAGCAATACATCGTACCAATGGCCAAAGTTCCAAAAATAATCATTGCCACATATAGGATAATTGTCTCGGTAATATCATTTCTCCCTTTCATTTTGCCATCCTCCTTTTTAGTGTCGGAGGGTCTTACCCTCCATGATTTTTAGTTAACCTATCTCATTTGAGGGTAAAATAAAACTATAAATTTATGTTAATTATACTATAATTTACCAATACTTTCAAGCTTATTATACAAAAAAGGCAAAGGAGTTCTAATATTCCCCTTTGCTTTTTCTTATTATATATCCATTTGGCTACTTAAAAATCCTGCTGCTGATTCTACTACTTTTTTCTCTGTTTCTCCCATTTTTGTTTTTGCGTCTTTTGATAAAAGAATTACACTACCTACAACATCTCCTTGAGCTACAATTGGATATACTACTTGAGAATTAAATTTTCTTTCTTTATTATCATTTTTTACTACTGGAATAGATACTTCATTATTTTCTTTACTTATATAAACTTCTTTATCATCCATAAGTTGTTCTAATTCTTTTGATAAATCTTGCTCTAAAAACTCTTTTTTAGCTCCGCCTGATACAGCAATTACAGTATCTTTATCAGTTATACAAGCAATATGTCCTGTTGTTTTTGATAAAGTTTCGGCATAACCTGTTGCAAATTCTGAAAGTTCTCCAATAGGAGAGTATTTTTTAAGTATTACTTCTCCTTCTTTGTCTGTAAATATTTCTAGAGGGTCTCCTTCTTTTATACGAAGTACCTTTCTTATCTCTTTTGGAATTACTATTCTTCCTAGATCATCTATTCTTCTAACTACACCTGTTGCTTTCAAAACAATTCCTCCTTTATATTTATACTAATTATTTTTTTGCTTTTAAACCTATTATTTGTAAACTTTTAAAAAATATTCATTTAAAGTTATATTTGTTTAGTTTTTGTATATAATTCTATTAAGGAGTTGATATTTTAATGAATACTAATAGAATAAATGAAATTTTAACAAATAAAGAAAAATGTGATGTTTTTTACAAGGACAAACCTGTTTGGATACAAGAATTAAATAATAATATTGCAACAGTTGGGTTTATAGATGGCACAGGTGATAGAGATGTGTACGCAGAAGATTTATATGAAGATAGTATAGATAATTAATAAAAACAAAAAGAGCTCAAATAAAGTTACTTTTATTTGAGTTCTTACTATCTTATCTTCCTTCTGGTTCTTCTCCTATCATTTCTTCTAGTGTCACTTGGATATTATTTTCTTTTACATAGTCCATATAATAATTTATATACCATACAATGTTTCGTAAATCAAGACCCTTCACATAGTCTGAAAATTCATCCGAATTATTCCCTAAACATTCTGATATTTTATTATATGTTAAGTAATGTCCATAAATTTCATGGTCTGCTATCTGATAAAAAACCATATTTTGAGCAATTTGCTTTAACATTCTTCTATCAGTTTTTTTTTGATAGTTTGAAATAAGTTTTACATTTTCTTTTGCTTGTTCATATCTAATTTTATCCCAGTCCATAAAAACAATCGGCATTTGAGAAGCTTCTTCCGAAAAGTCATCAGCAGCTTGTATCGCTTCTTCTAAATTAGTAATTTCACCCCAACATTTTATAAGGGGAATATAATCTGGTTTAGCTCTTTTACTATTTATTTCAGTTAATTCTTGATAATCTGCCAGTCTGTTTACTGACATGAAGCCTATATTATCTGCCTTCGGAGTAAAATTTGCAAGTTTTGAATCTGAATCAAAAGGACTCATATAAGTCAAGCCTCTTATTTGATTAAAACCTAAATTTGCAGTTTTTAAACTAGCAATTATTAAATTTCTAGGGCATATATGCGAATATCCAGCCACTTCCGATAAATCATTTGCTTCCCAATATTCTTTATAATTTGGAATTTTTTCAGGTTTGTATTCTGTATAAGGTGAAACAGATGATACTATAAAACTAAAATCTGTATCTGTTGCATCATATATGATTCCTTTATAATCTGCTAAATTAAATTTCTTTTTTTCAGTTTCTTTCATTCTAGGAAGCTTAGAAATTTCTGTAATACTCATGTTAATACTTTTTTCCATTTGAACTTTTATTAACAATCTAAATAATGAGCCTAACGTTTTTTCTTCACTAACAAATGGACTACTTCCCAATTCTGTTACAAAACTTTTCATTTCAGCTTCATTTGATATAGTATATAATTTTTTTAATACTGCTAAATCCCTTAAAATCCATTCATATTTATCTTCTAAATTTTCAGCAACAGTTGAATCAAACATGTTTGCCATTTCATAGCAAGGATAAAATCCTAAATGTTGTAATCCTACAAATCTATACTTCTCAATTTCAGACATTCCAGATAATAAAGGATACTCAGAAATATCTTCATATGACATAATCTTTTTAGACAAGTCTTTTTTCGTTTCAGATAGATTTTTTAAATCGTTCAAATTCTGAATATTGTAATAATTTGGTTTATCAAGTATACTTGCCATTAATGTATAATACATTTCTTGTTCTTCTGACACTTTTAACTGTGATATTTCTAAAATAATTTTCCTATATTGTTCACTCATCAAAGAAGCAATATATTCCTCCATTTTAAAGTTCCACTCTGACTGCTCATCTTCTTCTATTATTAAACTTTCTTTTTTTAAATAAGCTTTAAATGCTATTTCAAAACATTTTAATTCACTATCATCTAATGAAACTAAAGCATCTTGTATGTATGGATATTTAATAATTGTTGTAAACTGCTTTTCAGTAAATAGACTTTTATATTTCGAATTTAACATTTTAAAATTAACTGTTTCAATAGTAGTTTCATTTCTTGATTGCAATCTAAATACTTCTGATTTAACATCTGATAATTCTTCTTCTGAAATATCAGGTAATTCTAATTTTATTACTTTGTCAATCTCTTCTAAACATTGATTTATATAGACTCTTACTATTTGCCTTCTTCTTTTTGTATACTGCATTTCTTGTGTAAGTGAAACATCTTCCAATTCTAATAGATCAAAATCTATTGTTCTATTTATAACAGCAGCATTTCTATAATTCAATATTCCGTTATAACGTTCTTCAGAAATCTCTGTGCTTTTCTTTATTGCTTCTTCCCACTTTGATGGTTGCAAATAACTTAAAATTAACCTTTTAAAATAATAATCATCGCAAGCTTTTAAAGCAAGCTTCTTTTCATAATTCATCATTTATCACCTATATTATCTGTAAATTCATTATGTCTATTATACCAAAATCAATTTTTCTTGTCAATTACAACATAAATGGGTACTTTATAAATAATCTTAGTTATTTATAAAGTACCCATTTATTATTTACCTATCTTTTCTAAAATTTCTTTCCAAGCTTTCTGTCTATGTGTATGACCTATTTCTTCTTCTGTTAGGTCATTCATCACTCTATCGAAGCCATCTGGTATGAATACCGGACCAAAGGTAAGTTTTCCTAAAGTGCCGTGGTTTTAGTGCGATTTTTCCATTTGTTATTCCTTTTGAAACAATCTTTGCTCCATTTTTTAAGATTGCAGTTAAAACACATTCAAATCTTGCTGTTCTTTTTCCTTCTTCTATATTCTTCATTTCGTCTAATAATTTATTTATTGCTTTTTCTTGCACAGCATGGTCTCCTGCATATCTTGCAGAGTATACACCTGGTCTTCCGCCCTAAGCTATCTACCATAAGCCCAGTATCATCTGCAACAATTATTTCGTTTATTCCTTTTTCCTTGCAAAATTTCGAAACAGCCTCTGCTTTAATCAAAGAATTTTCTTCAAAGGTTTCTCCGATTTTCCTCTATTTCTTCATTAAAGCCTATATCTTTTAACGTTAGAAGTTCTATGTCATAATTATTATATTTCAAAAATTCTTGTACTTGATTTTTCTTTCCAGCATTTGTAGTTGCGTATATAATTTTCATTTCTACTTATCATTCCTTTTCACATTCTTTGCAGCTTCTACTAGTCCTACAAATAAAGCTTGAGGTCTATCTGGTCTTGATTTAAACTCTGGATGGAATTGTCCTGCTATAAAATATGGATGTTTTGTATATTCTACAATTTCTACAAGTAGTCCATCAGGTGATGTTCCTGAAATTTTTAGTCCATTTTTTTCACAAATTTCTCTATAATCATTGTTAAATTCAAATCTATGTCTGTGTCTTTCTGATATTTCTTCTTTTCCATATAACTTTTTAGCTAGGCTTCCGGTCTTTTAGAACACATGGATATGCTCCAAGTCTCATTGTTCCACCTTTTTTATATACACCTTTTTGATTTTCCATTATATGTATTACAGGATTTTTACAAGTTTCGTCAAATTCTTCTGAGTTAACATCTTCTAAGTCACAAACATTTCTTATAAATTCTACAACTGCCATTTGCATTCCAAGGCATATTCCTAAAAACGGAATATTATTTTCTCTTACATATTTTATTGCATGTATCTTTCCTTCTATTCCCCTATTTCCAAATCCTCCTGGTATTACTATTCCTTGTACATCTTTTAATTTTTCTGCCACGTTCTTTTCTGTTATTGTTTCTGAATCAATATATTTTATATCTATATTTACATTATTTGCATATCCACCATGTCTTAAGCTTTCAGCAACTGATAAATATGAATCCTCTAATCTTACATATTTTCCAACTATCGCAATCTTTACTTTGTCTTTTCCTATATTTCTTATATTTTCTATCATATCTTCCCATGGTTTGTTGTTTGGCTCTACTTTATCTAGTTTTAAATGCTTACACACTGCTGTTGCTAAGCCTTCTTCTTCTAGCATTAATGGCACTGCATATAGATTGTCTGCTGTTAAGTTTTGTATTACACATTCTTTTCTAACATTGCAAAATAGCGCAATTTTTTCTTTCATGCTTTCTTCCATTTCATGCTCGCTTCTGCAAACTAATATATCTGGCTTTATCCCAAAAGATTGAAGTTCTTTAACTGAGTGCTGTGTTGGTTTTGATTTAAGTTCATTACTTCCACATATATATGGAAGTAATGTAACATGTATATATATTACATCTTCTTTTTCTCTTTCTAACCCAATTTGACGTATTGCTTCTATAAATGCCAAGCTTTCCATATCTCCAACTGTTCCACCAAGCTCTGTTATAACTACATCTACGTCAGTATTTTCAAAACTATATATTTTCTCTTTTATTTCATTTGTTATATGAGGTATTACTTGTACAGTCTTTCCTAAATAATCTCCTCTTCTTTCTTTATTTATTACACTTTGATAAATTTTTCCTGAAGTTACAGAAGAATTTTTACTTAAATTTTCGTCTGTAAATCTTTCATAATGTCCTAAATCTAAGTCTGTCTCTGCTCCATCTTCTGTTACAAATACTTCTCCGTGTTCATATGGACTCATTGTTCCTGGATCTACATTTATATATGGGTCAAATTTTTGATTTGTTACCTTATATCCTCTATTTTTTAGTAATCTTCCGAAGTGATGCTGCTGTTATTCCTTTTCCAAGTCCTGAAACAACTCCTCCTGTAACAAATACATATTTTTTACTCATAACTTTATTTTCCTTTCTTTAACCCATGTTTTGAAACAAAAAAACATAGATTAAAACTTCCACTCCAAAAAAAGGGGTTTTTTTTTAATCTACTTATCTATGATAACATCTTTTTTTACAAAATGCAACAGGTTTTTACATTTAAATGTAATTTTATATTTTGCATTACATAAAAATGTTAAAAAACTACCAAAGTTTGCATAATTTTACATAATGTGGTATAATTATATCATTGTTTATAAATTTTTAATATATAAGGAGTATACATTACAATGAATAAAAAACAATTATTGGAATTGTTAAGAAGTGATAGACATCCAAGTTCTAAAAATAACCATAGAATTGTAAAACTTGAAGACTTTTTTGATTTCAATTCCAATGAGCCTATAAACAGGCTAGCTTACACTGAAGAAGATTTGAAATATAAGATTAAGATAATTGAAACTATGAAAAAATTAGGAATGGATATAACTATAGATAAAGCTCGGAAATATTTGCGGAACAATTAAACTTCGGATCTAACCCTAAAAAAACACTTGCAATTGGTTCACATACAGACTCTGTGTATAATGGTGGTCAGTATGATGGTCCTGCACGGTGTTATAGTAGCTCTTCAAACAGTCGAAAACCTTATCAGAAGTAAAAGATGTAATGGAATTATTAAAGTTCCAATATATGCATGCGAAGAATCTTCTAGGTTTGGTGTCTCTTGTGTTGGAAGTAAGTTTCTAAACGGAAATTTAACAGAAAATGATTTTGATAATATTGTTGACCAAAGAGATAAAAAAACTACTTTAAAGAGTAGCATAAAATATGCAAAATCATATTTACTTGAACATGTAGAAAATGTGCAAGAAGTAGATAAGATTTTTGACCAAGTAGATTATTCTTTAGAAGCTCATATTGAGCAATATGACCTATTAAAACAAAAATCTAAGAAGTTATTACTTTTTGAGCAAGATATAATAGGAATTATAACTGAAATTGGTTCAGCAGTTAGAGTTAAATATAACGTTCATGGAAAATCAGGTCATACTGGCTCTACTCCAATGAATAAGAGAAAAAACGCAGTAGACGCCACATCTTTTATTGGATGTGATTTGATAAAACTTGGTAAAAAGTATGAAAGAAAAAATTTAGGAAGAGTAAGTCACGTAGAAATAAATACTCCTGGGCATAAAGGAAGTTTTAATCAATTATCAAATAACGCAAATGGATTAATTGACTTTAGACTCCTCGGTTATAATAATCCTGAAAGTGTATTAAAGGATTTCAATAAAATTACTAAAAAAGCTGGAAGAAAAACAAAAACAAAGATAACTACAGATATAGTATCGACTGGACTTCCTATTGCAACAAGTTCTTCTTTAAATTCTGGTATTGCAAACATATGTGAAATCCATAATATTAAACATATATTTATGCCTTCTTATGCTGGACAAGATACTGGCTATATACCAGCTAAGGAAAAAACTATGATATTTATACCATCAACTGGGGGAAGTCATGATCCAGCAGAAAATGCAAGACCTAGAGATATAGAAACTGCAACAAAAGTATTTACAAATTTTTCTGAAAATTTGATGTTAGAGCATATAAGAGATAGATTAGTCCTTCCTGCTAATAATACTGCGCCTTACTCGGTAGCCCCAGGTGGACTTTCTATGAATATTGATAAAAATATAACAGATAGACAAAACGGTTTTTAAAATAATAGATACTTTTATTTTATTGTAAGAGCTTGGAAGTTAACACTTCCACTCTTTTTCTTTTTTAGTTCTATTTTGTATCCTTTCTACATACTATTTTGTAAAAGGAGTTATGTACTATGTTTGTTTTTAATGTTAAAGTGAATTCAAGAAAAATATTTCAATTTATTTTTGCCATAATGATAATTATTCGGCCTATGTATTGTAGGGGTTACTGTATATAAAATAATATTTAAAAGCCAAGATGTAATTTCTTCTGATGTATACCAAATTACACCTAACAATTACACTAATATCTTAAATTCTGTACATAACGATATTGATACATATATAGGTCAAAAGATAAGTTTTTCGGGATATGTATATAGGGTATATGACTTAAAAGATACAGAATTTGTTCTAGCTCGTGATATGATAGTTAGTTCTGATTTTCAAACAGTAGTGGTAGGTTTCTTATGTTCTTATACTAATGCAAAAGAATTTAAAGATGGTACTTGGGTTCAAATTACTGGAAAAATAACAAAAGGGTATTATCATGGGGATATACCTGTAATTGAAATAGAAAATATAAAAAATACAGATAAACCAAAAGATGCATTGGTTTATCCTCCAGATGATTTATATATTCCAACTTCTACCCTACTATACAATGGGTCTTAGGAGATTTCGTTAAAAGTTCAAACCCATACTTTGTAACAAGCACAGTGTCTTCTATTCTAATACCATATTTTCCTGGAATATATACTCCGTGGTTCTATGGCAAGTACCATATTTTCCTTTAAAGTTCTTTCATTTTTTTGAGACAAAACAGGGTCTTCATGAACATTCATGCCTATTCCATGTCCGAAGAGCATGTACTAAATCATATCCATTCATATTAAGATTTCCCTCTACAATTCTAGATATTATTTTTATACCAGCACCATCTTGCAATTCATTTAAAGCAATTTCTTGATTATCAAGAACAATATCATAAACGTTTTTAGCATCTTCTCTTACAGTATCTACAAATACCGTTCTTGTCATATCTGAACAGTATCCATTATAACTACATCCCATATCTATTGTAATCAAATCTCCTGCTTGTATTCTTCTAGTTCCCGGAACCCAATGTGGAACAGAAGAGTTCTCCCCACTTGCAACTATTGTATCAAATGCATTTACTCCCCCACTCGCCTTGAAAAATCTTTCTATTTCATCCGAAATTTGCTTTTCTGTCATTCCTTTTTTAATGTATTTTAAAAGATATGTAAAACAGTCATCTGTGATTTCACATGCTTTTTTGATATATTTAATCTCGTCTAAGTCTTTTATTTGTCTTTGTTTTTCAATAGCTCCTTCTGTTTCTACTAATGAATGTATTTTATATCTTGGCATTATTTGTTTATATTTAGCATAAGTAACATAGTTTTCTTCAAATCCCACATTTTCGCAGAACATAAAGAAATTTTCATAATCTTCTTCTGTTAAGTCTCTTACATTTGTTACTATAATTTCGTCATCTATTGTAAGGGTGGCTTGTACTTTTTCTATATATCTATCATCTGTTATGAAAAAATTTTCTTTTAAAGTTAAAAGTAAAGTTCCTTCTGCATCAATATTTGTAAGATAATATATATTTACTGGATTTGTTATAATCATACCCTGAATATCCTTAGACTTCAAATTATTTCTTATCCATGTTAATCTTTCATTCATTATTACAATTACCCTCCTTTTAATAATATAATACGAAGTTTGCCCTTTGAATTTAAGCCATTCCAAGAGTAAAAATCTTAGCAAGCACTGTAAATATTATATTGAATGGCACTAACATATTTATAAAACAAGCTATAACTATAAATGGTCCAAATGGTATGTATTCGTTTTTCTTTTTCATTTTAGTAGCAAGTAAGAAAATACTTACAATTGCTGCAAATAAAAATGCCATAAGTATTATTGTCACAGTATTTGCAAATCCAAAATAAAGTCCGAAGAGCTCCCATAAACTTTACATCTCCAAATCCCATTGCTTCTTTTCCTGCAATTAGACCTCCAATTAATGTAATAAATAAAAATACGCCTCCTCCTATTGCCATACCTATAAGTGCATTTGTTATGAGATTCATACTATACATACCTGATATAATTGCTGATGCTAGTCCTACTTCAAATATGCTTAAATTAAGCCTGTTTGGTATTATTTGATGTTTATAATCAATTACAAATGCAATTAAAATCATAGGTGTTAATATTATATACTTTATAAGCTGTAAATTTTCTAGAAATTGATTTTTAATTCCATGCATTACAAGTAAAACTAGATATAATATAACTGTTATAATTATTAATTTATAATCTATTTTAAATTCTTTAAAATAATCCATTGAAATTACTTTCTCATGCTGTGGCATTTTTTTTATACACCAACTAGAAATTTGACCTGCAATTATTCCAAGCACACAAAATAACACATAAAAAAGTATATGTATATTGTAAAGATACATATCTATTTTTTTCCTCCATTCTTCTTTTTTAAATATCTTTTAATTATTAAATTTTCAAAAGGTCTTTTAACCTTTGTTACAAATATATCCCTATCATCTATTGGTTTTGTGAGTATTGAATACATTTTTGCTCTATTCGCACCTATAACATCTGTAAGTATTTGGTCTCCGTACAACTGCAATTTGATTACTTTCTAATTTTAAATTTTTTTTTGCTTGCATAAATCCTTTTTTAAATGGTTTTTTTGCAAACATACTATATGGTGCATCGAGTTCACTTGCTACTTTTTCTACTTTTTCTTTTTTATTTGTATTTGATAGTATATAAAATTTTATTCCTTGTCCTTTTAAATTATTACACCATGTCTTTACCCCGAGGAAGCAAAACTTTATCAAAATCTATTAAAGTATTGTCTATGTCTAAAATTATTCCTTTTATATTGTTTTTCTTTAAAAATTCAATTGTTATTTTCGTTACATTTTCTAGGTATGCATTTGGGTAAATTAACATTTTTTGTTCTCCTTTGTGATTTGGTATTATTCTATCAGCCTAAAGCGTTTTTGTCAAATATATATATTATAACTAAATAAATGCAAAATATACAAAAAAAGAAAAGAGAAATACTTATCAATTGTCAAAATACACTACATATAACTAGACAAATTTCTACATTTATTATATAATTTTTATATTGTAGGAATTTTGGCCACGAAAGTGGTGAAAAGCTCCATACAAGATAAATATACGAACGTTACAAATTCTTAAAGCTATGGTTTTAGAATTTGTTAGTCCGTTTTTTTAGATTATATATCCTATGGAGGAAAAAAATGGTTGATACAAAAGAAGAATTAAAAACTACTGAAGTTTCTGACAAATTTTATAAAGCTAAAAAATTTAATAGTAAACTATTCCCAATTTATAAGATGTTTTCATGGGATTTACTATTTTTTTATTCTGTAAGTTTTCTTTTCTTAACACAAACTAAAGGCTTTTCAGTATCAGATATATTACTTGCAGATGCACTATATAGAATTTTTAAACTTATATTTCAAATACCTTCTGTAAATATTGCAGATACAATCGGCATAAGAAAAAGCATAATACTTGGTAATATTTTAGTTAGTAGTAGTATTTTTATTGTAATTTTATCAAAAAATCTATCCCACATTATAATTTCATATGCACTTATGGGATTTGGGTATGCGATAAAAGATTTATGCGATTCAATACTTCTTCGTGATTCAATAACAAATAAAGAACATCCTGGTACTGCATTTACAAATTTAGATGGAAAAGGCTCTGCATTTTGGTATTTCTTTGACGCAATTACAGCTATATCTTGTGGATTTTTATTTGTCTTTAATAATTACTTGCCTATGTGCTTATGTTTAGGAATGTGTATAATATCAACTCTTATTGCATTTAATTTTAGACAATATAAAGACCCAAATAAAAAAGAAAAATTAGAGGAAAATGGAAGCTATAAAACATATTTTAAAGATTTAAAAATAGCTTTTAGAAATATATTTAAGTCACGTAGATTAAAAGCCCTTTTCCTATTTTCAGGAGTATTTGCTGGTATATTGTCACTTCGTTCTACTGTAGCAAGTAGTCTTTTCACAGAAATAGGTGTAAAAGAAGAATATTTTGGAATTATATTTGCTATTCTTACATGTATTTCTGCAATATCTTCAAAATACCAAAACATTTACCACAAGAAATTAAAAAACAGAGTATTAACATGCTTTTCACTAATCTTTTCAGGTTCTTTCATTATTATAGGTTTAACTTCGATAATTAGTCAAAACTATACTTTTACATTAGTTGTTATAATTCTACTTTACGCTATACAATATATCATAAAAGGACCTTACTATACTTTAATAAAAAGATACTTAAATAGTTTTTCTAGCTCGTCAATGTCTACAAAAATCTATTCTGTAAACACTATTGTAGAAAGTTTGTGCAGTGGAATTGTATGTTATCTAGCTTCGAAACTTTTAGAATTTACTTCAACTAAATATGGTATGGCAATAATTCGGATGTATATTTTTCATTGCATTTATATGGATTCTTGATTACATGAAAGATAAAATAGGTTTAAAACCTGAAGAATATAAAAAGTCTGATATTGATATAACAGAAATTCATTAATCCAAAAAAACGTATAAATTAAGAAAAAAGTCTTAGGTTTTTACCTAAGACTTTTATTTATCAGTTTTTATTTATTAACTAATTCTTTTAATGCTTTTCCAGCTTTGAATACTGGAGCTTTTGATGCTGGTATCTTAATTTCTTCTTTAGTTTGTGGGTTTCTTCCTTTTCTAGCTGCTCTTTTTCTAACTTCGAAAGATCCGAATCCAACTAATTGTACTTTGTCTCCTTTAACTAATGCTTCTGTTATAACTTCTGTCATAGCATTTAAAGAAGCTTCTGCGCTTTTCTTAGTTGCTCCTGTCTTAGCAGCTATTGCTGCGATTAAATCAGATTTGTTCATTTAAATTTACCTCCTATAAAGATCTTTATGTAGGTGAATCACCCTTTTATGTAGATGTAATTACCTACTAATATGATTATTCGTCAAATTTCTCTAAAATCCTTCTTTTTTTATTTTAATTTTTCGTTAAAAGCCTTAAGTTTTCTTGCATTTTTAGTTTTTGTCTTTTTGTATACGCGTGTCACATTCCTTATTTTTCATATATACCAAGCCTTTCCAGCATTTTACACAGTTTTGTTCCATATGGTATCATAGCAAGTTCTTCTTTTGTAAATATTTTTAATGCTATTACAGAAATAAAATATAATACAATTGCAAATAAAATTGAAATTATTGTAATAATTTTAGAAGCTCCTAAAATTCCGAAGTAGAATTTTATATAAAGTATAAGAACACACACTCATTATTGCTGTAGCCACCAGTGGCTTTACAACAAATTTTATAGGCTTTAAATCTAATTTTATTACCTTTTTAAGTATACCATAGCTAATTAAAAATACTGCTATATTATTTAGATTAGAACCTATTGCTGCTCCATTTACTCCAATCCATGGTATTTGTATAAGTATTATATTTGAAATAATTTTTACAATTAATCCTGCAAATCCTGAGATAGCTGGTACTCTTATCTTACCTAGTCCTTGCAGTGCACCATTTGCAGTTTGAGCAAGTACTGAAAATATAATTGTAAATGCACTTATTTGTAAAAGTACTGCTCCTGATGGTGCATTTGGAAAAATTAAATCTATTATTGGCTGTGCAAATACTGCCATTCCAAATGTAAAAGGAAGTCCTATTATCATTGTAAGTAGCATAGAAAAAGATATCCTATTTGATGCACTCCTTTTGTCTTTTTTTGCGATTGCTGCCGATATTGTTGGAACTAATGCTGTTGAAAATGCTACATTAAATGATAATGGTAATGTTATAAGTGTGTCCACTTTTCCACTAAGTATACCATATTGTATCTTAGCTTCTCCATCTGTCATAAATCTTTTTAATATTCTTGGGACTGTCATTGCATCTACATTTTTATTTAAAGTAGACATTATTGCACTTAATGTTATAGGCAATGATACGAAAATTATTCTTTTAACAATTGATAATGTATTCTCTGATTTTGTATTCTCTACTCTCTTTCCAATTTCAATATCTTCTTTTTTATGTATTTTATAATACATTCCTAAATATCCAAAGCTTAAAAGAACTGATAGTGTTGTGGCAAGATTTGCTCCGAGCTGCCATAATGGTTACATTTGTACCATAAAAAAGTACTATGATTTCTACTACTGCAACTGTCAAGACAGTTTTAAATATTTGTTCTAAAGTTTGAGACTTTGCAGTTGCAGAAATTCTATCTCTTCCATTAAAATATCCTCTCATTACTGACGCAATGCTTACGAAGAATATTGCTGGAGATAATGCAACTAATGTAAGTGCTGTTTCAGGTATTTGTAATATTACATTTGAAATATAATTTGCACCAAAGAACAGTAAAAGTGTTCCAAATAGTCCTATAATTCCAAATGTCATTAATCCTATTTTTAATATCCTATTTGCTCCTCTTTTATCTCCGAAGTGCAATTTTTTCTGATACTAATTTTGATATAGCATTTGGTACACCTATAGATGAAATTGTAAGCAGAATGGCATATATTTGATATCCACCACTATATATTGCATTACCTTCATCGCCAAATCCTTCTCTATTAGTTAAATATACTCTATAAACAAATCCTAACAGCTTTATTAATGCTTGAGATACCATGAGTACTAGTATACTCTTCATAAAGCCTTCTGACTTATTCTTTTTACTATTTGATTTCTTGTACATTTATTAAAATTCCTCTTTTTTTAATATATTCTTAATTATATTATTATATTTATTAAATTTCAATATTTTATAAAAAGTTTATTAATGCAATATATTTTTACTTATAGGTTAATATTTACTTTTGTGTGTCTTAAAAGGTTGTATATTTAATGCTAATATATTTTTAACATCTTAGGTTAAACTAACTAATATGTAAATAGGGGGTATATTTATGGCATTAGATTATAAACTTATTGGAGAAAGATTAAAAAAAGCTAGAGTTGAAAAAGGATATACACAAGAAAAATTAGCTGAAATGATGGAGCTTTCTATTGCTTATGTCAGTAGAATTGAAAATTGCAAAACTCATATAAATTTAAAACGTTTAAATGAACTTTGTGCAATACTTGATACTTCTGAAAGTTATATCTTAAATGGTGTATCAGATAATTCTACTTCATATTTAAATAACGAGCTTAATTCTATTTTAAAAGACTGTTCTTCTAAAGATAAAGAATTAATTTATCAGATTGCAAGTATTATCTCTGATAAGCAGAAAAAACAATAATATTATAAAACAAAAAGATAGTAAAGATAAGTAATATCCTACTATCTTTTTTTGTTTTTATAATTTATCTAACTATTGTTATTAATAAATTCATTACCTCTATCTATCATATTTTTCATTGTAATTTGTTCTTCTTTTGGTTTTTCTTCAAGTTTATTTTTAGCACTTTCTATTGCATTATAAGAAGCATTCACAAATTGAATTGTCATATATCCTACAGGACTTGCAATAATTAATGGATTTTGGTATTCTTTTATACCTAGTCTTTCCATTTGATCTTTATTTATTTCTTGTATTCTTGAAAATAATGTATTAATTAAAGAATTATTATACTCATCTGTCATATCAGTCAATATAACAGCTTTATCATTTCCTATTGTTTTAATGTCTATATTATCATCAAATCTTTTAGTTAAATCATATGTATAATCATATATAATTTCACTATTACTTGATTTAGTACCCATCCCAAATTTATAAGTTTCTTTTGCTATTTGTGATGTTAAATCTAAATAATCAGCTTCAAAGTAAAATACATCTTTAGATTCTTCTTTAGATATTATATACTCTATTTTATATGTAACTCCATTATCTCTCGAATTTTTTCTTAATATGATTTTTTCTTGCATATCATTATTTTGAGTAGTTATATTAATTTCATTATTATTTATAAATTCAACTTTAATTGTCCCATAGTCTACAATTTCTAAATTAACAATTCCATTTTTATTAACAATTACCTTTAGTGCTTCCTCATTTGTAGATGGAATATTTTCTATCTTTTCCATGACCTTATTTGTTTCTTCTTTTGTAAGATATTTATTGTTTTCTAATTCTTGTGCTACTTTTGTCGATATTGTTTTTATTTTTTGATTATCTAATATTAATGCAAAACTATTATCACTAGCCTTAGTGTAATTTTCCTTTGTTATATTTTCACTGATACTTGTTTTCAATATCTGTAAGATATCTTTTTTATCAATATCATTATCTATAGCTGAAATAATTTTTTTACTTTTACTTATTACAGACTCATTAGCATTTTGTTCCAAAACAGCTTTATTTTCTTCTTTATCTGTTCTTATAGCTAAATACTTTGTTATTAATATATTAGAAGTAATTCCATATAAATCATCTGTCCTAACATATTCTATTGGAAATGAAACATCATCAGAGTAATTTATCATAATTTTCTGTTCTGATTTATTTTGTTTTTTGTCAGTTTTCCCTGAAAATGTAATATTTAAATCATCTACTAATTTTGAAAATTGCTCATCTAATCCTGCTTTTATATTTACAGATAATTTTCCCTCACTTTCATATGCTGTCTCTTCTGTCTTTTTGAAATACTCTTCTACTTCTACACTTTTAAAATTATTTATTTTTTCTATTGTTTTACTTATATATTTATAAAATAGCTGTTCATCTGACTTCAAAAAATCTGTTGTAGTATACGAAAATATAGTTCCTCCTATTGCCAAAATTATAATCACAACAATTACTATAAATATTATTAATATCTTTTTACTTTTCATCTTTTCCCCTCTTCATCATTTACTAACAAATATATTATCACAACAACTTTGAAAAGTCGATACATATTTTTTATATTTTTTAATTAATAATATCTTTACAAAATGTTTTAAAAATGTTATCATATATTTATTGCCTGAGTTAAGTTAGCCGTTTGAGCAAAGCAAATTACGGATAACTTATGCGGTAATATTTGCAGATTTATAACTTATAACTGCCCGAGTGGCGGAACTGGCAGACGCACACGACTCAAAATCGTGCGGGAAACCATGCGGGTTCGAGTCCCG
>CAOJZU010000020.1 GCA_948466265.1 uncultured Clostridium sp. | reverse complement strand
AAGATATGCTTGATACATTAAAGAGAATCATTGATATAGGAGAGGCAAATCACTAGAATAATTTGCACAGGTGTAATTAACATTAAATGCATAACATGTGTATCGTGACGGAGTAAAACCTTCTTTTCGAGCACGATCCAAACCAGAATGCATTTTCTTTCCACATTTGTGACAACTTGCTATTCCAGAAAGAATATGAACTTTATTGTTTGTTCTTTGGTAATTTTTATCACCCTTATAATTTCCTTGAATAATTTTTTCCACCCTTTCAAATTGTTCTTTATTAATTATGGCTTGATGATTATCTTCTACAACAACCCATTCGCTTTTGTCTTTCCATCTTCGAGTTTTTCTAGTTTTGGTGTTATAACGATATGTTCCAATATAAAAAGGATTTGTAAGTATGCTTCCAACTGTACGAGGGGTCCAAGTACCATTTCTTTTTGTTGGAATCTTTTCAATATTTAATTTTTTAGCTAATTTTGTAGTGGACTTTATTATTTCATACTGGTCATAAATATACTGAACCACTTTTGCTTCATTGTCATATGGTCTAGGAAATTTTATTTCTGGATCCCATTCATAACCTAGTGGAATCGTAGCACCATTCCATAAACCTTTTTGAGCACGAGAAATCATAACAGAAAAAACACGTTCTCCTGTTAGTTTTCTTTCAAGTTCTGCAAATACTAATATGATTTTTAGCATTGCCTCACCCATAGCTGTAGATGTATCAAATTGTTCGTTTCTTGAAATAAAAGTTACATTATATTTTTTTAATTCATCATACATTTCTGAGAAATCTCGTAAGTTTCTGCTAATACGGTCAATCTTCCATACAATTAGATGTGTGAATTCTCCTTTTTTAATTCTATTCATCATATCTTGATATGCGGGTCTGTCGGTTGTTCCACCAGAATAACCTGCATCCTCAAATATTTCAAAATCATCAATTCCTAATACATATTTTGTATAATTTGTTAAATCGCTTCTTTGCAAAGGTAAAGAATCTTTGTCAATCTGATGAGTGGTTGAAACCCTTACATATAAAGCTGATTTTTTCTTTTTTTCCATAATAAAAAACCTCCATTTTTTCTTTGAATACCACTTGAAAAAATGAAAGTTTTTGTATATAATACAAATGTAATCACTTTTTAAGTGGTTGCTCCTGGATAATGTGTGGTGTTCCGCAAAAAACTAAACACATTATCCTTTTTTTATAAATTTATTGTTGTTGATGCTCTTTGATTATACTGTTTGAACTCTTTAACAAATTTAGATGCATTAGAGTTGCCTGTACAATTAAAAGCAATATATTTTATTTCATTATTATCTAAAAAAGTAAATATTAGATAAGAATTTATTATTCTAGAAGTTTTTTCTTTTGTTCTTCCACCTATCATAGCACCGATGGGTCCAAATAATATTGCACCACCTACAGCGCCACCTATGCTAGAAACATTATTTTTTTGTATTTCTACATCGTTAGTTATAGTAATATCTGTAACTTTATTTTTATTTAATTTAAAAGTATTTCCATTTGCTAAAAATTCATATTCGTTTGGACAAGAAAAAAGTTGAATTAATACATTTTCAGCAATTGGTAATCCATAAAAATGAGAGAGAGTAATAAATAATGTTGCTTCTTTTTCTTTTTTTAATGTTGAAATTTCTTTTTTATATTTTGATTTATTATGGGATGTATAATATATCATAAATAAACAAAAACATATAAAAATTAGTAAAAATATAACTACTGGATCCATAAGTAAAATCTCCTTTCTTTCTTAATATTATTTAAAAGCACTTCTATTTTCAGTCTTTACAACTTTTCCAAGTACTTTGATTTTAGTATTAATATCATTAATATTTATATCTATATTTTTATAACAAGCATTCATAGCAATTAATGAATAGTAAGTTTTATTTTCATTTAATACGAATTTTCTAATGGTTTTTTTATTATCCATAATAATTAATAAAGTTGCTTCATCTTCAATATGGGATTGTTTATATACTAATGCTATATCACCGACATCTAATAATGGAAACATAGCATCATCTTCAGCTATAAATTCAAAGTAATTATTATTTTCATCATTGTTTCCGATTAAATCAGATACAGTTATATTTAAATAATCTGCTAGTAATTCCACTTTATTCATTCTTGGTAATCTAGTTCCATTGCACCAACTAGAGATAGCAGATTTATTAATATCTAAATCGTTTATAATATCTGTTTGAGTCTTTCCCTTTAGATTCATATAGTAGTTCAAATTTTTAGAAAAAATCTTTTTATATTTATCATCTAACAAAATAAAAACCTCGCTTTCCTTTTATTTGCCTATATTATAATACTAAAAGTAGAAAAAAGCAATAAAAAAGTTTAAAAAATTCTACTTTTAGTATTGACATTCTACAAAAAGTAGAATATAATTTGAACAAATCAAGAGAGGAGTGAATAAAAAAATGGAAGAAAAGTTACAAATAACACTAACTGCTGCAAGAGTTAATGCAGGTTTTTCACTAGATGAGGTGGCAAAAAAAATGCAGAAAACAAAAGGAACAATAATCAATTGGGAGAAAGGAAGAACTCCAATGAAAATATCTGATTTTGATGAACTTTGCAATTTATATAAAATTTCAAAGGACTATATTATTTTGCCTAGCACTCTACAAAAAGTAGAATAGAAAGGAGTAAGAAATGGAAAATAAAAAAATGCGGAACACCACACATTAAAGGAGGAAAATTAAATGCAAACCGAAAGAGAAAAAAACATATGGAAAGAATTAGCGAAAGATGGAATACATAATGAAAAAGAATTAGATGAAGCAATAAAAAATATGAAATTGCTTAATATTGGAGGATTTGTTAACAAATTGGAGGTAGTAGAAAATGAAAATAACTAATAAGAAGAAATTTTTAGTAAGAATATTAGAATTACTAGTAATTATAGGAACGATTATATTAACAATATTATCA
The DNA here is from genome assembly GCA_948466265.1 of uncultured Clostridium sp. The sequence goes on along the minus strand of CAOJZU010000020.1, from coordinate 24,873 downwards.
ATAAATTATGCTAATAAACTTAGAGGTCATCAAGCATTTGGAGGAGAATATCTAGTACCAGTTTTAGGTTTAATAGCAATACTTATTATAGAAACAATTTATGAAGAAAGTGAAAATAAGAAAAGGAGTAAAAAACATGGAAAAAGATAGATTACACGATTGCTACATTTGGCACATTATAACATTGGCCAAAATGAAGTATAAATTAAGAAAATTGAAAGGAGGAAAAAATAATGTTTAATGAAGATCTAAAAAAGGAACTAGAAATTGAAAAAGCAAACAATGAATCACTAAAAAGTCAGTTACAACTTAAAACATTTGAATTAGAACAACTACAAAAACAATTTGAACACAAAAATAATGAGTTATCAGATTTAATAGCAGATGTATTTCTAGGATTTAGAAAAATTACAGAAATAGCAACAAGAAATGATTATGGACAACCAGAACAAAAAATCAGACAAATTAATGAATATGCAGAAACTCAAAAAAACTATTATGCACAATTAGAACTTAATTCATCATACATAAAAAATAGAACTACTACTACCGATCAAAGTAAATAAATAGTTCTATAAAAACACTTATATAAATGCTCTATTTCCATTCTAACATATAAAAATTTGGAAATCAAGAGCAGAAAGGAGAAAAACATGCCTATATGTAGTATTTGTGGAAAACATTATGAAGGCTATGGAAACAATGCACAACCAGTAAGTAAATGATGGAAGATGTTGCAATGAATGTAATGGAACAATTGTAGTTCCAAGAAGATTCCAAGATGCAGCAAATAGAAGGGAGAAAGAATTAAATGGAAATAAAAATATTTAGTTTAAAACTGAAGAATTTTAAAGGAATAAAAGATTTAATAATAGACTTTAATTGTCAAAATACAAATATTTATGGAGCAAATGCAACAGGAAAAACAACAATATTTGATGCGTTTAAATGGCTATTTTTTGATAAGGATAGTAATGATAGAAAAGACTTTAATATAAAAACATTAGATAGTAATAATAAACCAATACATTTTTTAGAACATGAAGTTGAAGCAATATTAGTAATTGATGGTATAGATATGACATTTAAAAAAGTATTTCAAGAAAAATGGGTTAAGAAGAGAGGTCAAAGTGAACAAGAATTCTCTGGTCATGAAACTAATTATTGGATTGATGAAGTACCAGTAAAAAAGAAAGATTATGAGGAAAAAATTAATAGTTTAATACCAGAAAGTTTATTTAAATTAATTACAGACCCATTATACTTCAATACTCAATTAAAAAAGGAAGAAAGAAGAGAAGTATTAATAAATATTTCTGGTACTAATATTTCTGATGATGAAATATTAGATTCAAAAGAAGAATTTAAAACATTAAAAGACAATTTAGAAGGTAGATCTATTGATGATTATAAAAAAGTAGTACAAGCAAAAATAAAAGATCTAAATAAAGAAAAGGAAACAATACCTGTAAGGATTGATGAACTTACAAATACTTTAATAACTGAACATGATATTGATTATAAGAAAATAGAAGAAGAAAAAGAAAATTACAATAAACAACTAAATAACATTGAATTAGAAATGACAGATATACAAACAAAAGCAAAAGAAAATATGAAAAAAGCAGATCAATTAGCAATTGCAAAAAAGGAATTAGCAGATTTTAAACTAAAAAAAGAAACTGAATATTCTCAAAAATATTCTACAGACTTAATAAATTTACAAAATGAAAAAAAGATAATTGAAAATAAAATTAGATTAAAGCAAGAAGAAGATAGTGACAGGTTATTAAAAATACAATCTGACCAAAAGAGAAAAGAAGAATTATATAAAAAATGGGATGAAGTTAGTAAAACTATATTAGAATTTGATCCAAATTCATTTATATGCCCAACTTGTAAAAGGGAGTATGAAACAGATAAAAAGGAAGAAATAAAAAAGCAATTTGAAGATAATTTAAATATACATAAAAAAAGCGAACAGGAGGCAATAAATAGAGAAGGCCAGGCTATAAATATAAGATTAGATGAGAATACAAAGGCTAGAGAAAAAATACAACAAGAACTTCCAAGATTAAATAACAAGTTAGAAGAAATAAATAATAAAATAGCAGAAATTGAAAAAGCAAAAGAAACGGATAATTCATTTGATGTAACTTCATTACCAGAGTATAGTAATAAAATCAAAGAAATAGAAGAACTAGAAGAAAAAGTAAAGAACTTAACAAATGGAGATATATCATGCTTACAAAATAAAAAGGCAGAAATAACAGAAGAAATTAACAAGTTAAATAAAACTTTAAATGAAAGAGAAACACAAGAAAAAACAAAACAACGTATAGCAGAATTACAAGCATCAGAAGAAGATATTGCAAACAAAATACAGGAACTCGAAGGTCAACAATATGCATTAGAAGAATTTACAAAGACAAAAGTTGAATTATTAGAAAATGCTATTAATAGTAAATTTGAATTAGTAAAATTCAGATTATTTGACACGCAAATAAATGGCGGACTTATAGAATGTTGCGATACATTAGTAAATGGAGTTCCGTATGCAGATGTAAATAATGCACATAAAATTCTTGCAGGGTTAGATATTATAAATACATTAATTAAATTTTATAATACTTCAGCACCAATATTTATAGACAATAGAGAATCAATAAATGAAATTGATTATATGGATACACAAATAATTAGTTTAGTAGTAACTACAGATCCTAAATTAAGAATCGAGGTGTTATAGATGAAATTAGAACAAACACAACATAGTTATTATTGTGAATGTTGGGAATCACAAAGAACATCTGAATATGAAAATTGGGAAGCATTTAAGAAAGAAGGACTAGATTATGATTTTGATTATAATTTACTATTTAGATTTGATATAGATTTTCATGATGATCCAGATGATGAACGTGTTGGAACATATACATTAAAATTACATCATGCACTACAAAGACATGGTTATGAACAATGGCATGCAGTAATTCACAATATAAGAGAAGATGATATGGTAGAAATAGAAGAACACTTAAAAAAAGCAAAAAAACATTTAATGAAAATGTGGAAAGAAATTGAGGTAATATAAATGAAATCTAAGACCATAGTGGAATTTATACAAAAAGATGAAGGAGTAGAAGTTAATATATATCCATCTGAAACAGTTAGTGTATTAATAGGAATCGCAGAAACAATACAAATGATAACCAAACACGCAAAAGAGGATAGAGAAAGTGTTATGTCAGACATAAATAAGATTTTAGATATATTAGAAGAACAAGAAAAGAAAGAGGAGGAAAAATAAATGAATAATGAAACATTAAAAATATCAAGTAAATCAAATCCAAATGCTGTTGCTGGAGCAATAGCAGGAATATTAACTGAAAAAGGAAGAGTAGAAATGCAAGCAATAGGAGCGGGTGCAATAAATCAAGCAATAAAGGCCATCGCTATTACTAGATCGTATGTAGCAGCAGGTGGTATTGATTTAGTATGTATACCCGCTTTTTGTACAGTAAAAGTAGAAAACGAAGATAGAACTGGAATGAAATTTATTGTAAGGGGGACAAATTAATTATGAGTAAAGAAAAAGAATTAGTAAAAACAGAAAATAATGAATTAAGAAAGTTTGACGCTTTCAAAAGTGTTGGGGACTTTGCACAAGTATATAGGATGTCAGAGGCACTAGCAAAAAGTACAATTATTCCAAAAGATTATTATAATAACCCAGCCAATATTGTTATAGCAATAGATGTGGCAAATAGACTAAATGCTAACCCTTTAATGGTTATGCAAAACTTATACATAGTAAATGGCAGGCCAGCTTGGAGTAGTCAGTTTTTAAGTGCAACAATAAATGCAAGTAAAAAATTCAAAACAAATATACAATATGAAATGATAAACGAAGGAAAACCTGATATGAAATGCAGGGCATATGTTTTAGATAATGATGGAAATAGACTAGATGGACCATGGATCACAATGGAAATGGCTGAAAAGGAAGGCTGGATAAATAAGGCAGGAAGTAAGTGGAAAACAATGCCTGAAGTAATGATTAGATATAGAGCTGTAAGTTTCTTTGCAAGACTACATTGTAGTGATTTAACAATGGGATTTTATACTGCAGAAGAGGCAATAGAATTAAATCCAGAAGATTATATAATCGTGAGCCAGGAAGAGGCGGTTAGTAAAGAAATTGAGGAAAATGCAAATAAAGAAGAAATTGATATAGAAGAATCACCAGCAGAAGAAAACGAAGAAATAGTTGAAAAAGAAAATGAAAAAGATGATGCTGCATCAGTAAATGAAAAAGATCCAAAGGAAGAAAAACCAGCGTTTTAATGAAACTAAAAGTATTAGGTAGCAGTTCATCAGGTAACTGCTACCTGATAGAAGCCTCACAAGCAGATAAATTGATATTAGATGCAGGTATCAATTTTAAGGAGGTACAGAAGCAACTTGAATATAACTTTAGAGGGATAAAAGGTGTGTTGGTTACACATGAACATATGGACCACTTAAAATATGCTCCTGACTTTGCTAGAAATGGAATAAATATATATGCATCAACAGGGACTTTTCAAAAGCTAAAGTTAACAGGTCATAGGTTTAAGATAATAGAAGCATTAAAGCAATTTGAAATAGGTAATTTTATAATATTACCATTTGACACACAACACGATGCAGCAGAGCCATTAGGATTTCTAATACAATATAAGCCAACTGGCGAAAAATTGCTGTATGCTACAGATACATATTATATAAAATACAAGTTTAGTAAATTAAATTATTTACTTTTAGAGTGCAACTATAATACAGAAATTGCAAAAGAAAATGTGGGAAATGGAGTAATAAATAAAACTAGATATAGCAGGTTATTAGAAAGCCATTTTAGTTTGGAAAATGTACTGAAGTTTTTACAAGCTAACGATCTAAAGTACACCAAAAATATCGTACTTTGCCACCTTTCAAATGACAATTCAAATCAAGGAATTATGCAAAGCAAGATATATGAACAGACAGGAATACAAACTATTATTGCACAACCAGGACTAGATATTGAACTAAAGTTATATCCATTTTGATGGAGGGATATTATGAATAGTGTAAAAGCAACAATGCAACTGGAATCATTAAAAAGGGACAGGCTAAGTTTCATACATAATAATGATTTAGATGAAATTTATTTAAATGATATAAAAGCCATTAACTTAGCAATAAAAGCATTAAATAAATGTCCAGATGTAAAAGATACATCATTTAATTGTAGAATGTGCAATAAAGAATTAAAAACATGGAAAAGTATTCAAAGAGGATTTGGACCAATATGTGAAAAGAAATATTTAGAAGATGTATATAAGAATCAGCAAATTTCTATGGATACAATTATGAATAGTAAAGGAAAGGAGAGGTAGGAGTATGGTCACAAAGAAAGATGTTTATTATTTTAGTCACGATGCAAATGCATTATCAGATCCAAAAATATTAGCAATGCGATGTGATTATGGATTAGAAGGTTATGGATTATTTTGGGCCATACTTGAATTGCTACGAAATGAAGCAACATATAAACTACCTCTTAATAAAAATACATATAGGGCAATTAAAATGCAAACAGGCACAACTATTGATGTAGAAAGTTATTTGCAAGATTGTATAAATGAATATACAGATAACGAAAGTGGCAACGGACTCTTTAATGCTGATAATAAATCTTTTTGGTCTGCTAGTCTACTAAGAAGAATGGAAAAATATGAGACTTTAAAAGAAAAAAGAAGTCAAGCAGCAAATGCAAGATGGAATAAAGAAAAGCAAAAGGAAAAAGAAACGAAAAATAATGCAAAACAATGCAAAAGCATAAAAAAAATATGCAAATGCAATGCAAGTGCATATAAAAAACGATACAAAAGCAATGCAAAATTGAAAAATGTATATGCAAAATTATGCAAATTAAATCAAATAAAATCAAATCAAATTAAATTAAATAAAATTAAATTAAAGGAAATGAAATCTATTTATCCATCTAATCACAAACCACAAGAAAATAAAAATTTGGATAATATGATGGATGAGATGGAAAAGATGGAATTTGATATGCTGATATCTAATTGTGAAATGCATATTCTTTCTCCAGAACTTTCTATTGAAATAACAGAAATATTAAAAGAAATGTATATGCATCCAGATACTAGAGAAAAGATAAAAGAAATCAATTCAAAAAAATTATTATATGGATTAAAGAATTTTGCTATTGCAAATACAAAATCACGAATACAAATACCAAAAGCATATTTTAAAAAATGTATATTATCAGCATTAGATCAAACAGAATTAAGTACACAATACGATGTAGATACAATAATAGATGAAATGTCTAACTATGAAGGAGGATAATATGGCTGTAAAAGAAAATGAATTAGTTTCAAGGCTATTAAAAATTTGTGAAAATTGTGAATGGTGTGTTCCTACATTGAATAGTGATTTTCCACATTGTCTATTAAACGGACAACCTAGAGGTTTATTTGAAACTTGTAACCACTATAAAGAAAGAACAGGAATGCACATAAGTATGTAGGAGGAATTATGATTTATATATTAGTTTTTATAATAGGATTTGTAATAGGTTGCAAAGCATATTCAGATGCAATATTTATTGAATTAAGAAAATGTAAGACAATACAAGAACTTGTAGATATGCTTGTAAAACTAAAATTATTGAATGGTAAACATAATACAAAACAATAAATTATACTTATATTAACGATTTTTAGAAACAAACACAACCTAGAAAAAAATATACAAAGGAAAGGCGGAATAATTATGATAATTGAAGATATGCAGCAGTCATTAGAACTGCTAGAAAATATAAAATATTTCTTTTATGACATGGAAGAAACAGAAAAGAAATTAAGTGCAGAATTGTATAACAAAGAAGGAGAAAGAGATGACCTTCTACACGAGATAGAATTAAGTAAATTGAATGCTATTGAAAGAATGCAAATATATGCAAAGTTAGAAAAAGTATTACAAGAAAGAAGAATAATAAAAGATAAAATTGATTTAATAAATACCATAAAACCATACACCAGTAAGTTTATAACAAAAGGTATTTGTGCAGAAACTGATGCAACTATAAAAAATATAGAAACATTGAAAAGCAATCAAGAAAATAGAAAATATACACCTAGAATATTAAAGGACCTAAAATGTGCAAAGGTCAAGAAGGAGGAATAATAATTATGGATGATTTTAGAAAAATACAAGAAACACAAAGGATAAATAGAATTAAAGCAAGTAATGACTGTTTGACTTGTGAAGTTGTAATAACAAAAGAATTCAAAGAAGCACCAATATCTATTGTACAGGGACATGGTGGACCAATTGAAATGGCACAAATGGTAAAAACTCTAATAGATGTTGCGGAATCATTAAAAAAGGAATTTCCAGAAATAAATGAAATCATACCAATGTTAAATAAAAATAGTGGAATGAGAACAGCATATAAACAAGTTGAAACGTGGGGGCGATTTTAAATGTACTGTAGTCGATATAAAAAAGAATGTGAAGAAGCATTATATTTAAATTGTGATGTTCCAACAAGTAGTAGTTATATAGACGAAGAAATAAGAGAATGCCAAGATTGTGTATTTTGTGAGGGAAAAGATGAGTAGATTTTTAAGTAGAAATAGTGATGGTACATATTTAGAAGAAATAGAGAGTATGGAAGAATGTAAGTGGAGAATAAACGGAATGTGTTGTAATGATAGTAGTAAATATTTAGGAGATTGCTGTTATCATGCAGAAATAAAACCATATTGTTTTGAAAAAGAAGACGGTGTTATAAATGAGTAATCAAGAACATTGGACAATAGATCAATATAGAGAATATCAGCAAAAAGGAAATAAAAAAAGTAAATATGGTGCAGTAAAAACATCTGTAGATGGGCATACATTCGATAGCAAAAAAGAAGCGGATTACTATTGCAATTTAAAATTAAGGCTGCAGGGCGGAGACATCAAAGGTTTTTGTTTGCAGCCTATATTTATACTAGCACCAGGATTAAAATATAAAGCAGATTTTATAATATTCAATAACGATGGTTCATCAGAAGTTATTGATGTAAAAGGATTTAAAACGAAAGAATATATCACTAAAAAGAAAGTATTTGAAGACAAATATAATCTGAAAATTAAGGAGGTGTAAGAATTATGGAGCAAAAAGAAATTGAAGAAATAGTAAAAGGGAGATTACAGAGTATTGCAAAAAAAGTAAATAATGAATTGCCAAAAGGTTTTGGATTTGTTGTTTTGAGTTTTGCATTTAATAATCCAGGACAAATGATGTATGTGTCAAATGCAAATAGAGAAGATATAGTGCAAGCAATGAAAGAATGGATAGAAAAAACAGAAAATAATTATGGTAATGATACAGAAAAATATTAAAGGTAAGTGAAAATGATTAAAGATAAAGATTTAGTATATCAAAATGAAACTTGGAAAAGTATATTAAATTCAAAATATGAAGTAAGTAACTATGGTAGAGTTAGAAAATTTTATAAATATAATTATAGATATTTAAAAACATTTAGAAAAGGCGCCTTACAGATAATTAAATTAACTATTGAGGGAAAAGGAAAAGACTATAATGTGGCAAAATTAGTTATGGAATCTTTTAATAGAAAGTTAGTACAAGATGAAGTAGTATACCATAAAAATGGAATTATATCAGACAACAGATTGTCAAATTTAGAAATTACTACAAGATCAGAAGCAGGGAAAAGGACAGGCTGGCAATCACATAGACAAGCAATTGTTATGTTGGATGAAGAAGGTGCGATAAAAGAAATATATAAAGGAACAAGAGAAGCAGCAGATAGATTATTTATTAGCAGACAAACGGTAAGCGATTACTGTAACAACAAAGTAAAGAAACCAATGTATCAATTATATTGGGCGAAAAATCTAATAGAAAAGGAGTAATTATGGAATATACTGAAATAAAGCCAACGGAAGAACAAAGATTGAAATTACAAGCATTGTATGAAGCAGAAAATCCAAAACCAAGAAATAGATCTGAAAGGAGAGCACAGGAAAGGAGAAAAAGAAAAAGTGGCAAAACCAGTACAAAGAAAAAGATATAAAAATAAACAAAATATAACTTGTGAATTATGCGAACATTGTATGTATGTGGAACATGGAGATATGTATTGTGAAGAACATGAAGATTTTGCAGATGTTTATGATGAATTTTGTCCAACAGAAAATTATATGTGGTGCAATGGAAAAAAATTTATAGAAAGGTAGGGAAACAAATGAAAACAAAATATTATGATAAGGAAATGTATGCTAGGAATGAAAGCATAAAGGGTGCATTAGTGGTATTGTTATCTTTTATACTAGGATTTGCAAGTGGATGTATGGCAATAAATAAAGAATTAGCAAAACAAAACAACGAAAAACAAGATTATATTGATACTCTAGAACAGCAAATAGAAGAACAACAAGTAACGATAAGAGACCAGTATATAGAATTGGATTCATTAAGAGAAACAGTATATATATATAACATATATGGAAAGTAGGTGTGACAAATGATTAGTTGTTTTATAGGTGGACTATTTATAGGAGTTCTAATAGGTATTGGAATCATGTGTATTTTACAAGTAGCAAGGGATGATGAAGAATGAGTAAAAGTGAATTAACATTGGAAATAGAAAATCAAGCATTAAAGCAATTTTCTAAAATGGGAGTGTTTATGTGTCCAGAATGTAGTTTTGAAAGAGCATGGATTAAAGACATGCCTGCAAATGTTTCTCTTAAAGAATTTCATACAAATCCTAGATATATGCAAGTTGAGGGAAAACATATAAGAACAGAAATAGTAGATATATTAGAGTTGAATTCTCAAAAAGGATGGGTTTGCTATGAAATAAAGATTACGAAATCAGATTTCCATAGTAAAGCAATTAAAAGTTTTGTAGGAAATTATAATTATTATCTTATGCCAGATGAATTATATGAACAGATTAGAAATGAGATACCAAAAGAAATAGGTGTCTATAGTTACAATGGTAAATATCTTTATCTGAAGAAAAAAGCAAGAAAGCAAAAGTTAATAGATGGAATAGATCAGCAATTGTATTATGGAATGGTAAGAGGCTTAAATAGGGAAAGAGAAAAGCAAAGAGATAAGATTAAATACTTTTTTTATAACCAATTACAAGACTATAAAATAAAACTACATAATGATATAAGAGAAAAAAGTAATAAGTTATGGAAAATAAGACATGATGGACCTATTCAAGAAGAATTAACGAACAATTTAGAAATTGAACTCGATGTTTTAAACGATGTGTATAGAAATATAGAATCTATTAAATAGAAAGGAGAAACAATATGCCATCATTAGAAATAAAAGGAGAAAAGACCGGAATTATATTTAGTTTTAGGGGTAAAGGACAGCTTCCACTATTTATGATAATAAAAGAGTATTTTGATGAAAATGGTGAAGTCGATTTTGCAAAAGTGTTGTTTGAAATAGAAGGAAGAAAATGCAAGAAAGCATACAAAGAAATTTTAGGAGAGGAGAAATAATATGCCAACAGAAAATAGTGAATTAGTACCAGAAAAGGTCTTTGTGCAAACAAATGAAAATGAAGAACCAAAAGGACTTAAAGCAATTGATATAAGTGTTGCAGAAAGCAACGAAGATGATGCGATAGATGCTATGAAATATGGAGTAGAAGGTATGACAAGTGGAGAAATATCAATGACCATTGAAATCCCAGAAGAAAAAGTAAAACAAATTCTTAAAATGCATGGATTAAATAAAATTACAAGAAAAAGATTTAAAAAGTTACTAATGGGCTGTGGAATGCAAAGAAATGATGCTGAAATAGTTACTAATGCATTTAGAGAAAGTGAAATACAATACACACCATTAGCAGTACAAAAAGTTATTGAAACAATTAACATTGAAGCGGAAAAGGAGGAAGAATAAATGGCAAGTTTTAATGATATAGTAATAAAACAAGAATTAAGGCCATGTTATATAAATCGTAAAAAAGCATTATTTCATAGATGGGTACATACAAAAAATTTACTAGGACAGGAATTTGAAGTAGGAATAGTAGAATATGAAAATGGTCAAATAGAGGAAGTAACACCAAATAATATTAAATTTAGTGATGATAAATTAAGAGAATATTCATTCACAAGGAGGAATGATAAATGTTAGTATTACCAATAAAAAAGCAATGGTTTGATATGATTAAATCAGGAAAAAAGAAAGAAGAATACAGAGAAATAAAACCATATTGGGCAAGTAGGCTTTTTAGAAGTCAAATATCATGGGGTGTAGGTTTAGAATATTTGCTTAACAATAAAAATGTAGAGCAATACGGACATGTAAAATTAAGAAATGGCTACAAAAAAGACAGTCCAAGTATTATATGCTATTGTCATGTTTATAGAGGACAAGGCAAAGAAGAATGGGGAGCAGAGAAGCGGAAAAGAATACTACATACTAGAGATTTTAAAAATATTGGAGGTACAGAATGTTAAGTGAGGAGAAACAAAAAGAAGAATCTAAAAAACAAAAAACAAAAAAGCAAGAAGTTCAAAAATTCTTAGTGAATATGGCCAATAGTATAAGAGATGCATATCAAGCACGAGAAAACGAATACTTTAATTTACAGCTTACTATACAAGACAATGTAAAATATTCAAATTGTGTTACAAAAAATATGATGAAACTTCCTATAGAAGCACAAATAGAGATTTTAAGGACATTAGCAAAAACAGCAGAAGTATCTAAAGAAATATGTGAAAGATATAATCTTGATGTGGAGGAATGGTAATAAATGATAATTGAATTCCCAACAGGAAAAGAAATAATAGATGATGGCACTTGTAATAATTGCAAGTATAATTGTGGATATAAAGAAAAAAATCCTAGCATTGTATGGTGTGATAAACATAGTACATATACATATTAAAATTATGAGTGTAGTGATTATAAATTTAGATGTGAAGGAGGTACGAAAGAATGAAATGTACTGATAAAGAGTGGCAACATTGCCAAGTAGAAAAAATGGGATGCCCTGGATGCTATTATGATGAAACGAAAAAAGAAAAATTATTTTATATATTTTTAGATATAGATGGTGTACTAAACAATATGAAATACTGGAATGAGTGCTTTGAAAGACATAAAGTAAAAGGAATTATGAGTATGAACTGTTTTCCTTTTGATCCAAAATGTTTAAGTAATTTGATGAAATTGAACCAGGAATTACAAAAACAAAATTATAATGTAAAAATAGTATTAAGTTCGACATGGCGATTAAACCAAGTGGATATTGGAATAGTAAATTCAAGACTTGCAGAATATGGAATGCGAATATTTGCAACTACGATAAGTTTAAGTAGTGGAAAAAGAGGACTAGAAATAAAGGATTTTCTTGAAGATGAACAATATGGGAAAGCAGATAATTATTTAATTTTAGATGATGAAATAAAAGATATTGTAGAACAATTTGAAGAAAAACACATTATACATACTAACTTTAATACTGGATTTGATAATGAAAAATTGGAAGAGGCAATTAGAAAATTGAACAGCTTTGAACAGTAATGAACAGTAGAAAGGAAAAGAATATGCAAGTGAATTTAAATGGGAAAATAGAAGATATAAGTGCAATGATAGTAGGAGCAGAAAGATATGCACTAGGAAGAAGAACATACATGGTTCAATGGACCTGTGAGTTCATAAAAAATAACTTACATCTCATAACTAATAAGGACAAGCAAGTAATAATTAGAGATATAGAACATCCAATTAGTTATGGTGATGAGTGTGATAAAGAATGTTGGATGCAGTTATTAAAAATATTAAAAATGGAGGTAAATGAAAATGTATAGAATTAAATTTGAAAGAGATTTAAAGGAGTTAGAACAATTTGGATATGAAAAAGACAAACAAGGAAATTACTCAAAGAGAGTGATGAAAGATACAAATAAAGGATGGACATATTTTGAAACTATTGAAATTAACAAAGATGATAGACTTATAAAAACAAGATTGTATCAAGATGCAGCAGATCAGGAATGGGTAGGATATATAGAGAAAAAAGGCAGGTTCATTTATGATTTAGATGCAGTAGGTTTACTTGAAGAAGTAAACATTTCTAAGCTAGAAGAAGTAAGATTTGATGAATTCTGCAAATTAAGAAGAGAAAATAAGGAACTAAAACAACAACACGAATTTGCTATAAAAACATTACAAAAACAACATACAGAACAAATAGAAGGACTAAAAAACACAATAGTGCAAATGAGTGTAAATTTCTTTTCAAGTCAAGATAGTTTTATGGTAGTATTCAAAAATATTGATAACAAATTAAATTTAATATTAGGAGGAAAGTAAAATGATAGAAAAAGTAAATCCGGATCATCCAGATAAAATAGCAGATAGAATAGCAGGTGCAATAGTAGATTTAGGATATAAACTACAAGAAAATCCTAAAATAGCAGTTGAAGTATTAATAGGACATGGACATTGCAAAATAATAATAGAAAGTTCTGTTAAGTATAATGAAACAGATATATTTGAGATTGTATATAGAATTACTAGAACAAATAATATTGCAATAGAAATAATAGCAGCAAAACAAGATGAATATTTAGCAAATAATCAAAAAGGAAAAGTAAGATGTGGGGATAATGGAATATTCAAAGGAATGCCATTAACAGAAGAACAACAGCAAATAAGTTATTTAGCACATCAAATTTATAATAAGTATAATAGTGATGGTAAATATATATTAGATATGCCAAAAAATAAAGTAATTATATGTCAGAGTAATGCAAAAACAGAAGAATTAAAAAGTATTTATCCAACTGCAATAATAAATCCATTAGGAGATTGGATAGGTGGAACAAATGTTGATACTGGAGCTACAAATAGAAAATTAGGAAGTGATATGGGAGATAGCATTACAGGAGGACGGACTACACGGAAAAGATTTGTCAAAAGCTGATGTAAGCATAAATATATATGTGTTTATGAAAGCACAGAAAATAGGAAAACCAGTAGAATTAAGTTGTGCTATTGGAGATGAATTTGTAGATGGAAAACCATATGAAGAAATAGTAGAACAAGCAAGAAAATACATCCAAACAAAAGGTGGATTTGAGAAATTTGCAGAATGGGGCTTATTTTAAAGAATAATATGAACGGAGGTAAAGAAAATGCCAAAGAAAAAAGATAATGTGACAGAAACAAGTGGAATTCCTAAAAAAATTGACAATGAAGAAAATCAAATAGTAACTAATCAAAAATTAGGATGGGTCCAAATATTATTATTAATAGGCAAACCTTTATGGGATGCACAAAAGAAAAAATGGAGAGTATTAAATGGTTATCAATCTGTATTAGGAAATCAAAATAATCAAATGTTCTTTGAGGTTACATTTACAGATAGTCCATATTGGGAGAATTTTATTGAAAAACAATTATATATGGACATTCCAAAAGAACAGGAGGCAAGTACAGAAGATGGAAACAAAGGAAGCAATAAAAAAGGCAAACGAACTAAAACAGAAGATGAAAAATAAGCAGTATATCCAGGTAAGAAAAGATAATACAGATAGTTATGGATATATCGAAGCAATAGATACATTAGTAAGAGAATTGAAAATGTATCAAAAATAAAATAGGAAATATTGTAATACATATCAAAGGTCATAGAATTATAATTTATTAAGGTTCATAGCATACAATCTACCTAAGAAGAAAGAAGGTTTTTGTATGGATAAAATAGAAATTTCTGAGAGAGAAAGTAAATTATTAGAATTAATAGAACAACTTGTTACTGAAGGAGTAGCAAAAGGAATAAAAAAGGGGATTGAACAAGCAAAAAATGAAGAAAGATTGAAAGAAAAAATAACATATGATATTAAGATAAAAAATACAAGATTATTATTTAAAAATTATAGAAATTTTGTAAAGGCTTGTAAACAAGCAACTTTTACTGAAAAGGATTTAGAAACTGCAACGGTAGAAGAGGTATTAGATAAACTATTCTGTCAATCTTATGATGAGGTAACCGTAGTTCAATCTATATTGGCATCGAAAAAAAGAACAGAGATTATATTAACGCATATAAAAAGAATTATAAAATTTTATTTATACGAAGCGGACCAAAGTAAAAATGAAGAAAAAAAGAGAAAAGCCCACATTCTAAACGACTTGTATGTTGTTGGAGAATATAAACCAAAAATAAATATGATGTCCGAAAAATACCATATAAGTGAGAGACAAATTAGAAGAGATGCAAATTCAGCAATCGAAGAAATTGCAGTGCTTATGTTTGGTATTGATGGGATAAGAAAAATGTAATTTTTGAATAACAAAATTTGTCCAAAACTTGTCCTTGACATGTCATTGTCAATAATTTATAATAATAACATCAAAAAATATGTTTAAAAGAATAAATCCCCTTTTATTTTTTGAAATAATATAGATAAAACGAACTTGTAAATCGGTTTTTACAGGTTCTTTTTTTATGCAAAAGAAGGTATTTGATATGAAATATGATATGTGTATGAGAAGAGAATGTAAAAATTGCTATAAGCAAGTTGAATGTTTTAAGAAAGAAGGAAAACAAAATGAATCTAAAAAAATTAAAAATAGGGGATTTAAAAATGGCAGCATACAATCCCAGAAAAGAACTAACAGAAAAAGACAAAGAATACCAAAAGATAAAAAATAGTATTATTGAATTTGGATATGTTACACCAATTATAGTTAATTCAGATATGACAGTAATAAGTGGACATCAGAGACTTAAAGTCTTAAAAGATCTAAAATATGAAGATATAGATTGTATAATAGTTGATTTTGACAAGAATAAAGAAAAATTATTAAACATAGCACTTAATAAGATATCTGGAGAATGGGATTATCAAAAGTTAGAAAGCATATTTAATGAATTAGAAAATAACAATATTGATTTATCAATCACAGGTTTTGAAGAAAAAGAAATAAACAAACTTATTAAAGAAACAGAAGAAACTATGAATGATAATGCAGAAATAGATTTAAACGATTTCAATGACGATAAATTCCAATGCAAGTGTCCAAAATGTGGTTTTGTATTTGATGTAGATGGACAGCAAGGAGTGGAATAAGATGAAAGAATATGAATGGTATTTAAAAGATATAAAAAATATACCAAAGAATAATTATAAAGTTTTTTCATGTTTTGCTTGTGGTGGTGGTTCTACTATGGGATATAAACTAGCAGGATATGATGTTATTGGAAATTGTGAGATCGATAAAAAAATAAATGATATCTATGTAAGAAACCATCATCCTAAATATAATTATTGTATGGGTATTCAAGAAATGAATAAATTAAAAGAATTACCTGCAGAATTATATGATTTAGATATATTAGATGGTAGTCCTCCATGTAGTACATTTTCACTATGTGGAGAAAGAGAAAAAAACTGGGGAAAGAACAAAAAATTTAGAGAAGGTCAAACAAGTCAAGTATTAGATGACTTGTTTTTTGAATTTATAGATCTGGCCAATATATTGAAACCTAAAATAATAGTTGCTGAAAATGTAAAAGGATTAATGCAGGGCAATGCAAGAGGATATGTAAATTTAATAATTAAAAGACTAAATGAAATTGGATATAATACACAATTGTTTTTGCTAAATGCTGCAAAGATGGGAGTACCTCAAAGAAGAGAAAGATTATTCTTTATTGCAGTTAACAAAAATATAAATTTTCCAAAAATAAAATTAGAATTTAATGAAAAACCAATAAAATATGCAGAAATAAAAGATAGCAACTATAAAGAATTAAACCAGGATACACTAACATATGAAAGATGGAAAAAACGAATAGCAAGAGATGTTAAATTGAGTGACACAATAAAAAGAACAGAAAAAGGAAAAATAAGTTGTTTTAATACTCAATATTTAAAAGATGATAGAACACCAGCAACAATAGCAGCAGGTGGAAGTCCTCCATTAAGATATGATGTACCAGGATATGCAAGTGATAAAGATATTATTACAATACAAACATTTCCACAAGACTATGATTTTATGGGAATGAATGTGCAATATGTATGTGGCATGAGTGTACCACCAATTATGATGAAGAAAATTGCTGAACAAATAAAGCAGCAATTGCTAGATAAAATATAAAAGAAGGTGATTAAATGAATATACAAACAATTAGAATTGATAAATTAATACCTGCTACTTATAATCCAAGAAAGGATTTAAAGCCAAATGATCCAGAATATATAAAGATTAAAAATAGTATAGAAAACTTTGGATTTGTAAATCCTTTAATAATAAATAAGGATATGACAGTTATTGGAGGACATCAAAGATTAAAAGTTTTAAAAGAATTAGGATTTATAGAATTAGAATGTATTGTAGTAGATTTAGATAAAACGAATGAAAAAGCACTAAATATTGCGCTAAATAAAATACAGGGTGACTGGGATGAAGAAAAATTAGAGGAATTATTACAAGAATTAAAATTACAAAATTTTGATACAAACTTAACGGGTTTTGATTTCGATGAAGTAGATGAAATGTTAAAGGATATGAATGGAAGTAAAGAAGATGATTTCGATATAGATTCAGCTTATGAAGAAATAGAAGAACCTATTACAAAACCAGGAGATATTTGGATACTTGGTAAACATAGATTAATGTGTGGAAATAGTACGCAAAAAGAAGATGTTATGCGCCTTATGGATAAACAAAAGGCAGATATGCTTCTTACAGATCCACCATATAATGTAGATTATGTTGGAAAAACAGTAGATGCATTAAAAATAGCGAATGATAATATGAATGATAGTCAATTCTATGAATTTTTAAAACAAGCATTTATGAATATGTTTGATGTTACAAGAGAAGGAGCATCTATATATGTGTTTCATGCAGATACTGAAGGACTTAATTTTAGAAAAGCATTTAAAGATGCAGGTTTTAAGTTAGCAGAATGTTTGATTTGGAAAAAAGATTGTTTTGTAATGGGTAGGCAAGACTATCAGTGGCAACATGAACCGATATTATATGGATGGAAGGAAGGTGCAGCACATTATTTCATTAATGATAGAACACAAAGTACAATATTAGAATGTGACAGGCCAAAACAAAGTGCATTACATCCAACAATGAAACCAATAGATCTAATTGCTAGATTAGTAAAAAATTCTAGTAAAGAAAATGACATAATATTGGATTTATTTGGAGGAAGTGGTAGCACTATTATTACAGCAGAACAATTAAATAGAAGCTGTTATTCTATGGAATTAGATCCAAAATATTGTGATGTTATAGTAAAGCGATGGGAAACTCTAACTAATAAAGAGGCAATTTTAGATAAAAGGTAGGTGGGTGATATGAGGTGATAGAAGATAGTAACAAAATTTCTAAAATAAAAAGAGACTATATGTCTGGAAAAACCTACAAACAAATTGCTGAAAAACATGGTGTCACTTATAATGAAGTTCTTTATCTTGCAAAAAAGAAGCAATGGAAAAGAGATAGTAATCTAAGTAAAGTAAAAAAAGGAAATCAAAATGCAAAGGGAAATAAAGGTGGTCCTGGAGCAGAGAAAGGAAATACAAGAGCACTAAAAACTGGAGAATATGAAACAATATATGATGATTTACTGACAGACGAAGAAAAAGCAATTATGAAACAACAGGAACTATATGACAAAAAATATCAAATAATGTCTGAAATAAAAATATTATCAATTAGAGAAAGAAGAATACTAGAAAAAATAAAAAAAATGCAAGATGGAAAAGAAATGAGCATTGTAAGGATGTCAAAAAGTTCATCTAATAATGTCACTTATAGAGACAACGGAACATTAACAACTACTGAAGCAGAAAGTACCATAAATATAATACAGCGACTAGAAGAGGCGCTGACTAGAGTACAAGAGGCAAAAAGAAGATATTTAGATAGTTATCATAAAATAGAAAATGATGATAGAAAACTTGAATTAGAATTGATTAGATTAGAAAGAGAAATTGCAAAAGAAGGAACTAATGATCCAGAAAATATGAAGGACGATAGTTTTATAAAAGCACTTGATGATAGTGTAGAAAGTGCATGGGATGATTATGATGAAGAACAAGAATCAAAACAAGAGTGAGTTAACTCTGGATGAAAGAATTTCTAATCTAAAAAAACAAGTAATGCAAAATGCAATAATGCTAAGAAAAAAAATAAAAAATGGTACTGTATTCAAGTTTAAAAAATTTAGTAAAAAGCAAAAGAAAGTATTAACATGGTGGAATGACAAAAGTCCAACTAAAGATAAAAACGGAATAATTGCTGATGGTAGTATTAGAGCAGGTAAAACATTGTCTATGTCATTATCATTTGTATTATGGGCAATGACAAAATTTAATGGACAGAATTTTATTATGGCAGGTAAAACAGTAGGAGCATTTAGAAGAAATGTTTTATTCTGGTTAAAGTTAATGTTAAGAGTACAAGGATACCATATAAAAGATAGAAGGTCAGATAATTTAGTTGAAATATCAAAAGGAGAAATAATTAATTATTTCTATATCTTTGGTGGTAAAGATGAAAGAAGTCAAGACCTGGTACAAGGTATTACAGCAGCAGGAGTATTTTTGGATGAAGTTGCATTGATGCCAGAGTCATTTGTAAACCAAGCATTAGCAAGATGTTCTGTAAAGGGTTCGAAATACTGGTTTAACTGCAACCCAGAAGGACCAAATCACTGGTTTAAAGTAAACTGGATTGATAAAGCAAAAGAAAAAGGAATAATATATTTACATTTTACAATGGATGATAATTTAAGTTTATCTGAAGAGGTAAAAGATAGATATAAAAAAATGTTCATAGGGGTGTTCTATCAAAGATTTATCTTAGGATTATGGGTATTAGCAGAAGGAATTATATATCCTAATTTTGATAGATCAAAACATTGTGTTAAAGTAAAAGATATTCCAAACAAATTTGATTATTTTTATGTAACATCTGATTATGGAATCGTAAATCCACAGGTGTTTTTATTATGTGGAATAAAATACATAGATGGAAAACCTCATGTGTGGATATTAGATGAATATTACAACAAAGGAGTAAAAAAGAATAAAAATGGTCAAGAAGAAAAAATCACAAAAACTGATAATATGTTTCTTAAAGATTATAAGAATCTAATTAAAGATATAGATATCAGAAAGGTTATTATAGATCCAAGTGCAACATCTTTAATTAATTTGTTTAAACAAAATAAAATAGCAGTAAAAGAAGCAGATAATGCAGTAATAGATGGAATTAACTTAGTCCTAAATTGGCTAGACGAAGAAAGAATCCATATTGTAGAAGAAAGATGTAAAAATATAATTAGAGAATTTAATTCATATATATGGGACGAAAAAGCACAAGAAAAAGGAGAGGACAAACCTATAAAACAAAATGACCACGCACTTGATGCACTAAGATACTTATTACAAACACTATTCCCTAACAAGAAGAGGGGAGCATATTTCGTATAATAAGGAGAGAGTTAAAATGATAACAGAAATGGATAAAATAAAGATGATAATTGCTGAAGGAGCAAAAAAAGGCATGGAATTATCTAAATTTATTGATTTACAAATAAATGATTTTAAACAATCAAATACATATAAGGAAATGATAGAAGGCAGCAAATATTTTAAAAATGAAGGCGATATTGAGAAAAAGCAAAGAACATATATAAATAAAGATGGAATTGAAGAAATTGCACCTCATTCTAAGAATTATATATTAAAACATCCAATACTATATAAAATGATAAATCAAAAAGCTGGATATTTATTAAGAAAAAAACCAACAATAAAACAAGTAATAGCAAAAGATGAAAAAGAAGATGAAGAATACAAAGAAATTTTAAAAACATTATTTAATAATAAAATGCATAAAAGACTTAAATATACATTGATAGAAGCAGTAAAAAGAGGTATAAGTTGGTGGCAAATATATATTGATAACAATGGAGATTTAAAAGCAAGATTAAGGTATGCAACAAGAATAATCCCATTATGGCAAGATGAAGAACATGAAATATTAGATGCGGTAATAATGACTTATGATGTTGAGGTATATACAAGTGAAACAGAAAGAGAAAAGAAAACAAAAGTAGAATATTGGGATTTAGATGGAGTTAGATATCTTATTTATGATGGTGCAACATTAATAGAAGATGTGGAAGAAGTAGAAAAAAGACAAGATTTAGTAATAGGAAAAGATTCACATGGAATTAGTGTTTTAGCACACTTTAAAATTGGAGATACACTTCATAAATGGACCAAAATACCTTTTATTTATTTTAAATATAATGGGGATGAAATGCCATTAATTCATTTACTGAAGTCTCTTATTGATTGTTATGATGAATTATGTTCTAGAACAGGAGATTCCATTTATGAAGCACCAGATGGAGTTAATGTTGTTAAAAACTATCAATCAGAAGCAGGAACTTTCCAAAAAAATCTTGCAACATATAATACTGTATTTCTTGATGATGATGGAGAATATGATAGGAAGAATATAGAATTAAATATAGAAGCATTTAAAAGTTTTATAGAGCAATTAAGAAAAGATATTTATGAAGGTGGTTCTGGAGTTGATACACAAAGTGAAAAATTTGGAACACAAGAGTCAGGAGTTGCACTAAAACAATTATATGCGGATTTAGATTTGGATTGTAGCAATATAGAAACAGAATTCAAGAGTAGTTTAGAATACTTTATGTTCTTCTATAATAACTGGGTAGAGATGACAACAGGAAGAGATTATACTGATAAAGAAATAGAATTTGTATTTAATAAAACTATGACTGTAAACGAAAAAGAACTAATTGAGAATTGTGTAAATAGTATGGGAATAATAAGTAAATATACAATTAGATCAAGACATCCATATGTTAGCGATGTAGAAGATGAAGAAGAAAAAATTGAAACTGAAGAAAAAGAAGAGGCGAAAAAACAAGAATCCGAATACGATAAGATGATAAAAGAACTAAATAACAATAAATCAACTAGCAATAAAGATGGTGCAAAAGTTGGTGATAAGTAATGGGAAGAGATGCAGAATATTGGATTAAAAGATTTGAAGAACTTGAAAAAGCACAATTACTAAATGATGCAAAATATATTACAGAATTGCAAGAAGCATATGAAAGAACATTAAGTTCAGTAAAAAAAGAGATAAATAACTGGTTAGTAAGATTTGCAGTAAATAATCAAATCAGTATGAAAGAAGCTAAAAAGTGGTTAAATAATCAAGAACTAAAAGAATTAAAATGGGATATTGATGAATATATAAAATATGGTCAAGAAAATGGAATAGATCTAATTTGGAAAAAAGAATTAGAAAATGCAAGTGCAAAAGTTCATATTTCTAGATTAGAAGCATTAGAAATACAAATACAGCAACAAATTGAAAAATTATACTATAATGAACAAGAAACCACAACTGAATTTATTATTGAATCATATAAGGACAATTATTATAAAACGGCATATGAATTACAAAAAGGTTCAAACGTGGCCTTTAAATTTGCAACTTTAGATATAGGTACTATTCAAAAAATTATATCTAGACCATGGACAAGTGATGAGCAAACATTCTCAAATAGAATTTGGAAAAATAAAAAAGCTTTGTTAGATACACTGCAAAAAGACTTAGAGAAATCTTTAAGAGGAGATGCAGATCAACTTATAGAAAAAATTGCTAAAGATTTTAATACAAGTCAATACAAAGCTGGCAGATTAGTAATGACTGAATCAGCATTTTTTGCAAGTGCATCAAGAAAACAATGTTTTAATGAATTATGGGTACAACAATATATAAATATAGCAACATTAGACTCTAAAACATCAGAAGAATGTAGAGAAATAGATGGAAAGATATTTGATATGAAAGATTATAAAATAGGAATAACTGCACCACCATATCATATTAGATGTAGAACGACAACAGCACCATACTTTAAGGATGAATTTGAGTTTGGAGAAAGAGCAGCAAGAAATACTGGAGGAAAAACATATTATATACCAAACAATATTACATATAATGAATGGTTAGAAAAATATGTATATTCTGATCCAGCAACTAAGAAGGCATTTGAAACTGATGTAAAAATGAATAAAAATAAATCATCAGACTATGAACAATACAAAAGATATAAAAATATTCTTGGAGATGATATACCTAGAACATTTGCAGATTTTCAAGAAATGAAGTATAATAATATAGACAAATGGAAGAATTTAAAAGCACAATATGCAGATGCAAAAGGAATAACTAGCAATGAAGCGGTTAAACAATATATCAGTAATACAAATAAAATTATTGATGTTGGTAAGCAAGACAAACACATTAGAGGTAGCAACAATTATATTGATAGTAAAAGTTATCTAACTATATCTAACAAAGAAGCACAAGATTTAGTTAATAAATATGCAGGAAAAGGTACAATAAACTTTGATAAAAATGGAAAATGGGACAAGAAAGAAATCATAGAAATAAATAAAAAAATAGGTGTGGTAAAAACTAAAAAAGGAGAAACAGAAACAAGCAGTTTTAAAATTCATTATAGTAAAACGGGAGTTCATATAGTTCCATATAAGAAAGGATAATGTTATGAAAAATTTAGAAGAATATTTAAGTAAAAGAGTAAAAATAAAAGTAGATAATAGTAAAGAATTTATAGGAAAAGTTGTTGGATATGTACCAGCTGAAGATAATGAACCAGAAGTAGAAGAAATCGATATATTAAACGAACAAGACAATAAAAATTACTCACTTTTTGAAAACGAAATATTAAAGATTGAAATACTAGAAAATAGCGAGAAATAGCGAAAAAACGAACCGCTAAAATACAATTTAAGGCGATTTTATTTAAAAGGCATATAGTTTTATATGTCTTTTTTTGGTGTCTGTAGATATAGTGGCAGATTAAATGGATTCTTAAACAACCATAACAAAGTTATAAAGGTAGGTATGTAACTTAACATACCTATTTTTTATATATTACGATTTTGTAAGTTGTTCGATAACAACACCAGGTCGGAGGCGTTGCTCCGTATAAAAACACGAATGCCTGAATTGAAAGGAGAACTCATGAAAAGAGAAGAATTAAAGGCAATGGGATTAACAGATGAACAAGTAGAATCTGTTATGGCCAAAAATGGTGCAGAGGTTGCTGCATTAAATACTCAGATTACAACCTTACAATCTGAAAAATCACAATTAGAGAATGACAAAAAAGTTATTACAAAAGAAAAAGAGGACAAAGAAAAAGCAATTGCTGATTTACAAAAGAATAGTATTTCAAAAGATGAATACGACAAAAAAATTAAAGAAATAGAGGATAATGCTAAAAAAGAAAATGAAGATTATATTTATAATGATTTACTAAATAAAGGTCTAGATGATGCAAAAGTATTAAAAGACAAATTTACAAGAGAAGCAGTAATTTCATTAATAAATAAAGATAAAGATAAAACAAAAATATCTGATGATAAAAAGTCATTAGTAGGATTAAAAGAATTAATTGAAGGTTACAAAAAAGAAGCACCTCATTTCTTTGAAAAGAAAAAAGCATCTGGTTATGAGCCAGTTGATCCCGATGGAAACAAAGGAGATGAAGGAGACGATATTAGTATGGCTGCTAATTTCGCTAAAGAGGCTAACAAAAGTGAAAGCCAAGAAACAAAAAGCCAATTTTTTAATTAAATTTAGGAGGTAAAAATTATGTACGTTTCAAAAGAAAGTGTAAAAGAAAAAAATTT
>CAOJZU010000019.1 GCA_948466265.1 uncultured Clostridium sp. | reverse complement strand
CACCGCCAACTTCACCAGAGCCACCACCGGAGCCATCGCCACCTTCGTCGCCTTCTTCAGCACCGCCACTGGAACCACCAGGCTTGTTGCTACTACCAGGCTTATTCCCACTACCAGGCTTATTGTCATCACTCGGCTTGTTGTCATCTCTTTCATCTCCATTGGCATTACCTGAAGTGGTTACAACACCTTTCTGCTTGTCTGCAGCAACAGCTGCTTTCTGAGCAGCTATCTGCCCTTTAGCCCAAGCATCGTACTTAGGATCATACTGGTCAATGATGTCCAGGTCTCTCTCTGCTTCTATAGTAGTAATTTTTCCATTTACAACTATTTCACAGCTGTACCGAATCTTGACTTTCGCGATCCGTTTTGTATCGAACGGATTCAGAAGCACTTCCTGCCACTTCCCTTCGACCTGCCGGATCTCGTAATACTTCGTTACGACTTTGTCTGTCAAGTCAGGAAGTTCCCGACCATTCTGGACTACCTTACAGCCGGAATCAACATAGTTGCTTCCACGCTTGATTACGATCTCAAGATCACCAATGACCTCGAGCATGGGACCCGCCGACAGCTCAGCTGCCTTAACCACGCTGCAGTCAGTCATTACGACTGCTGTCATAATCATGATTGCCATGATTATCCGTGCAAAAAATCCTTTGTTGTGTTTGTTGTTTGTCTTCATATAAGTCTCCTCCTTTTTTCTTCGCCTTTTGGCGTTTTTTACTTGTCAAAGAACCATTTTATTTAGCAAGGATAAAATAACTTTGTCCATCGCCATCTATTATAAAAGGCTAAACTCCACCTATACTATTTATATTATACTATTTTTTCATGAAAAAGTCAAATGTAAGTAGCGTTATGTAAATCTTTTATTTCTCTCCGATTAGCTGGTCTTTTCTATTTTCTTTTATTGTTACATAAATAATTTTGTTTTTTATATCCTTTTCTTTACTTTTTATTCCGACATATATATAGTTTTTTGTATGACCTTTCCAATATCCATCATTTTGTTTTTCTTCTATTAATACTTCTACTTTTCTTCCTATATATGTATTTCTTATTTCTTCTCCTACTATATCAGAAAGTTTTATTAATTTTTTACTTCTTTCTTCTTTTATATTTGGAGAAATTTGTCCGTAACATTTTAGCTGCTTTTGTTCCTTCTCTTTTTGAATATTGGAATACATGTATTTTGTATAGTTTTATTTCTTTTAATAAATTATATGTTTCTTCAAATTCATCTTCTGTTTCTTCTGGAAATCCGAACTATTATATCTGCTGTGAGTATGGCATCTTCAAAGTTTTCTCTTATATTTTTTACTACTTCTATTATATCTTCTTTTCCGATATTTTCTATTCATTCTTTCTAATGTTTTATTACATCCACTTTGAAGTGATAAGTGAAAATGTGGGCAAACTTTTTCTAATCTTTTTAGTCTTGATATAAACTCTTTTGAGAATAATCTTGGCTCTAACGACCCGAAGCCTTATTCTTTCTATTCCGATTTATTTTGTTTATTTCTTCTAATAAATCTATAAGAGTTATATTTTCATTTAAGTCTTTTCCATATGAAGCTATTTGTATTCCTGTTAGCACTACTTCTTTTATTCCTGTTTTTGCAATTTGCTCTACTTCAATTTTTATATTTTCTATCTTTCTGCTTCTTACTCTTCCCCTTGCATATGGTATAATGCAATATGAACAGAAATTGTCACAGCCATCTTGTATTTTTATCACTGCTCTTGTTTTTTCTGTATATATCACTCTTCCAAATTCTAAGTATTCCTTTTCTTTAAATAAATCTGTAATTTTCTCTTCTCTTTCTTTTCTAAATTCTTGTACATATTTTATAATATCTTTTTTCTCATTATTTCCAAGTATTAGGTCTATTTCTTTTATTTCTTCTAATAATTTCTTTGATACTTGTGCATAACATCCTGTTGCAACTAGTATACTATCTTTGTTTTTCTTTTTTGCACGTCTTAATATTTGTCTTGATTTTCTATCAGACATATTAGTTACTGTGCATGTATTTACTATATATATATCTGCAAATTCTTCAAAGCTAACAACTTTATATCCATGTTTTATAAATTCTTGAATTATTGCATTTGATTCATATTGATTTGTTTTACAACCTAAAGTATATATTGCTACCGTTTTCTCCATTTTTGTCCCTTTCTTTTTATTAGTTATTAAACATTAATAATGGGCGATTTAAATCGCCCATTTGCTTTCTTATTATGTAGGAAATTACTAGAAAATCTAGTATATTTCTGGAATAACAAGGTTAAGTTAGCCGTTTGAGCAAAGCGAATTACGGATAACTTATGCAGAGGCTTACCTTGATTCGTGCATATTTGCAAAGCAAAATGCACATATGTCGAAGCCACTTTCCTTATTTTTTCTTTCTTACATTATCTAGTGCATCCAAATTATCTAATGCTTTACCAGTTCCAAGGGCTACACATGACACAGTATCATTTGCTATCATAACATTTATTCCGGTTTTTTCTTGCAAAAGTTTATCTAAACCATCTACTAATGCTCCTCCACCTGTCATGTATATTCCCTTGTCACTAATATCTGCCACAAGCTCTGGTGGTGTACGTTCTAGTACTGAGTGTACTGCATCTACTACCATCATTGCTGGTTCTATTAATGCTTCTAGCATTTCACTAGAATGAATTGTTATTGTTTTTGGAAGCCCTGAACTTAAGTCTCTTCCACGTATGTCCATTTCTACATCTTGTATTTTAGGATATACGCATCCTATATTTATTTTTAAGTCTTCGGCTGTTCTTTCTCCAATTATTACATTGTGCTTTCTTTTTATATATTTTACTACTGCTTCGTCAAATTTATCACCTGCAACCTTTAGTGAAGTATTTACTACTGAACCTCCAAGTGATATTACAGCAACATCTGTTGTTCCTCCACCTATATCTACTACCATATTTCCACATGCCTTTGATATATCAATACCTGCTCCAATTGCAGCAGCAATTGGTTCTTCAATTAGATATACTCTTCTAGCTCCTGCCTGTGTTGCTGCATCTATTACTGCTTTTTTTTCAACCTCTGTTACTTGTGATGGTATACATATCATTATTCTAGGAGAGAATATTGTTCTTCCACATATTTTATTTATAAAATATTTTAACATTTTTTCTGTTACAGTATAGTCTGATATTACTCCATCTTTTAATGGTCTTGTTGCAACTATATTGCCTGGCGTTCTTCCAAGCATTCTTCTTGCTTCTTGTCCAACTGCTAGTACTTCATTTGTTAATTTATCTACTGCAACTACTGATGGTTCTCTTAAAGTTATTCCCTTTCCTTTTACATATGCTAAAACTGTTGCTGTTCCTAAATCTATACCAATATCATGACCAAATGTAAACATCTATCTTTTCTCCTATTTATATAAAAATTGTAACAAGTTTATTTCTTTTTTATTACAAACTTGTTACAATTATATTACATGTTATATTTTTTTTCAATAGATTTGTACAAATATTAATATTATTTTTTTATTTCATTTATTATTTGTGTTTGGCTCTCGTTTTTCAGCTCATTATTTCCAATCTTATTTAGGCATAAATATATAATTCCATTACTAAATAACCAAAATGCTATAACTAAAACAACCCATGTTCCTAATTCCTTTAATCTCTCCATACTTTTCTCCCCCTATTTAATCTTTTTTATTGTTTATTAGTTCTTGTATTGCTTTTAATACCCCTAACTTTCCATATTCATATGTTAATCCTCCTTGAAGAAATGCAATGTATGGTGGTCTTATAGGTCCATCACATGATAATTCAATTGAAGATCCTTGTACAAAGCTTCCACTTGCCATTATTATTTTGTCTTCATACCCTGGCATATCATATGGTGTAGGTACTGCAGTAGAATCTATCGCTGAGCCTTTTTGTATTCCTTGGCAAAATTTTATTAAGTCTTTTTCATCTCCAAATTCTATTATTTGTACTATATCTGTTCTTTTCTCATTATATTTGGGTGATACTTTATATTCTAATTTCTCTAACATTCTGCTTGCAAACACAGCTGTTTTTAAACTACTTGCAACAACATGTGGTGCAAAATATAATCCTTGAAGAAAGCTTTTATTTGCTCCGAAGTGATGGTCCGTACTTCCTTTCCTTGCCCTGGTGGGTTCAATCTTTCTGATACTAATTCTATGTATTTTTTCTTTCCACATGCATATGCTCCGATTTGTCGCAATTCCTCCACCTAGGTTTTTTATAAGTGAACCGTACAATGATATCTGCCCCTACATCAAGTGGTGTTTTTCTTTCTACAAATTCACAGTAGCAGTTGTCAATAAATATTATTACATCTTTATCGACTTTTCTTATTTCTTTTATGACATTTTCTATTTGCTCTAATCTCAAACTATTCCTTGAGGAATACCCTTTTGAACGTTGTATATGTATTAATTTAATTTTATCATTTTTTAAAGTATCTACTATTTTTGGTATATCAAATTCATTTTCTTTTAAATCTATCTCTTTATACTTTATTCCAAATGACATTAATGAGCTTTGATTTTCTCTAATCCCTATTACCTCATCTAATGTATCATATGGTTTTCCGAGATATTGCAAGCATTTTATCATTTGGTCTTAATAGTGCAAAAAGTGAGACTGTTAGTGCATGTGTTCCTGATATAAACTGATTACGAACCAAACTATCTTCTCCACCTAAAACTTCTGCAAATATTTTTTCAATTACGTCTCTTCCGAGTATCTCCTTCCCCATATCCAGTAGATGTACCAAAATGCATTTCAGAAACTTTGTTTTTCTGGAATGACATTAACACTCTTTGACTGTTATATAACGCATCTTCATCTATTTTATAAAATATTTCTTTTAGTTCCTTTTCTGTTTCATTTGAAAGTTCTTCTATTTTTTCACTTATTCCAAATTCTTTATACATTTTTTCCTCCAACAACTATATTGCTCATGATAGTTATTATACTACATTATATCTATTTTTACAACATTTTTGTATTGCTAATTTTTTTATTAGATGTTATAATTGTTTTGGAGGATTGAGATTAATAATGGCAAGTGGCAATAAATTATTTGAGAATAAAACAAAATATTCAACTGATGATTATATAGAATTTTTAAAATTCCATAATAGAAAATTTAATTTTTATTATATGGCTTATACCTCTCTTTGGGTATTTCTTCTTTTATTTTGCATTATTATTTGCTTTCGTTCTGGGGCTAGAATTCAAGGTGTTTTAATTACTATTATTCTTGTTAGCTTTGTTTGCTATCGTGTAATTAAACCTAATATGATTGTAGATAATGAAATTAAGAGTGATAAATATGGTGAAAATAGCATAAATACTTTCTCATTTTATGAAAAGGATTTTGAAGTCAAAAATAAAAATGGAAAATTTAAATATAGGTATTCTATATTTCGCAAAATATATGAAACAAATAACTTTTTTTATCTTTATGTATCAAAAGAAAATGCATTCTTAGTTTCAAAAAATACATTTTCTTTAGGCTCTACTGAAGATTTTACGAAATTTATGAAGCAAAAATGTAAATTTAAATATAAATTAGATTCTACGTTAAAATAAAACATTTAATTCTTCTAGTAGATTTTTATATTTCACATAAAAAATCCCTTTGTCTTTTGTGGCTAAGGAATTTTTTAATTCCTGCATTAAGATGTAAGTTTTATTTATATTATATTTCCTTTTTTCCTCTTTTTTATTTAAGTCTTTCATAATCTCACTAAATTTCTTTTCAGCATTATATACCTCAATTTGTACTTTTTCCCAATCATCATTTTCTATAAATGCATAACTATTAAGGATATAACTTTTCGTAATAATAGCATTCTTTTCTATTTCTCCCATTTCAGAATTATCTGTAAATTCAGCTAGAAATCCGTACATAGCTGCTAAACTTCCGAGCAGTTTTTGTTTTGTTTTTTTCTTTTATTGCAACTAATGTTTGATCTACCATATTACTAAATCCAACTATCCTTTCTGAACTTGCACCTTCATTATATAAATCTAGTACTATTGTAGACCAAGCTGAATAAAGTACTTCTATCTCTCCTTGTAGCAAAGTCCAATTTACTTGATCAGATTCTGATACTATTTGTTCTTCTTCCATTTTTGTTATAGTTGTTTCTTGCTTACTTTCATCACTTTCTTGTTCCTCTTCTTTTTTGCTACTTTCCTTTTCACTAGATCCTGAATTTGTATTTCCTTCTGATTCTTGAGTTTTACTTATTGACACCTTATAATTTTCAAGATTTATACCATTTAATTGATTTAATAAATTTGTTATTTTAATATCTAAATATCCTATTTCTTCTTCTAATTTATTTGTATGCTTTGTGTCTTTTTTGTTTTTTGAATATATAAAATATCCTAAAACACAACTAACCACTATTATAAGTATTATTAATATTTTTATTATTATATTTTTCATTGTTTCCTCCATATTTATTTAGTATAACAAAAAAAACTCCAAATATTCTCTGTATTCTTTTTTGTTATTTGCTTAAAATAAATCATAAAGTGGAGGTTTTTATGTACTCGATTGTTAATTTGTATAGTGAGAAAAGTCGGCGAAATTTCTAAGTTTCTATACGATTTTTATAATAAAAATATTAGTCTTAAAAATAATTTAAAATGGGAAAAAATTTTTGAAAATCCTATTGAGATTGCAGATATTGTTGGAGCTTTTGCTGATAATATAGATTTATATAATATGAATATGTGGGTTAGCCTTGATGAAGGTGCTTTTATTTATGTGACTGAAGATAATGCAGATAAATTAATAAGGTATCTTTATGAAAGATACCCTTACTAGTTTTTATTCCTCTTCTTCATCTAATTCTTCTACTTTTTCTATTTCTTCATTATCCTGCTTTGCAATCTTTACTTCTTCTTGGTGAAATCCACAATTTGGACAATAATTTGCATTTATTTCTATTTCTTCATAACAATTTGCACATTGCCTTTTTTCTTTTATAACTAATATTTCATTTTTGCATTCTACTATTTTACCGCTTATATTATCTATCCTATCACATTTTTCTTTTAATTCTTCTTTGTCTATTTCTTCATCTACTACAGATTTTTCGTATACTGTCTCTCCTATTTCTCTATATATTTTTTCTATCTCTTTTTTATAGTCATTAATTTTCATTTTTAGTTTTGTTTCTTTTGCAATCTTGCTAGTCTTTTCTGCTGTATATTTATATGTTTTACTTGCAGCATCTCCGATTTTCTCAAATAATTCCATACTTTCACATTCCTTTCTAATTATTATTTTTATGAATTTATGTAATTTTATACTGGATTTTTTTAGAATTCGGATTTTTTTTGTCTTTGCATAAGTCTTGAAACTCCATCTTTTGGAGATAAATTTTTATATAATATATCATATACAGTATTTAGTATTGGCATTTCTATATTGTTTATTTTTCCAAGCTCATATGCAACTTCTATATTATCTATGCTTTCAATTACCATTCCGCACTTCTTTTCTTGCCTCTTCTATTGTTTTTCCTTGACCTATTAGCTTTCCTGCCCTTCTGTTTCTACTATGTTCACTTAAACAAGTTACAATTAGGTCTCCGAAGTCCGTGTAAGTCCATAAAATGTTTCTTTTTCTCCTCCAAGTGCCTCACCTAAAGTTGATATTTCTTTTAATCCTCTTGTAATAAGAGCTGCAAAGCTATTATCCCCAAGCCCTATTCCATTTGCTACTCCAGCACAAAATGCTATTATATTTTTAAGTGCTCCTCCGAAGCTCTACTCCTCTTACATCTTCACATGTATATATTCTTAGAGTTTCGCTCATAAATTCTTCTTGAATAAGGTCTCTTGTCTCTTTATTTTTTGATGCTACAACTAATGCTGTTGGTATGTATAGTGATACTTCTTCTGCATGACTTGGTCCAGAAAGTACTGCAAGTTTGGAATTTGGAAGTTCTTCTTCTATTACTTCATCTAATGTTTTTAATGTCTCTTTTTCAAATCCTTTTGAACATATGACTACGACTTGATTGGTTACATATTCTTTATACTTTTTTACTGTATCTCTAGTAAATTTTGATGGTGTTACATGAAGAATGATATCTGTATTATTTACTGCTTCTTCCATTGAGTTTGTACAATATACATTTTCTGGTATGACTGCATTTGGTAAAAATTTGCATTTATGTTCAATATTTATCATGTTTTTTTCTTCTTCTGTAAATGACCATATTTTAATATTGTGACCTAGACCTGCTAAATGTATACTAAGCGCTACTCCCCAGCTTCCACTTCCTATTACACAAATATTCATCATTGTGTTTCCCCCTTATATTACTTTCTATCTTTTGAAACTTAATTTGTTTTCTTTTCCTTCTAATATTCTTTTTATGTTTTGTCTATGATTAAATAAAACTAATAGTGCAAGTAATATACTAAATACTATATAATTTCCGTTCTACAATTAAATGTGCTTCTTGTACTCCGAACAAAGTAAGTACTGGATATAATACTGCTGCTGTGCAAGAGCCTGCAGATACCATTCTAGTTACTGCCATTACGATTAATGCAAATACTAAACATATTAATCCTACTTTCCAGTTCATACATAGTAATATTCCAAGTGATGTTGCTACTCCTTTTCCGCCTTTAAATTCTAAAAATACTGGAAATGTATGTCCGAACAATTGCCGAAAATCCTGCTACTTGTACAAGTAATGCACTACTTGTCTCTTTTGCAATTTTGCTTATTAGAAGTGCTATCATTACAGCTATAACTCCTTTTATTATATCAAATATAAGAGTAATTGCTGCTGCTCCTTTTCCTACACTTCTAAGTACATTTGTTGTTCCTGTACTTTTGCTTCCTTTTTCTCTCACATCAAATCCTGCAATTCTTTTACTTAATATTACTGAAATATTAGTACTTCCTATAAGATATGCTATGATTGCTACTATTATTACTGGTATCATTTTTACTACCTCCCTGGCGTTCAAGCAATAAACTTCGTCTTACTTCGTTAATTTTTATTCAAAAATCCTCGATGTACAAACGTACACCTCCGGTATTTTGAATAAAAATTGCCTAGTAATACTCGTTCCTTGTTTGAACTTTATATTTTTATTATTTCTTTTTTTATTGTTTTTACTAATTATTGTTCAAATTTATCGTTTTTTTCACGTACAATAATTCTAATTGGTGTTCCTGTCATTCCAAATTCTTTCCTAATATGATTTACTAAGTATCTTTCATATGAAAAGTGAAAGATTTCTTTATTGTTTACAAATATTACAAATGTCGGCGGTTTTGTACTTGCTTGTGTAACATATAATATTTTTAGTCTTCTTCCTTTATCTGTCGGCGGCTGAGTTATCGCTATTGCTTCATCTATTACTTGGTTTAATACTCCTGTACTTACTCTCATAGAATTGTATTTATTAACTTCATTTATCATTCCAAATAGTTTATTTATTCTTTGCCCTGTTAATGCTGATATAAATATTATTGGTGCGTATGTTATGTATGCAAGTTTGTTATATACATCTTTTTTGTAGCTTTCCATGGTGTGATTATCTTTTTCTATTTCATCCCATTTATTTACAACTATTATTATTCCTTTTCCTGCCTCGTGTGCTTCTCCTGCAATTTTTGTATCTTGTTCTGTAACTCCGTTCTTTTGCATCTATCATAAGAAGACATATATCTGCTCTCTCTATTGCTAGCATTGTCCTTATAATGCTATACTTTTCTATATCCTCTTTTATTTTATTTTTCCTTCTAAGCCCTGCTGTATCTATAAATATATATTTACCTTCTTCATTTTCATAAAGTGTGTCTATGGCGTCTCTAGTCGTTCCTGCCACATCACTTACTATTACTCTATTTTCTCCGAAGTATTTTATTAACTAATGAAGATTTTCCGCACATTTGGTTTTCCGAATCAATGCAACTTTTATTATTCCATCTTCATCATCAGTCTCATCCTCTTTTTTAAAGTGTTTATATATTTCATCTAACACATCTCCTATTCCTGAAGCATTTACTGAAGATATCGCATGTGGCTCGCCTATTCCTAAATTGTAAAACTCATATATCTCATTATTTTCTTTTCCAAATTTATCTGCTTTATTACATACTAAAATTACTGGTTTCTTTGTTTTTCTAAGGAGAAGTGCTACGTCTTTATCTGACTCTGTAATGCCTTGCTTTATATCTGTCATAAATACTATTACATCTGCTATATCTATTGCAATTTGTACTTGTTCACGCATAGAAATTAATATCTTATCTTCTGATTTTGGTTCTAGTCCTGCTGTGTCTATAAGAGTAAATTTTCTTCCACGCCAGTCAGCGTCTCCGGTATATTCTGTCTCTTGTAACTCCTGGTCTATCTTCAACTATTGATAGCTTTTGGCCAATTATATAATTAAAAAATGTTGACTTTCCGCACATTTGGTCTCCCAACAATTGCAACTATCGGTTTTGACATCTATTTCTCCTTCCTTTATTTAGTATGTTATTTTTCCGTTCTAACAACTCGTCATTTTCTATCCAGCCCTCTACATTTATAACTTTATATCCGTTTTTTAGTTTCATCTTTAACTACTACTTCTTTTATTCCTGCATTTATTATCATTTTTTTACATATTTGACATGAGTCTGCTCCCTCTTCGTATTCTCCTGTATCTTTTCTAATACCTACTAAATATAACTTAGCATCTATCATGTCTTTTCTTGATGCACTTATTATTGCATTTTGTTCTGCATGTACTGACCTACATGCGTCATATCCTCCGATGTCTAGTTTCAGGAAGTATTTTTTTCTTTGTGCAGTATCCTAGATCTATACAGTTTTTTCTTCCTCTTGGTGCTCCTGTATACCCTGTTGCAATTATTTCGTCATTTTTTACAATGATACATCCATAGTTTTTTCTAAGGCATGTACCACGAAGGGCAACTGCTTCTGCTATTGATAAATAATAGTTTATTTTATCTACTCTTTTTTGTTCCATATGTTTCTCCCTTTATTAATTATTTTTGATTATATCATATATGTTTTTCTAAAACAAGCATTTTTAAAGCCTGTTTAGCTTAATTTTTTCTTAAGCTAAACAGGCCTTCTATTCTTACTCTTCTACTTTTTCAAATAATGATTTTGGAACTCCACATAATGGGCATACCCATGTATCTGGCAAGTCTTCAAATTTTACTTCTTCTTTCTCATCATCATATATATATCCGCATACTGTACATCTATATTTATTCATAGTTTAAATCCTCCATATATTAATAGTTTTCTGCTTTTATTTCAAAATATGATTTTGGATGATTACATACTGGGCATACTTCTGGTGCTTCTTTTCCTATTACAATATGTCCGCAGTTTCTGCATTTCCAAATTTTTTCTCCTTCTTTTGAAAATACTAAGCCGTCTTTTACATTTTCTAATAGTTTTAAGTATCTTTCTTCATGTTCTTTTTCTATCTTCCCAACTTCTTCAAACAAAAATGCTATATCATTAAATCCTTCTTCTTTTGCTTCCTTTGCCATTCTTGCATACATATCTGTCCACTCAAAGTTTTCTCCACCTGCTGCTGCTTTTAAGTTTTCTTCTGTTCCTGGAACACTTCCTCCGTTTAATAATTTAAACCATATTTTTGCATGTTCTTTTTCATTGTCTGCTGTTTCTTGGAATATAGCAGCTATTTGCTCATATCCATCTTTCTTTGCTTTGCTTGCATAATATGTATATTTATTTCTTGCCTGTGATTCTCCTGCAAATGCTTCCCATAAGTTTTTCTCTGTCTTTGAACCTTTTAATTCCATAATATTTCCTCCTAAATTTTTGTTTTTCTATTTATATATCATATTTTGGAAGGAAAATCAAGTTATTCTTATATTATGTTGAATGTGTATTATTTTTGTGATATAATTCAAATTACTAAAAAATTTAGGAGGAATGTTAACTATGGCAAAATCGCGGTATGGAATGATTGATTTGAGGGAAATGCCCCTTAACGAAACTTTCGAATGGATTAGAACTGTAAAATCATGTCTAAATCCTTTCCCTCTTTTTTGTGAGTCATATCGGCTCAGCTTTAGACGTTACCTGTCCTTTTATGATAGGAAGAAATTTGAAGAATTTCTTTCTGAACTCTATGAAACAAAAAAAGGTCAAAATCAGGTTATCTGTTGCTGGCAGGAATTGGGAATGTCCGTAATTATATTTATGTCATTTTAGTTATTAAAGAATACCCGCTGACTGTGTTCGTATTATTATATAACATAGCCAGCGGGTTTATAATACCAAAAAATAAACAAATGTTTTTTAATTTCTATTGACAACTGTTTGTTTAAACTATATAATTTGTAAAGGAAATAAGGATAAGCAGAATATGGTTACCATCTCAATTCTATAAAGAAAGTGAGGTGGTGTAGAATGTTAGAAGAAATGCTGTTACAATTATTAATATTATCATTACATATAAATGTTGCTCTTACTATCATCTCATTTATACTAATTATAGTTATAACTGTAATTATATATAAACAAAACCATATCTCTGCTAACCAATAGAGATATGATTTTTTAATTTTATACAATATTGGTAACCATATTTTGTGGTTCCTTATTTTCTATAATTATTATAATATATATAATTAGTAATGTCAAACTATTTTTACAGGAGGTAATATGATAAGACAAGCAAATTTAGAAGATATAGATAAACTTTCTATTTTGAGAGTTGAACATCAAAAAGCAGAAGAGAAAGAAGAATATAGCTGTGATGATTTAATGTTACAAAATAATTCTAAAATGTTTTTTCAAAAGCATTTGAATAAGGATTATTTTTGTTTTGTAAAAGAAATCAATAATGAAATAATAGCAACATGTGCTATACAAATAATAGAATATTTACCATTATGCACAAATCTATCTGGGAAAATTGGATATGTATCTAATGTATATACAAAAGAAAAATTTAGGAATAATGGAATTCAAAAAGAATTAATGAAAGAATGTATTGATTTTCTGAAGGAGCAAAATATTAGTATAGCTGAATTAGGAACATCCAACCCTATTGTAATAAATCTATATAAGAAATTTGGGTTTTATAGTAATAAAAATGCAATGAAAGCAGATTTAAATTGAAAAGTATAGTAACCAAAAAACTCGGACTTTCTCCGAGTTTTTTTATTATGTATTTTTTAAGTAATTGCATAAAAAAAACTTTTTTATAACACTATAGGTATGGAGGTTTATATGAAAGATAATAATTTTAGAAATGAAATTGAGGTTTCAAAAGAAGATTTAATACCAATAGACCCTTTAGAAAAATGTTTATGGGTAATGAATGTTACTGGAAAAATTGCTCATTTTGGTTTAATAACTAGAAGAAATATCGAAGAAGAACAAACATACGGAAATCACTATTGGGTAATAAATCACGAATTAGGTGATTTAGAATATAAATTAAGAAAAGGTGAAATTGATAAAAAACATTTTGAAGATAGTTGTAATCAAATATATGATAGATATGATTTGAATTTTGATATTTTAAGAGATAATCTATCCGCTTTAGAAGATTTAGAACAAGAAAGCACTCCTGAAAAAGAATCCTCTTTATCAACAAAATTAAATAAACAAGCTGAATCATATTTTAACAAACTAGAAAAGAAAAGATTAATGGAACAAGATAGTTCTCAGCTACATGGAGATAATTTTCAAGATAGTAGATAAGAAAAAAGCAGTAATCGAAATAAATTACCGCTTTTATACATTCTATATCTCTTGCCCAAAAGGGCATTTTTTTATCTCTTACTAAATTGTGGAGCTTTTCTTGATTTCTTTAATCCATATTTCTTTCTTTCCTTCATTCTTGGGTCTCTTGTTAAGAATCCTTTTGCTTTTAAAGCAGGTCTATATTCTTTATTTGCTTCATTTAAAGCTCTTGATATTCCATGACGAATTGCTCCTGCTTGACCTGTAAATCCTCCACCTTTAACTGTACATATTACATCATATTTATTTAATGTATCTGTTGCAACTAATGGTTGTCTTACTATAACTTTTAAAGTTTCTAGTCCTAAATATTCGTCTATATCTTTAGAATTTATTGTTATTTTACCTGTTCCTGATACTAGTCTTACTCTAGCAATAGAGCATTTTCTTCTTCCTGTACCATAAAACACTGTTTTATTCTCTGAATTTGCTTTAGGCATTTACTTTTCCTCCTTCTAAAATTCCCATACTTCTGGTTTTTGAGCCTGATTTTCATGCTCTGAACCTGCATATACTCTTAATTTTTTTATTGTTTCTCTTCCTAAAGTGTTATGAGGAAGCATTCCTTTTATTGCAAGTGTCATTGCTTTTTCTGGATTATCTTTTAACATATCCTTAGCGCTAACTTCTTTCATTCCTCCAATATATCCTGAATGATGTCTATAAACTTTTTGATTTATTTTATCACCTGTTAAAATTACTTTACTACAATTGATAACGATTACATGGTCTCCAACGTCCATATTTGGTGTGAATGTTGGTTTGTGTTTTCCTCTAAGTAATCTGGCTGCTTCTGTTGCAACTCTACCTAAAGGTTTTCCTTCTGCATCAATTATATACCATTTTCTAACGATTTCATCTTTTTTTACACTATAAGTTGTATTATTCATGGCAATTAATTTCCTCCATTCTAATTCTTCTCTTATAAAAATATGCAAAACTTCGTAGTTTACCGGGGAGTAACTACTTTTCTTACATATTTTATCATAATTACCTAAATATTTTAATACAATTTTTACCTGTTGTCAAGGGTTTTTCTATTGAATTTGCTTTTTTGTATAAATTATGTTATATTTTATATATGCTTACTTTTGAATTATCCTCTATCTTTACCGAGGACACGAGACAGTTAAGCAAATAAATATTAGGTGGAGGTATAAAATGTTAGAGGTTTACAAAGAAGAAATACTGCGGTTGAAAACAAGGACTGCAAGCACAGAAAGTGAGAGTTTTCCGTCTAAACAAGCAGAGATGGATGCTGATATTGAAGTTTTTATTGGCCTTTTAGTCTTAGTTTTTAAAGCTGAAAACTTGCGTTCTTATTCATTCAGATACATAAGAAAGGATGGATATATCGAATTATGCGATTCTGAGACGATGTTGAGTGCGGTCTATAAAAGATTAGCAGATAAGTGGATGTCTGACGACGAAGAAGTGACATTTCGTCTTATGCTACTTAAACAATTAGATGAAATATCAATATCTTTCTCCAACATGCTGGATGATTCAGACAATATGCCTATGCAATTTGATTGCGAAAAAACACGGGTGACATTTTCTATACAACTCTAATGTAAACCCGCAGATAATCTAACATTAGCAAAGAGCTGGATTGAAACATATCCAGTTCTTTGTCTATGTTTAATTTTAAATGTATATATGGTCTAGCCTTGGAGTTCGGCCGAGTAATGCTCAAGCCCTACGTTTATATGATTTTAATTTGGCATTCTAGTCAAGATTATTAATTTTTATTAACAGATAATTTCTAAGATTTATTGAGTCTGGGTGGATTAGTTTTTCTTTTTTTATAGATTTTGTTGTTGTAAAGTCTAATACAAATAGCATAGCTTTGTCTAGGTCTTTTTTTGCAAGTTCTCTTAAATCTTCTACTTCTTCATATGTTCTATTTTCTTCTATTTTATCTGCTATATATATTATTTTGGCAAAGGTATCCATATGTATATTTCCTGTTGTATGATATTTTATTGCATTTTCGATTTTCTCATTTACGCCAAATTCTTCTTTTGCAATACTTGCTCCAAGTTTTGCATGTAAAAGTCCCATCTGCCTTTTTTCTATTTCATCTATTTGGATATTATGTTCTTCTATATATTTTTCTATTTCTTCTTTTGGCATTTCTTTTGCAATATCATGAATTAGTCCTGCAAATTCTGCATCTACCTCATTTTCTCCATAAATTTTTGCAAGTTCTTTTGCTGCTTTCATTGCTCCAACAGAGTGATTATATCTTTTTTCTGTAAGTCTTCTTTTTAAGTTTTCTTTTACTTCTTCTATATTCACCATTATTTTTTCTCCTCATACAATTCTTTATATATTCTATAGTTTTTAAGAATTTTTCTTACATAGTTATTTGTTTCTGTATATGGGATATTTTCTATATCTGAGCCATCTTTTTTTATAATTCCTTCTTCTATCCATTTTGCCACAGTCCCAATTCCTGCATTGTATGCTGTTATTGCTAAATTGTAGTTTCCATTATAGTATTTTATGAGATACGCAAAATATTTTGTACCAAGTTCTATATTTGTTTTTGCATCTTTTAAGTCAACCTCTTCTATTTCCTTAATATCTTTTGATACTTCTTCTGCTGTTTTTTCCATAAGTTGCATAAGCCCTACTGCACCGCTTCCGCGATATACTGTCTGCATTAAAATTGCTTTCTGCTTTTATTAATGCATATATCCATTCTTTTTCTATATTATATTTTTCAGAGTATTCTAATACATATTCTGAATAGTTATTTGGATACAGTTTTTTTAATATCATAGGGTATACAAATACTTTAAATATTATCACTATAAGTATTATTAAAATTAATGTTAAGCTTAACTTTTTCTTCACTTAAATACTTCCTTTATCTTAAGATTACTTGCAGTCATTCCATGTGTTTCCAATTGACATTTCTGCAATTAATGGTACTGTAAGTTTTACTACATTTTCCATAGATGTTTTTAAAATTTCTATTGCTTTTTCTTTTTCTTCTTTTGGTACTTCAAGCAATAGTTCGTCATGTACTTGCAAGACTATTCTTGATTTTAAATTTTTTTCTTCTATATTTTTATTTACTTCTATCATTGCCATTTTCATTATATCTGCTGCTGTTCCTTGAATTGGCATATTGAGTGCAGCTCTACTTCCAAATTGTCTTACCATAAAATTTTGTGATTTTAATTCTGGAATGTTTCTTCTTCTACCAAACATTGTTGTAACATATCCATTTTCTTTTGCATCTATATCAATTTTTTCCATGAAATTTTTTATACCACTATATTTTTCTAAATACTGGGTTATATATTCTTTAGCCTGTTTTCTGCTTGTGTGTATTTGTTCTGATAGCCCAAAATCACTTATTCCATATACTATTCCAAAATTTACTGCCTTTGCTTTTGTCCTTTCTTCTTTTGTTACTTCTTCAAGTTTCTTATTAAATACTTTTGACGCAACTTCTCTATGAATATCACTTCCAGATTTAAATGCTTCTATCATATTGCTATCTTCTGAAATATGTGCAAATACTCTAAGTTCTATTTGTGAATAGTCAGCATCTATAAAAATGCATCCGTTTTTTGGTTTAAATACTTTTCTTAGGTTTTTACCAAGTTCAAATCTAGTTGGTATGTTTTGAAGATTTGGCTCTGCACTACTTATTCTTCCTGTTGCCGTAACTGTTTGATGAAAATATGAATGTATTCTATTTGTCTTAGCATTTATATATGGTATCATTCCTTCTACATATGTTGAATTTAATTTCATAAGCTGCCTATAATCTAGTAATTCCCCAATCACTGGATGTTCTTCTACTAATTTTTCTAATACTTCTACATCGGTTGAATATCCTGTTTTTTTCTTTTTTTGCACAGGAAGTTTTAAGTCTTCAAATAAAACTTTCCCTAGTTGTTTCGTAGAATTTATATTAAACTCTTGTCCGGCATAGCTCATATATTTTATTTGTTTTTTCTTCTATTTCAAGTTTTAATCCTCTTCCAAATTCTATTAATT
The DNA here is from genome assembly GCA_948466265.1 of uncultured Clostridium sp. The sequence goes on along the minus strand of CAOJZU010000019.1, from coordinate 10,527 downwards.
CTTCTTTATCTATATAGATTCCTGTATATTGCATTTTTGCAAGTACTTCTGCTGTAGGCATTTCTATATTATTAAATAGTTCTAAACTTCCTTGTTCTTCTATTTTCTTTTTTGTTACTGGATATAGCTTGTTTATAACATATGCATATATACATGCTTTTTCTTTCTCACTTTCGTCTTTTTCTTCTTCTGCCATAGAAAATAGGTCAAGTTGCTTATTTGTCTCTTTTTTCTTTCCAATAATACAGTTAAGTTCTAAATTTAGATATCTTAGACTTAATGTTTCTATATCGTACTTATTTTTTACTGCATCTATTATATATCCTGCAATTTCTATATCATAGCAAAAACCTTTCATATCTATTCCAATTTGTTTTAAGAGTATATAGTCTTGCTTTAATTTATATCCAATTTTCTTTATATCTAGATTTTCAAAGATTTCTTTTAATTTATTTATGTTTGATATTTCTTCTATGTAATATACTTTATTTTCTATTATGATACTTAAACTAGTTATTGCTTTCTTTATTATATTTTCTTCATTATTATCTTCTTTTTTATCTAGGTAATATATAACTTTTCCTAATTTTTCTATTTCTTCTTTTAGAGCATTTATTTGTGTGTCATTTAGATTTTCTATTATCTCTATTTCTTCTAATGGGTTTGTTTGGCTTTCTTCATTTCTTAATGAAAACCTATCTATATACTTATTAAATCTAAGTCTTGTAAATATTTCTAATACCTTTTCTTTATCCCATTCTTTTCTTTCAAGTTCCTCTATAGTTTCGTCTATTGGGCTTTTTATATTTATTGTTCCGAAGTTCTTTAGAAATTAATGCTGATTCTTTTCCGCTTATTATTTTTTCTCTTAATTTTCCCTTAATTTCTTCTGCTTCTCCGATTTTCGATTTTTTCATATAGTTTTTCGATTGACTTATATTTTTGTATTATACCTAATGCTGTCTTTTCCCCAATTCCTGCAATTCCTGGTATATTATCTGATTTATCTCCCATTAAGCCTTTTACTTCTATTAAGTCTTTTGGTTCTAGTTTATATTCTTCCATTATTCTTTTTTTATCATAATCGTCTTCTTCTGTTTTTCCTGCTTTTGTTCTTGGTATTCTTATTGTTATTTTGTCTGTTGCAAGCTGAAATGTATCTCTATCTCCTGAAAGAATGGTTACATCTATCCCTTTCCTTCCTGCCCTTTTTGCAATTGTTCCTAAGATATCATCTGCTTCATATCCTTCTTTTTCTATTATTTTGACGTTCATTGCGTTTAATACTTCTTTTATAAGTGGCATTTGTGCTGCAAGCTCATCTGGCATGCCTTTACGTGTTCCTTTATATTCACTATACATTTTATGCCTAAATGTAGGTGCTTTCATATCAAATGCAACACCGATATAGTCTGGTTCTAAATTGTCTAATATTTTAAACATTATCGCTAAAAAGCCATATACTGCATTTGTATATGTCCCGGTCTTCTGTTTGAAGCATGTTACTTCCTGCTATTCCGTAATATGCTCTGTTTAATATACTATTTCCATCTATTAAAACTAATCTAGACAATTTTTGTTCCTCCTATTTTTTTAACTATGATTTAGTATATCAAATATATAACTTTTTAACAAGTTTTTTATTTATATTTTAGCTATTTCTATTGCGTTTACATAAATTCTGTGGTATTATATATTGTATACTGCGTAGCAGTATTTGGTATGATTTTATCATACTTGTTACTATTAATTTTCCTAAAAAGTTAAATGAAAGGAGTAATTACAATGAAAAAGGAAAATGGTACTGTAAATGTTTTAGTCAGCGGATGTGCTGGTAGAATGGGTCGGCTTATCGTAGGCCTTGTAAATCAGCATCCGGGCTGGAAGGTCGTAGCAGGCTTTGATCAGTGTGGTGACCATAATGGTGAATGGGATTTTCCTGTTTACACTCATCCTCAGGCTATAAAAAGCGAGAATGATCTGCAGATTGATCTGATCATTGATTTTTCTTCTGCAGAGGCCACACGCCAGATTTATCGTGTTGCAAAGAGACTTAAGGTTCGGTTTTTGACTGGCACAACAAATCTTCCTGAAGATTTGCTTAAGGATATGATGTCAGAAAAAGATATTCCTATTTTGCAGGCTTCTAATATGTCTCATGACGTGTTCGAATTTATTCGGGACTCATGCCATAAGGCAAAGGAGTATGTGAAGCAGGGATATTACATCGATATTATTGAGCTACACCATATCGGAAAGGCTGATGCACCGAGCGGAACAGCTTGGACTTTGGCAGAAGCCATCAATGAAGCAATTGGTGGAGACTATGCTATTATTTTGGGCTGTCCCAACCGCAAACGTAATCCCAAGGAAATCCGCATAAGCTCATTCAGACTTGGAACTATTCCCGGAGTTCATATGGTGATTTTCTCAAAAGAAGAAGATATCATTGCGTTTGATCACGAAGCATCATCACGTTCCGTATTTGCTGAAGGTGCGATCAACGCGGCGAAGTTCTTGCTTGAGCAGAAACCCGGCTACTACAACATAAACAGTATCTATGGCAGCTACTCTGATTAAGGGAGCATGAAGTAACAAAGTTTGGGGGCGGTGTTTCCGTCCCCGTTATTTTTTATATTGATTATATTTAATTATTGTGTTTTAATTATGATAGATTTTATAAGGAGAGATTAAATAAATGGAAATTGCTATTATTTCTGGCGGGGATATTAATTTAGAATTTTTAAATAACTATCTTGAAGAGCATAAAAAGCAAATTATTATTGCTGTTGATAAGGGGCTAGAATCGCTATATAAATTAAATATTATACCAAATCATGTTGTTGGAGATTTAGATTCTGCAAATTCTGATATATTAGATTACTATAAAAGTAACGATAAGATTGAATTTCATAAATATATTCCTGAAAAAGATTTTACAGATACTGATATTGCTTTAAATCTTGCAATTTCTCTTAAGCCTTCAAATATTACAATACTTGGTGCATTAGGTAAAAGAATGGACCATGCACTTGCAAATATTCACATTTTAAAACATTCATTAGAAGCTAATATTCCTTGCCAAATATTAGATGTTAATAATAAAATTTATTTAATAGATAGTTTTTTGGAATTAGAAAAAACAAAGCTTTATGGTAAATATATATCTTTGATACCTCTTACTTCTTTAGTTACATGCCTTACATTAACAGGTTTTAAATACTGTGTTAAAGATTTCACTTTATCCATTCGGAAAAAGCTTGGGAGTAAGTAATGAAATAGTTAAAGATACTGCAAGTATTTCTCTTAAAGATGGCATTTTAATTGTTATCCAGAGTAAAGATTAAGATGTTTTATAAAGCCTTCTAAGCCTTCTACAATATCATTATACGTTGTATCAAAATTTCCTGTATACCATGGGTCTACAATATCCCTTGGGTTATTTGTAAAATCTAATAACTTGTATATTTTATTTTTTGTATCTTCACCTACTATTCTTTTTATATCTCTTATGTTTTGTTCTTCCATTCCAATTATATAATCAAATTTATCATAGTCTTGTTTTGTTAATTTTTTTGCTATATGATTTCCATACTCTATATTCATTTCTTTTAATTTGTTTCTTGTTCCATAATGCATAGAGTTTCCTATTTCTTCACTACTTGTTGCAGATGAATCAATATATATATCTTCTATTTTATTTTTCTTTACTATATCTTTAAATACATATTCTGCCATAGGTGACCTACATATGTTTCCTAGACAGACAAATAATACTTTTATCATTTTATTCCTCTTTTCTAATTTCTATTTTTGTATTTTTATCTATATTTTCTAATATCTTTTTCATATATTCTCTATCTATTGCTACACATCCGGCTGTTAGTTTATTGTTTTGGCAATGTAAAAATATTCCGGCTTCCTTTTCCTTTGATATTTTCTGGATTCGTTTTTATTTCTATTAGATATTCATATTGTACTTTATAGTCTATTAGGTGTTCTGCTGAATTCCAGTCTTTTTCTACATCTTTTATGCTTACTAGTTCATTATAGTATTTAGATTTTGGGTCATCTATAAAGTACATATCTTCTGTTATTTGTGTATATTTTATTCCATTTATATTCTTTTCTGTTTTGGGCATACCCAAAATAATTCCTAATTCAAATTCACCTATAGGCGTTTTGCCGTCTCCTTCTTTCTTATATTTTGTTAAACCGTTTTTCCCTATATATGCTTTAGTTTGGATATTAATTTTAGGAAACTTTAATGTTATTTCATTATTTTTAGAAACAACATATATTTTATTTTCTTCTATGTTGTTACACTCTCCTTTAAAGATTTATCTTTTTCTATTTGTTTCATGTATCTTTCTTCTTCTGAAAAGACACACCCACAATATTTTTGCATGTATAGTCCTATCTCACGTGCCTTTTTTTGTCCTTCTCTAAAGCCTGGTCTAAAGTCTCTGTATAAAAATTCTAGTCCATATTTTTTTGCGATTTCTTCTCCTTGCTTTTTTAATATCTCATGTTTTTGATATGGACTAATTAGTAGGGTTGTACATATTGCATCATATCCATTTTCTTTAGCATATTTTGCTGTTTTTTCTAATCTAACTTTATAGCAATAGTTTTTACATCTATTTTCTAAGTCACCTACTACATTTTTGCAAAATTCTTTTAAACCATATTCTTCTTCAAATATGGCTTCTACATCCATCATTTTTGTATATTCTTTTAATGTATCTCTTCTTGCTTTATATTCCATATATGGGTGTATATTGGGGTTGTACCAGTATACAACTGGCTCTATTCCTTCCTCTCTTAAAGAATCTATACAATATACACTACATGGTGCACAGCATGTATGTAATAATAATTTCTTATCCTTCATATTCTATACCAAGATGTCTATATGCTTCTGGTAAAACTATCCTTCCTCTTAATGTACGTGACATGAAGCCAAGTTGTATTAGATATGGCTCATACATATCTTCTATTGTGTCTGCTTCTTCTCCTATTGTTGCAGCGATTGTCTCTAATCCTACTGGTCCACCTTTATATTTTTCTATCATTGTTTTTAGCATTTTTCTATCTGTTTCGTCTAAACCTATTTCGTCTATTTCTAATCTATTTAATGCAATTTTTGATGTTTCTAAAGTAATATTTCCGATTTCCTAATACTATTGCATAGTCTCTTACTCTTTTTAAAATTCTATTTGCAATTCTTGGAGTTCCTCTAGATCTTCTTGCTATTTCTACAGCTGCATCTTCTTCTATCTCTATTTCTAATATTTTTGCTGACCTTTTTACAATTTCTGTAAGTTCTTCTTTACTATATAGCTCTAATCTTGCTACTATTCCAAATCTGTCTCTTAAAGGTGCTTGAAGTGAGCCTGCTCTTGTTGTTGCACCTATTAATGTGAATTTTGGAAGATCTAGTCTAATTGACCTAGCACTTGGACCTTTTCCAATTATTATATCTAGGGTATAGTCTTCAAGTGCAGGATACAAAATTTCTTCTACACTTTTATTTAGTCTATGTATTTCATCGATAAAAAGAACATCAAATTCTGAAAGATTTGTAAGTAATGCTGCTAAATCTCCTGGCTTTTCAATTGCTGGACCCGATGTTATTTTTATGTTTGAATTCATTTCATTTGATATTATGTTTGAAAGAGTTGTTTTCCCAAGCCCTGGAGGTCCATATAAAAGAACATGATCAAGGGGCTCCCCTCTTTTTTTGGCAGCCTCTATATATATTTTCATGTTTTCTTTTACTTTTGTCTGTCCCACATATTCTTCTAAAGTTTTTGGTCTTAGAGTCTTTTCAATTCTTTCTTCTTCTATATCTTCAAGTTCTGGACTTATTATGCTATTTTCTTCCATATTGATCACCTTTTCCGTATTCTATCTATATTTAGCTATTTTTTCAATAATGTTCTACTTTTTACAGCTTCATATATTACAATTCCTGCAGATACTGATGCATTTAGTGAATTTATTTTTCCCTTCATTGGAATTTTTACTATAAAATCACAGTTTTCCTTAGTAAGTCTTGCCATTCCCTTGCCTTCACTTCCAATTACTATTGCAAGTGGCATATTATAGTCTTGTGTATAATACAATGTTTCTGTATCCATATCTGTTCCACATATCCATATGCCCTGTTTTTTTAGATTATTTATTGTTTCATTTATGTTGTTAACTCTTGCAATTCTCATATGTTCTACTGCTCCGGCTAGATGTTTTTACTGCTGTCGCATTTACTGCTACAGCTCTCCTCTTTGGAATTATTATTCCATGTACTCCCGCTGTTTCCGCTGTTCTAATTATTGATCCCAAATTATGAACATCTTCTATTCCATCTAATATTACTATAAATGGATCTTCATTCTTTTCTTTAGCATACTCTAATATATCTTCTATTTCTGCATATTCAAATGGAGGAACAACTGCTATAATTCCTTGGTGGTTTCCTGTTTCTGACATTTCATCTAACTTATTTTTATTTGTTTCTACAATAACAATTCCGATTTTGTCTTGCTCTTGAAAGTATTTGATTTATTTTTACATGTTTTTTTCCGACTTAATACAAATATTTTATTGATATCTTTTCCGCTTTCTATAAGTTCTGCTACTGCATTTCTTCCTTCGACTTGTCCGTTTTCTTCCATTTGCTTTTACCTCCATTATTCTTAAATTTGATTATATCATTTATTATTTTATATTTCTAGTGTTTTCTAGAAAATCACAGTAACATTGTTTAACTATTTTTCATAGATTGCATTTAGAGGAGTTTTTTATGTTTAGAGTTTTTAAAGAATTGTATGAAGATGCAAAAAATATATTAAAAAAAGACCCTGCATGCCGAAGTATTTTTGAGGCTATACTTTTATATCCAGGGTTTATTGTACTTGTGTTTTATAGGATAGCCAATTTTTTATATAGACATAAGTTATATTTTCTAGCAAGACTTATTTCTCAAATTGGAAGATTTTTTACTGGAATTGAAATTCATCCAGGTGCAAAAATTGGAAAAAGGCTTTTTATTGACCATGGTATGGGTATTGTAATTGGCGAAACTTCGACAATTGGAAATGATTGTACAATATATCATGATGTAACTCTTGGGGGTACTGGGAAAGATAGGTTTAAAAGACATCCTGATATCGGAAATAATGTTATGATTGGAGCTGGGAGCAAGGTTCTTGGTCCTATAAAAATTGGAAATAATGCTAAAGTAGGTGCTAATAGCACTATTTTGAAGGATGTTCCTGATAATGTTACTGTTGTTGGGTATGATAGAATTGTGAATAAATGAGATTAAAAAATGGTAAAATAATCACCAAAATATTAAAACAAAAAGTAAGAATAGGCATGTGCCCATTCCTACTTTTTGTTTAGTTTCTGACTGGATAATTTCGCTTTCAGCATTTGTATCAATTTCTGGTCCAATAAGATTTATACATCTCTCTTTTTCTCTTACTGCTAAGTTATACATTTCTTCTGACCATGTGTTTTCTCCTGCTTCATAGCTTCTAATAATCTCGTTTAAGTCCAGTATTTCATATCTGTCTTCTGTTCCTGGTGCTTTTATTCCCATATATAACGGAACATAACTGACACTTTCTACTGTTACTTCTCCGGTTTCTCTATCCTTTTTAATCTCAATGTTGAAAATTGCAGTGTTTCTTGTGTTTATATCTCTTTGGTTCGAAAAGAAATTACCTTGTGAAAATATAACTAGCCCTTCTTTTTCTTCTCCGCTTTCTGTTTCTACCTTAACCATTTTCATAGGCTGTAATACATGCGGGTGTGACCCAAGAATAATATCAACATCATTTTGGATTAAAAATTCAGCAAGTCTCTCTTGTTCTTTGTTTTCTGTGGTCTGATATTCTACTCCCCAATGCATTGAAACAATTATAAGTTCTGCCCCTTCTTTTTTGGCTTTATTAATATGTTTCAGCATCAGTTCTTCGTCTATCAAGTTCACACAAAACTCTTTGCCCTCAGGAACAGCTATTCCATTTGTACCATATGTATACGATAAAAATGCGGTTTTTATACCATTTAGATACTTAAATAGAATAGTGTCTTGTTCTTCTTCGTCTCTCGACGTTCCAGTGTGCAAAATTCCTGCAATGTCTAAATAGTTTAATGTAGATTCTATGCCACTAAACCCTTTATCGAGTGAATGGTTATTAGATGTGGTCATTATATCTACACCAAGTTCTTTTAAATCAGTTGCAAGATGCTCCGGTGCATTAAAATAAGGATTTCCGCTATATCCTCCTTCTGGGCCTGCCATAGAAGACTCTAAGTTTCCAATAGTCACTGTAGAATCTTTAAAGTATCTTTCTACATATTTGAACATAGGAGAAAACTCATAAGTTTCCGTTTCCTTGTTATACGCCGCGTTAAACAGTGGCTTATGACAAAGTGTGTCACCAAACGAAGTTATACTCGCATAAGAATCTGCAGGTTCTACTATCCGTTCAGCCTTACAGCAAATCTTAGGTAATAGCAATGCAATAACTGCAACCAGTATTACCATAACTCTTGATGTTTTTTTCATTTTGTTTATCCTCCTAAAGTTTTTTAAAATTAAAGTACTTGCCTTTTATTTATCTATATAGTTTACCATAAAATAAAAACAAGTTCAAGTTTTATGTTGATGGACTGAAAAAAATAACTCCTTGCCTACATTCATAACTGATAAATGTAGACAAGGAGAGGTCAAAGAAAATAACCTTCTTAGACCTCTTCATAGATTACAATAAACTTTTTAAGTACTCTTTGGAAACCTTACATTCCTCCGAAATCCGCTCCAGCTCTTTTCTTATGCACTCATTTTTGCTGTTCAGTGGCGTAAATACGGAAGTTTTCCCTTTGATAGGTCTACTTGTTAAATATCCCTTGGCTTCGATCCTTCTTAAGAATGTATTTACCGTTTGTCTCTTCCAGTTCGTTCCAAACCGTTCGTTACACTTCATACGGACTTCATTTTGCGTTAACTCTTTATTGCTTTCCCATATGATCTCCATAACTTTTCTTTCAGTTTTTGATAGTCTTTCCCTTTGCATGTTTTATCCTCCTGTGTTGTAATCTACTTATTCTTTACTTTGCAAAAAGCTTATATGTATATTATACTACAAATATCCATAATTTTCAAGTTTTATGTAAATTCACTATGACAAAAATTTATAAAGTGTAGTATAATTTATTAAATAAAGTATATGGGAGCAATAAATGATGTTTGAAAAATTAAAAGAAAAGTATGTATTTTTTGATGTTGATGGTACTCTATCAGAGTATAGATATAAAGATATTTTATATGGTGGAAGATGTCCTGAGCTTGGATGTCAATCATTAGAAGATTTGCTTTTTAATGATTTGTTTTATAAATCAAGACCTTTAAAAACAATGCAAAGAATTATAGAAAAATTAGATAGTGATAAGATTTTTATATTAGGTACAGTTGCTACCAATAATGAAGTAAATCAAAAATATTTATGGCTAAGTGAAAATTATCCTAATATAAAAAGAGAAAATATATTTTTCATTTGTTCAACAATGTTAAAACCAGAAGTTATAATAGAATGTTGCAAACATTATAATATAGGTATTAAAGATGCAGTGTTTGTAGATGATAGATTAGATGTCTTAAGAAAAGCAGAAGAGTTAGGTATTACATCTTATCACCCTAGTTCATTTATGGAATAAATTGGAGCGTTTTAGGAGGTTATTTGCGAAAAAATAGCCTATTTTTCATAGTGTTCCTCCCACTTTTTACTCAAAAAAATAATTGACTCATCAACTGTTGAAATTAGTATAGCATAAAACACATAAAATTAATAGTATTTTTACAAAATAAAAAGGAAAATTGATGTTACTCAACTTTCCTGTAATACTATTATAGGTGAAAACCTATAACATATTTGTGCTATTAGTCTATGCTAAAAGCTTAAAAATATAAGAATGAAAGAGAGCATAATTTCCTATGCCCTCTTTCCATTTCAGAATTTTTTCCGCAACCAACGTATTTTGCTTTGTATCTCAAGCAATTTATTACGGTTTTTCCTCCATTCAGGACTAACATTAAGCCAAGTATGCTTATCATAACCTTTTAAGTTTATATTAACATACCTTTCTACCTCATTGCAAGCCTCTTCCAAGTTGGAAAACCTTACTTTAACTTTGCCAATTGTGATTTCTTCTGGCTGGTCTCTTGAAAAAACTCCTTCTGTAAGATACATCCCAAACACTTCATCGAAAACAGCACAAATGTACTGAGTTACAGGAATTATCCTCCAGACTGTTGAATATACTGTAGCAACGAATAAAATAATTATTACTACAACACATCCTATGCTTCCCAGTATTATCCGTAATAGCATATACATTCCTCCTTAGGTTTTTTATTTATTTTATTGTATCATATTTTACATAAAATGTAAAGTGAGGATTGCTGAATATCAAAATGAAGTCCGACACTTTTAAAAAAATAAATATTTGTAAGTT
>CAOJZU010000018.1 GCA_948466265.1 uncultured Clostridium sp. | reverse complement strand
AACTTACAAATATTTATTTTTTTAAAAGTGTCGGACTTCATTTTGATATTCAGCCAAGTAATATTGAAAATTTATGTTAAATATGTTATAATATAAATAGTTATTTAATAACTTTGAAATATGGTATGCTTGGTATTTTTAGGCATATCAAAATGTGCAAAAAATGCAGGAGGAAAAGAGACATGCAGAGGAGAGAGAAGATGTATCTCAAAGTAAAACAAGACGTGAGTGGAAACTACAGTTTTGATGTTAGCTTCAGTACTTTAAGTGAGTACACTAAAGAGGAAGTTCGGGACATACTCACTGAAATCAACGGAGAAGAATTCATTGAATGCACAGTGATTAGGAATGAGAGAGGAAAACTCTTAGGATTAAAAATTCCCAAACCTAAAAAATAAGGCACATCGCCCCCCAGAGAAAAGTAAAACTTTCTCTGGGGTATTTCGTTGAAATTTTTTGTCTAAATTTGTTAAGTTTTCTTGTAGTTTCTATTGTTAAATAAGTTATAGTTTGTTATAATCTAAATATATTAAGAATACCTTTGAAGTGAAGCGAAGAAAGGAAAGAAAACAATGGAAAAAGTTGAATGTAAAAATTGTCAAAAAGATAAAGTATTAGATGAAATACTATATAAATATAAACAAGATAAAGATAACTTAATACAAATACTAAATGAAGTGCAAGAACACTATGGATATATACCGACAGCAGCACAGATGAGAGTATCAGAATATTTGAATATTCCATTTGCTGAAGTATATGGGGTTGTAACGTTCTATTCAAGATTTACTTTAAAACCAAAAGGGAAATACAATATAGCAGTATGTTTAGGTACAGCATGCTATGTTAAAGGATCTGAAAAGATACTAGATAGATTAAAAGAAAGATTAAAAATAGAGCCTCGGAGAAACAACACCTGACCGGAAAATTTTCTATTGAAGAAACTAGATGTATAGGAGCATGCCGGTCTTGCACCTGTATTTACAGTAAATGGCGAAGTTTATCGGAAGAGCGACAGTTCAAAAGCTTGATCAAGTTTTAGACGAGTATATGGGAAAGGAGTAACAATGAAATCCTTAGAAGAAATAAAGAAAATAAGAGAAGAAAAAAGAAAAGAATTAGACCTAAGAGTAAATTTAAAAGCAAATACAGTCGAAAAACATATATTAGTATGCCACCGGAACAGGATGTACATCTTCTAAATCAGAAGATATAATTAAAAATCTTAGAGAAATAATAAAAGAAAAAAACATAAAAAATGTAAGAGTAATCCAAACAGGATGTTTTGGACTATGTGCAAAAGGACCAATAGTTATAATAAGACCAGAAGATGTATTTTATTCAAATGTAAAACCAGAAGATTCGGAAGAAATTATAGATACTCATATAGTAAAACGGAGAACTTGTAGAAAGACTCCTTTGCAAAGATATAGACGGAAAGCTAGTTAAAAGATTAGATGATCTTAGTTTTTATAAAAAACAAAAAAGAATAGCACTTCAAAATTGTGGAAAAATTGACCCAGAAAATATTGAAGAATACATAGCATTTGATGGTTACAAAGCATTAGAAAAAGTACTATTTGAAATGAATGAAGACGAGGTAATTGAAGAAGTTAAAAAATCAGGGCTTAGAGGACGTGGAGGAGCAGGTTTTTTAACAGGTAAGAAGTGGGAATTTACAAAACTTGCAAAAGGTAAACAAAAATACATAGTATGTAATGCAGATGAGGGAGACCCAGGAGCTTTTATGGATAGAAGTATATTAGAAGGTGACCCACATTCTGTAATAGAGGCAATGGCAATTGCAGGATATGCTTGTGGTGCAAATAAGGGATATATCTATGTTAGAGCAGAATATCCAATAGCAGTACAAAGATTTGATATAGCTTTAAAGCAAGCAAGAGAGTATGGAACTTTAGGAAAAAATATTTGGGGTACAAAATTCTCTTTTGATATAGAAATAAGACTTCGGAGCAGGAGCTTTTGTATGTGGAGAAGAAACAGCACTTTTAGAATCAATAGAAGGAAGAGCAGGACGTCCAAGATTAAAACCACCATTTCCTGCAAATGTAGGACTATGGCAAAAACCAACACTTATAAATAATGTAGAAACATATGCAAATATAACAAAAATAATACTAAATGGTTCTGAGTGGTATTCAAGAATTGGAACAGATACATCAAAAGGTACAAAAGTATTTGCACTTGGTGGAAATGTAGTAAATACAGGACTTGTAGAAGTTCCAATGGGAACGACTTTAAGAGAAATTGTATATGACATAGGCGGAGGAATTCCAAATAATAGAGAATTTAAAGCAGCTCAAACAGGAGGACCTTCAGGAGGATGTATACCTAAAGAATATTTAGATATAAAAATAGATTATGAATCTCTTAGTAGTATTGGTTCAATGATGGGGTCAGGTGGACTTATAGTAATGGATGATACAAAATGTATGGTAAATCTTGCTAAGTTCTACTTAGGCTTTACAGTAGACGAGTCTTGTGGTAAATGTACACCATGTAGAATTGGAACAAAAAGAATGTATGAAATTCTAGATAAAATCACACAAGGAGAAGGGACAGAAGAGGATTTAACAAATTTAGAAAGCCTTTGCGAAAATATAAAAAATGCATCTGTATGTGGGCTTGGACAGACAGCACCAAATCCAGTAATAAGCACAATGAAATATTTTATGAATGAATACAAAGAACATGTTATAGATAAAAAATGTAAGACAGGAGAGTGTAAAGCATTAGCTGATATACAAATTGACCCAGAAAAGTGTAAAGGTTGTGGACTATGCAAAAGAAATTGTCCAGTAGGTGCAATTTCAGGAGAAGTAAAACAGCCACATGTTATTGATAAGGATTTGTGTATTAAGTGTGGAACTTGTTTGAGCAAATGTCCTTTTAAAGCAATTAGCTAAAGTTTAATGAATTACAGCTTTTATAACACAAAGATGTCCTGCATAACGGAGATTTGTTTTTAATTTGTCTCGAACTTTTTTAAAAAAGCTTCTCGAAAATTAAAAACAGCCTCTCCTTGCGCGGACTTTAAATAATAGCAAGCTGTAAATCATTAAATTAAACCTAAATAAAATTTTAGAGGTGAAAATATGATTAAATTAACTATAAATGATATAGAAGTAGAAGTAGAAGAAGGGACAACTATCTTAGATGCAGCTAAAAAGGTAAATATAGATATCCCAACTCTCTGTTTCCTAAAAGAAATAAATGAGATTGGCGATTGTAGAATGTGCATAGTAGAAGTTGAAGGAAGACGTGGTTTTGCGACATCTTGCATACAAAAGGTAGAAGAAGGCATGATCATTCATACTAATACAGATAAAGTAATAGAAGCAAGAAGAACTGTACTAGATTTAATACTTTCAAATCATGATAGAGAATGCTTAACTTGTGTAAGAAATCGGAAATTGTGAATTACAAAGACTAGCACAGGAATTTGGAGTAACAGATATAAAATATCAAGGGGAAAGAAATAGACACGAAATAGATGACAAATCTCCAAGTATTGTAAGAGACTTTAATAAATGTGTACTTTGTAGAAGATGTATATCTACATGTAAAAATGTACAAGAAATAGGAGCAATAGATTGCACAGAAAGAGGTTTTTCTTCTTGTATATCAACAGCTGAAAATCATAGCTTAAATGATGTAAACTGTACTTTTTGCGGACAATGTATACAAAATTGCCCAGTAGGAGCTTTAAAGGAAAAAGACGAAACAGGCAAAGTTTGGGATAAATTAAAAGACAAAGATACAATAGTTATAGCCCAGACAGCACCAGCAGTGAGAGTACGGAATTGGAGAAGAATTTGGACTTCCTATTCGGCACAAATGCTGAAGGAAAAATGGTAACAGCTCTAAAAATGCTTGGGTTTGACAAAGTATTTGATACAAATACAGGTGCAGATTTTACAATAATGGAAGAAGCAAATGAATTTATAGATAGGGTGCAAAATGGTGGTGTACTTCCAATGGCAACATCTTGCTGTCCTGCATGGATAAGATTTGTAGAAATGAACTATAAAGAACAAATTCCACATTTATCAACATGTAAATCACCACATCAAATGTTTGGAGCTCTTATTAAATCATATTACGCAAAGAAAATGAAAATAGATCAGGGTAAGATATTTGTTGTTTCAGTAATGCCATGTGTTGCAAAGAAATTTGAAAGAACAAGAGAAGAAATGAAAAATAAAGATGGTATTTCAGATGTAGACGCAGTTATAACAACACGTGAGCTTGCAAGAATGATAAAACAGGCGCATATAGAATTTGTAGAATTGGAAAATGGTAAATTTGATAGCCCTATGGGAGAAGCAACAGGAGCTGCTGCAATATTTGGAGTAACAGGTGGAGTAATGGAAGCAGCACTTAGAACAGCAGCAGAAACACTAACTCGGAAAATCTTTAGAAAAAATAGAATTTAAAGAAGTTAGAGGCAAGAAAGGAATAAAGAGAGCAAAATTAAATATAGCAGGAAAAGAAATAAAAATAGCTGTTGCCTCTGGACTTTCAAATGCAAGAGAAATTATGGAAGAGATAAAATCACGGAAAAGCTGATTTTGATTTTGTAGAAGTAATGGCGTGTCCACGGTGGATGTATTCTTGGTGGCGGGCAGCCAATAAAATCTGCTAAAACAAGAAATGTGGTAGACGTATTTAAAAAGCGTTCTAGCTCGTTATATACAATTGATGAGAAAAGTACAATTCGTAAATCACATGAAAACCCATATGTAAAAGAAGTATATAAAGAGTTTTTAAAAAAACCAGGTAGCCACGAAGCACATGAACTTCTTCATACATCGTATGCACCAAGAAGGAAGTATAATATATAATAATTAAAAAAAATAATTCACAGCTTTTATAGTGCAAAGATATCCTGCATAACGGAGATTTGTTTTGAATTTGTCTCGAACTTTTTTAAAAACAGCTTCTCGAAAATTAAAAACAGCCTCTCCTTGCGCAGACCTTAAACGAAGAATAGCTGTGAATTGTATACTTTAGATTAACCAAGGAAAGGAAATGTAATAAATGAATGTAGGCTTTGTATCACTAGGTTGTAGTAAAAACTTGGTCGTAACAGAAGAAGTAATTGGAATATTCAAGAAAAATAACTTTAATATTGTAAACAATGAAAATGACGCAGATATTATTGTAATAAACACATGTGGCTTTATAGAAAGTGCAAAAGAAGAAGCAATAGACTGCATATTTGAAATGGCTGAGTATAAGAAAAAAAGATGTAAATATTTAATTGTAATTCGGTTGTCTAGTAGAGAGATACAAAGAAGACTTAGAGAAGTTAATACCAGAAGTAGATTTATTTATATCAATAAAAGAATACGATATGCTATGGGACAAGGTACAAAAGCTAATAAAAGAAGATAGCAGTAAAGATTTATTAGATTTTAGAAATAGAGTCATAACAACAGGAGAAAATTATGCCTATCTTAAAATTGCAGAAGGTTGTAGCAATAATTGTACATACTGTGCGATACCATATATCCAAGGAAAATACATATCTAGAAAAGAAGAAGATATTATAGAAGAAGCAAAGATACTTGCTAAAAAAGGAATAAAAGAATTAATTATAATTGCACAAGACACAGGAAGATATGGTCTTGATATTTATAATGAGGCAAAACTTCCAGAATTATTAAGAAAGCTTTGCAAAATAGAAGGCTTTAAATGGATAAGATTTCTTTATACATATCCTGAAACAATAACAGATGAGCTTATAAAAGTTGTAAAAGAAGAAGATAAAATATGCAAATATTTTGATATTCCACTTCAGCATATATCAAATAAAGTCTTAAAAAGAATGAATAGAAAAAGCAATAAAGAAAGTATAGAAAAATTAATTAAGAAGATAAAAAAAGAAATACCAAATGTTATACTTAGAACCACAATGATAGTAGGTTTTCCAGGAGAAACAAAAGAAGACTTTGAAGAACTATATGAATTTGTAAATACAGCAAAATTTGATAAACTCGGATGTTTCATGTATTCAAAAGAAGATGGAACACCTGCATCAAGGCTTACTGACCAAATTCACCATATGACAAAAAAATCAAGACATAATAAAATAATGAGTATGCAAAAAGAAATATCAAAAAAAAATTTGGAAGAAAAAATTCGGAACTACTTATGAAGTACTTATAGAAAATATGAGTTTTGATGGAAAATACTATATTCGGAAGAACATATATGGATGTCCCAGAAGAAGATGGAGTGGTATTTATAAAAAAAGAAAAAGAATTAAAACTTAGTACTTTTGTAGAATGCAAGATAATAGATGTAAAAGACTATGACTTGATTGGGAAAATATGTTGAAAAATTATTTTAATTATATTAAAATAAAAATAAAGTACTAATAAAAGTGAGGATAAAAAATGAGAACAATCGGTTTGGAATATATGAGAAAGTTAGAAGAACAAGTTAAAGAGAAAAAGTATGACGAAAGTACGAACATATTTGGCGGAGATGGAATGGTAATGACAGAAAAAGCTATAAAGGCAAAAGCGATATTAGAAGAATTTCAAAATAATATAACTATAACGTTAGCAGAAATGGAAGAATTAGAACAACAAGCAAAAGAGACAAGATATGATGAACTCTTAGACGGAGTGCTTGACTCAAATGGGATAGTAATGACAGCAAATGCAGAAAAAGCACAAACAATATTAAGTGCCTCAAAATTAAATATAACACTAGATGAAATGAAACAGCTGGAACAACAAGCACAAGAAATGAAAAAAGATGAACTTTCTTTTGGTATATTTGGTAGTAATGGAATAGTACCAACGCAAGAGGCTATAAGAGCTAGGAGTATATTAGAAAAAGCTAATGTAGTTATAACATTAGAAGAAAGGGAAATGCTAGAAAAGCAATCACAAAAAGCAAAGAAAGTTGACATTGGATTAGGGAAAAACGGAATGGAACCAATGCAAGAGGCTATAAATGCTAGAAATATATTGGAAAAGGCTAATGTAGTTATAACACTAGAAGAAAGACAAACGTTAGAGAAAAAATCACAAGAAATGAAAAAAGATGAACTTTCTTCTGCTATATTTGGTAAAGATGGAATAGTACCAACAGATGAGGCTATAAATTCAGGAGAAATATTAAGCAAAGTAATAACTAGTATAACAATAGAAGAAAAAGAACAGTTAGAAAAAGAGTCTAAAGAAAAAAGATCTATTTCAAATTTAGCACCATTTATTGATAGTGATGGGCAGGTATCAACAGAAGAAGCAGAATTAGCAGAAAAAATATTAAATAGTGATAATCTAATGATAGGAGTGGGAGAAGAAAGAGTACTATTTAATTCTACAGAAATAGGGAAAGCAACTTTAAGTGAACAAGAAAGAACAGACTTAAAAAGAGAAGAAGAAGAGGCTAGATATGAAAATCAATTAATACAAGAAAATGAAATAGGGGGATAAAATATTGATTACTAAAGAACAAGCTATGGCGTATAAAGAAGTTATCGAAGTTTTAAAATATATGCCTAGAGAAGAAGTTAATAAAATACCTGATGATGTTATTAAATATTATAAGGATAATATGGATGCTTCATATAATTTTGAAGTAGATGAAACAAAAACATTTGAAGAACAAAATTTATCTGAAAAGGCAAAGGTTGTGCTTGCAATATTTTTTAGAGATTATTGGGCGACACTAGAGCAAAAAGAAAAAATAAAGAAAAAAGAAGAATGTGATATAAATAGAATAGAAGAAGAAAAAAGAAAAAAATATAATACTGATAATATATTTAAAGATAGACAGAAAGAAAATATAGAAGAAAAAGCATTAGTTGAATATAAAGAAGAAAAATGGTTTGATAAATTTATAAGTTTTATGAAAAGATTTTTTGGAATAAAGAAATAGGTATAGTATATGACAGTAAATGAAGTCCTAATTAAAGGAAAAAAAATACTAAATGAAAAAAATATTGAAGACTCAGGAATAATTGCAAGAATTTTTCTTGCAATTATTCTAAATATTAATAGGCAAGAATTAATTATATATTCTGATAAACAAATAGAAAAAGAATTAGAAGAAAAATTTTTCTCTGGTATAGATAGAATAGCAAAAGGATATCCACTAGAGTACTTAACAAATTCAAAAGAATTCATGAAAATGAACTTTTTTATAAATCCTGATGTACTTATTCCAAGAGCAGATACTGAAATACTAGTAGAAGAAGTAATTAAACTCGCAAAAGATAAACAAGATATATTAGATTTATGTACAGGAAGCGGAGTAGTTGCTATTTCGCTTGCAAAGTATAAAGAAAACTTAAATATTATAGCTTCTGATATAAGTGAAAAGGCATTAGACATTGCAAAAATAAATTCTAGAAAACTATTAGAAAGTCAAAATATAAAATTTATACAAAGTGATATGTTTGAAAACATAGAAAGCAAATTTGATATAATAGTTTCAAACCCGCCATATATAAAAAAAGATATAATAAAAGAATATAATTTAGAATACGAACCGCACCTTGCATTAGACGGGCGGAGAAGACGGACTTAAGTTTTATAAAATCATAATACAAGAAGGATATAAATATTTAAAGAAAACCGGAATAATTGCACTTGAGATAGGCTTTGACCAAAGGAAAGAGGTTCTAAATTTAGTAGAAAAAAGTAAAAAATATAAAAGCGCATATTGTATAAAAGATTTAGGTGGAAATGATAGAGTGATGGTAATTCAAAGTTAGAAAGGAGCACTTTAATGTCTTTTTCTTCGAGTGTAAAAGAAGAGTTAAGTAAAATAAACATATTTGGAAATAAAGAAATCGTAAAAGCTGAGCTTTACGGCTATTTGCTTACAGTAGATACTAAAAATTCAAGTAAAATAAAATTTTTAACAGAGAATGAATACAATATAAATAGATTAAATAAGCTTTTAAACAAACTTGAGATAAATTATAAAATAGAAATGAAGGGCAAAAGCTATGAAATAGAATTTAAAAAAAGTGATTTAGAATTTGAAAAATTAGAATTTGATACAGAAGATAAAATAAAATCATTAGTACGTGGAGCTTTTTTGGGAAGCGGTTCTATTACAGAGCCAGATAGTAGATACCATTTAGAAATAAGGCTAAAAGAAGAAAAAGGAAGAGAGAAGATAATTAATGCTATAAGTAAATTTGATATAAACTTAAAAAAACTAGATAGAAAATATTCATACTCAGTATATATAAAAGATGGAGAAGAAATATCAAAATTTTTAGCACTAATTGGTGCAAATAGCTCAGTTTTAAAATATGAAGATATACGTGTACTTAAGGATACAAAAAACAATGTAAATAGAAAAGTAAACTGCGAAACAGCCAACTTAAATAAAACAATAAGTGCAGCAGTTTATCAGATACAAGCAATAGAAAAATTAAAAAAACAAAAGAAATTCAACAAACTTCCATTAAATTTAAGGGAAATTGCAGAAATTAGAATAAAAAATCCAGATGCAAGTTTAGTAGAACTAGGAAAAATGTTACCTAAACCAATTGGAAAATCAGGAGTAAATCATAGATTAAAGAAGATTATTGAAATAGCTGAGGAATAGATTATGAAAGATATAGGAATATACATTCACGTTCCATTTTGCAAAAAAAAGTGCTATTATTGTGATTTTGTTTCATATTGCGATAAAGACAAGCTAATAAAGCCTTATGTAGAAGCACTTTTAAAGGAAATAGAAAATGCAAATTTAAGTAAATATAATATCAAAACAGTATATATAGGTGGGGGGACTCCATCTATTTTGCCAAGTGAAGATATTAAAAAAATACTAGACAGTTTAGATAAAATTCTAGATAAAAATGTAGAAATTACAATAGAAGTAAACCCAGGAGCAGTAAGTAAGGAAAAATTAGATGATTATATAAAATCTGGAATAAATAGAATAAGTATAGGACTTCAGTCGACAAATGATATATTATTAAAAGAGATAGGAAGAATACACAGTTTTAAAGAATTTTTAGATACATATAACGAAGCAAAAAATGCAGGGTTTAAAAATATAAATGTAGACTTAATGCTAGGTCTTCCAAATCAAACATTAGAAGACATAAAAAAATCATTAAATACCATTATTTCATTAGATCCAAAACATATTTCTCTATATTCATTAATACTAGAAGAAGGAACAAAACTAGAAAAAATGGTAATAGACGGAAAATTAGAAATGATAGACGAAGATTTAGAAAGGAAAATGTACCATAAAACAAAAAAGATATTAGAAGAAAATGGTTATATACATTATGAGATATCAAACTTTGCCAAGAAACGGATATGAGTCTAAACACAATATGGACTGCTGGAGCCAAAAAGAATATATAGGTTTTGGTGTAGCTGCTCATTCATATATGGAAGGAACAAGATATTCTAATATAAATTCCGCCGATGAATATATAGAAAACATAAATAATGGAAATTTTGGAAAGAATAAAACTATACATGAAAAGCAAACAAAGGAAAATATGGCAAAAGAATATATGTTACTTGGTTTAAGAAAAATAGAAGGGATTAAAATCTCAGAATATAAAAATAAGTTTGGAGATAACCCAATATTTGTATATAAAAAAGAAATAGAAAAACTAACAAAAGAGGGGTTACTTGAGATAGATGGAAACAACATAAGACTAACAAAAAAAGGACTAGACTTTGCAAATATTGTATGGGAGGAATTTGTATGAGAGCGTTGATAACAGGTGCATCATCTGGAATTGGAAGAGATATGGCAAGAGAACTTGATAAAAAAGGTATAGATTTAGTTTTAGTCTCAAGGAATAAAGAAAAATTAGAAGAAGTCAAAAAAAGTTTAAATAGTAAATGTGAAATAATTCCTATGGATTTAAGCAATGAAGAGAACTGCATAAAATTACATTCTATGGTAAAAGAAATAGATATACTTATAAATAATGCAGGGTTTGGCACATTTGGGAATTTTGATAAAACAGAGCTGGAAAAAGAGATAAAACTTATAGATACAAATTTAAAAGCAGTTCATATATTAACAAAACTATATCTAAAAGATATGATAGAAAAAAACTCAGGACACATATTAAATGTAGCGTCAATTGCAGGATTTATGCCAGGTCCACTTATGTGTGCATATTATGCTTCAAAAGCATATGTTGTAAGATTATCAGAAGGAATAAGAGAAGAGCTAAAGAAGAGAAAATCGAAGGTAAAAATGAGTTTACTTTGCCCAGGACCAGTAGATACAAACTTTAATAATGTAGCAGGAGTAAAATTTAAACTCCCATCATACACATCAGAACATGTTGCAAAATATGGAATAGAAAAAATGTTAAAAGGAAAATTCTTAATTGTACCAGGCATAAAAATAAAGTTTGTAAGACTTATGTCAAAAATTTCACCAAATAATATCACAAGTAAAGTAGTATACATGATGCAAGAAAGGAAAAGATAAAAAATAGTAAGTACTTTTTGAAATAAATTGTTTACTTTGAAGATGCCTTAAAAGGGCATCTATTTTAATGTCAAATCTAGGTAAGATTTATATTGATTTTGGTCACGCAATGTAGTATAATAAAAAAATACAGAAAGAGGAGAAAGGGGTATAAAGTTATGATTAATATAATTTTAAAAGATGGAAGTACAAAAGAAGTAGAAAAAGGTATATCTTGTTTTGATTTAGCTAAAAGTATATCAGATGGACTTGCAAGAAACATGACAGCAGCTTTAGTTGATGGAGAAGTCAAAGATTTAAGATATATTTTAGACAAGGATTGTAATATAGAGATCCTTACATTTGATAATAGTTTAGATGGAAAGAAGGCTTATTGGCATACAACTTCACACATAATGGCACAAGCTGTAAAAAGGTTATTTCCAAATGTAAAACTTGCAATAGGACCTGCAATAGATAGTGGATTTTATTATGATTTTGATACCAATACCCCATTTACTGAAGAAGATAAATTAAAAATAGAAGAAGAAATGAATAAAATTATAAAAGAAGATTTACCAATTGAAAGATTTAGCCTACCAAAAAAAGAAGCAATAGAACTTATGAAGGACGAGCCATATAAAGTAGAATTAATAGAAGAACTAAAGGAAGGAGAAGAAATTTCATTTTATAAGCAAGGTGATTTTACAGACCTTTGTGCAGGACCTCATCTAGAAAGCACAGGAAAAGTAAGAAAGGTAAAAATGCTATCTTCTTCAGGTGCATACTGGAGAGGCAGTGAAAAGAACAAAATGCTACAAAGAATTTATGCAATATCATTCCCTAAACAGAGCCAATTAGAAGAGCATTTAGCTGCTATTGAAGAAGCAAAGCAAAGAGATCATAGAAGAATAGGAAAAGAGTTAGAATTATTTATGACACACCCATTAGTTGGATCAGGACTTCCTATGTATTTACCAAATGGTGCAGTTGTTAGGAAATTGCTTGAAAGATATATACAAGATAAAGAAGTAAAACTTGGATATAAACATGTATATACGCCTTCAATGGCAAATGTAGCTTTATATAAGACAAGTGGACATTGGGATCATTATAAAGAGGACATGTTCCCAGTAATGAAAATGGATGCTGAAGAGCTAGTATTAAGACCAATGAATTGTCCACATCATATGTTAGTATATAAAAATAAAATGCATTCATATAGAGAATTACCAATAAGAATTGGAGAACTTGCACACGACTTTAGATTTGAAGATAGTGGTAGTGTATGTGGATTAGAAAGAGTTCGTGAAATGTGTCAAAATGATGCTCACCTTTTTGTAAGACCTGACCAGATAAAACAAGAATTTAGAAAAGTAGTGGAACTTATACTTTCAGTATATAAAGACTTTGGATTTGAGAATTATTCATTTAGATTGTCACTTAGAGACAAGGAAAATAAGGAAAAATATTTTGATGATGACCAGATGTGGGATAGAGCAGAAAGTGAACTTAGAGAAATATTAACAGAGTTAAAATTAGACTTTTATGAAGCAAAAGGAGAAGCAGCATTTTATGGACCAAAACTAGATGTACAGATTAAGACTGCAGTAGGTCATGATGTTACAATATCTACATGTCAATTAGATTTCCTACTTCCTGAAAGATTTGAATTAGAGTATATTGGAGAAGATGGGGCATCACATAGACCAGTTGTAATTCATAGAGCGATACTTGGAACATTTGATAGATTCTTAGCATTCTTGATAGAAGAAACAAAAGGAGCATTTCCAATGTGGCTTTCACCTGTACAAGTTAAGATACTTCCAATCTCAGATAATCAATTAGATTATTGCAAAAAGATTCAAAGTGAATTAGCTGAAAAAGGAATAAGAACTGACTTGGATGATAGAAACGAAAAAATAGGTTACAAAATAAGAGAAGCTCAAATAGAAAAAATTCCATATATGCTAGTTGTAGGTGAAAAGGAAGTAGAGAATAATTCTGTTGGAGTTCGTTCAAGAAAGCTAGGAGATATTGGACAAATGAAAGTAGATGAATTTACAAGCAAGGCTTTAGGAGAAATAGAAACTTTTAAAATAGACTAATTAAAAAAATTAGAAAGGAAAAAGAAAAAATGATAGTAATTGGAGCAGACCATGGTGGATATAAATTAAAGGAAGAGATAAAAAAATATCTAGATGAAAAAGGAATAAAATATGAAGATAAAGGAACTTTCTCAGAAGAAAGTATAGACTATCCAAATATTGCAAAAGCAGTTGCAAGTGATGTATCAACTAAAAAAGCAGATATAGGAATTCTAGTTTGTAGATCAGGAATTGGTATGGCGATGTGTGCTAATAAATTTAAAGATGTAAGATGTGCAACATGCTATGAAGAACAAACAGCAAAATTTGCTAGAATGCATAATAATGCAAATATGCTAGCACTGGGTGCAGATTATGTGTCTGTAAATGATGCAATTTGTATATTAAGACAATTCTTAGCTACTGAATTTGAGGGTGGAAGACATATTGCTAGAGTTAATTTGATTAATGAGATTGAAGCTGAAAACATGAAATAATTCACCTAGCATCTTACTAATTCTTGTTCGAATTAGTAAAGTCAATAATAATTCTAAAGGGGGGCAAAGTTTGATGGAAAAAAAGAGAATATTAAGTGGAATTCAGTCTACAGGAAATTTAACACTAGGGAATTATTTAGGAGCTATAAATAATTGGAAGCAAATGCAAGAAGATTATGATTGTAATTTCATGATAGCAAACTTGCACACACTAACAGTTAGAAATGACCCTAATATTCTAAGAGAAAACACATTAAATCTTTTAGCATTATATATAGCAGCTCGGAATAGACCCAAGTAAAAGTAATATTTTCATACAAAGTCAAGTTCCATCACACACAGAACTTGCGTGGGTACTTAATTGTTATACATATATGGGTGAACTTTCAAGAATGACACAATTTAAGGATAAATCAGCAAAACATGCAGATAATATAAATAGTGGGTTATTTACATATCCTGTTTTAATGGCAGCAGATATACTTTTATATCAAGCAGATTTAGTGCCGGTTGGTGAGGATCAAAAACAGCATGTGGAAATAACAAGAGATATTGCTGAAAGATTCAATAAAATTTATGGAGAAACATTTAAAATACCTCAAGCCTATATACAAGGTGTTGCAGCACGCGTTATGGGACTTCAAGACCCAACAAGTAAAATGAGCAAAAGTTCAAAGTTGGAAAATGATAGTATATTTTTAAATGACGAGCCAGATGTTATACTTAAGAAATTCAAAAAATCAGTTACAGATTCTGAAAATGTTGTTAGATTTGATAAAGAAAATAAACCAGGAATAAGTAATTTGATTTCTATATACAGTAGCATAACAGCAAAGTCAAAAGAAGAAATAGAAAAAGAATTTGAGGGTAAAGGATATGGAGACTTTAAAGTAGCAGTTGCAAATGCAGTAATAGAAGAACTCAAGCCTTTACAGGAAAAATATAAGGAACTAATAAATAACCCAGATTACCTAGAAAAAATATATAGAGAAGGCGCAGAAAGAGCATATAAAATAGCGCACAAGACATTAGAAGATGTGTATAAAAAAATAGGTATGGTATGGTATTAGTTCGAAAAATAAGCTGCGTACTACGAAGTGGTTCTTCGGACAAATTATCCTCGATAGGCATAAGCCTAGTCTGCGGTGATTTGCCTTGATTGCCTAGTATTACTTGCTTCTTTTTCGAACTAAAGAATGCAAATAATATTATTTTGCAAATGGAGAGGAGAAGTAATGTTTACAGATTACGCAAAGATAATAATAAAATCAGGAGACCGGTGGAAATGGTGCAATTACTTTTAGACGCGAAAAATATGTAGCAAGCCGGACGGACCAGACGGTGGAGACCGGTGGAAATGGCGGAAGTATCTATTTTATTACAGACCCAGACTCAAATACTTTAATAGATTTTAGATATAAAAGAAAATTTAAAGCAGACAATGGTCAAAATGGAGAAGGTAGTCATAGATACGGTAAGTCTCGGTAAAAGTTTATATATAAAAGTACCAAGAGGAACGGTTGTAAAAAATGCAAGTACAGGAAAAGTCTTAGCTGATTTATCAGAATTAGATCAAAAAGAACTAATACTAAAAGGTGGCAAAGGCGGAAAAGGAAATTCACACTTTGCAACATCTACAAGACAAGCTCCTAGATTCGCAGAAGAGCGGAGAAAAAGGAACTGAATTAGAAGTAATACTAGAGCTTAAACTTTTAGCAGATGTAGGACTAGTTCGGTTTTCCAAATGTTCGGAAAATCAACATTTTTATCAATTGTAACATCTGCAACTCCTAAAATTGCTGATTACCATTTTACAACAATAACTCCAAATTTAGGTGTTGTAAAAACTACATTTGGAGATAGTTTTGTAATTGCTGATATTCCAGGACTTATAGAAGGCGCAAGCGAAGGAGTAGGATTAGGAATACAATTTTTAAGACATGTTGAAAGAACAAGACTATTACTTCATTTTATAGATGTGTCAGGAATCGAAGGAAGAAATCCAGTAGATGATTTTAATGTAATACAAAAAGAACTTGAAAAATATAACGAAAAGTTAAGTAAAAGAAAACAAATAATTGTGGCAAATAAAGTAGATATTATGCAAGATGATGAAGGATATAGAGCTTTAGAGAAACTGGCTAAGAAGGAAAATATAGAGGTTTTTAAAATATCTAATGCTTCAGGAGAAGGAATTAAGGAGCTAATGAATTATGTATCAAAAGTCTTAAAAGAGCTTCCAAAAGAAAACTTAATAGAAGTAGAAGAAAAGATAGTATATGAACTAGAAGAAGATGGAAAAGACTTTGAAATAGAAAGACAAGGAAATGACTATATCATAACTGGATCAGCAGTAGAACAAATTATGAGAAGAGTAAATATACAAGATAGAGAATCAATGCACTACTTGCAAAAACGCTTGCAAACAGTAGGAATCTATGATGAATTAAGAAAAATGGGAATAAAAGAAGGAGACACAGTAAAAATATTTGACTTTGAATTTGAGTGGTATAATTAAATTCATTATCTATATTTAATACAAAGAAAAGTAGCCAAGAGAAAAATTTCTCTTGGCTACTATGGCTACTACGGCTGTGCATGTCTATCATGGATTGGGGTAAAATTCTGACTTCAGTACGTAGTCTTTTTCGCCCTTAACAGTATAATTAACTTCCCCTTTCTCAAAAAGTGTCTCTACATCCTTTTTGCTTAATATTGCACGAAACCGTAAACTGCAGTTTTTGCAGGTAACCGGAGTCCCCTCATCTGCTCGCATGAAAGGACTGCCGTTTACTTTATTCATGGTTTCACATTTAGGACATTTAGAAATAAGATTAGCCATATACATACCTCCTTATATTTAAGGGTTGTCCTTTTAGACAATTTACGTTACATAACTATTTTAGCACAATAAAGCTAATCTTTCAATATTTTGTGCCAAATTTAAATGTTTCTATCGGCACATTTATATATTTATTATTGTAAATCACTTATTCAAATTCAACATGAAGTGGTGATAATTCTTCTAAAACCCTAATTACAGCTTCCTCTTTTTGCTCATTTTGACCTGCAATTCCATTCTTACAATATATTATTTTCTTACCCATATCAATAAGACTAAAAATAGTTGATAATACACAACATTCAGCAATTACACCAGTAACATATATAGTATCAAATTTATCTAAAGCTTTAAATAACTCATTACTGCTTAAAGCAGAAAAACCACTTTTAACAAATAAATTATTACCTGTCAAATATTTTTTTAGCTTTGGTATATAATCATTTAAATACTTATTTGAATTAATATTATCATATTTTTTATTATACATTTTCCACTGGCCTTTGGGATTTTCGAAGGCTAGATGTTTAGTAAAAAATACTTGATTTATTGGAAAATCTTTTATCTTTTCTTCAATATATTTTATTACATCTGCCATTTTTATGCATGACCATTCATTTTCTGGCAAATATACATTTTGCATATCTATAACTAATAAAGCTGAATTATTTTTCATAGAAACACCCCATATTATATTTTTTACAAAAAGGAAATAAAAATGTATTTAAAATACTATTTATAGTGTAACTGATACATATAATAGCTATAAATTGGTATGATAATTGTTGTTAATAATAGGAGTATTTTGAAATAAGTGATATTGCCACTTAAACCAATTATAAATAATAATCCATAACCTACAATTCTTCCAATTTGCATTATCATAATTATGAAAGTTTGATTTTCAATATAATATTCTTTAC
Organism: uncultured Clostridium sp.; assembly: GCA_948466265.1. The sequence continues at coordinate 11,583 of CAOJZU010000018.1, read as the reverse complement.
CAATATGATTCTCTTTATCATGAAATCTTTCAATATTAAAAATTATTTCTAATATAACTATAAAACTATAGCTAATTATATTATAAATGACAATTTGTATTTTTCCTAAATTTATTATTAGGCTTATAACACTAATTAAAGAAATTAAACTTCCAACAATTAATATATTTTTTTGAAATTTTTTATTATTTATTTTTTTAAATGTAAATAGTGTTATTATTGAACATATAGCAAATACAGTATTTAAAAAACCTAACTTAAAATTTGTTTTGTATGTCATAACAATTAAAATAGTAACAAGTGTAGAGATTACATCTAGCAACACGCCATACAATATAGAAGACTTATAAATAAGTTTTAGTCTGTTATTATTTTTAATATTAATACTTTTTAAAAAACCAATTAAATCAAATTTGCTATAATCGAACTTTTGTATTCTAATAATGAATGATAGTAGAACTTGAGCAAATGCAAGTATCATTACATATATTGAAACTTTATAAAATGTCAATAATTCAATTGAAGTACCTAAAACTATTGGCATTATTATTTTTGTAAAACTACGTATAATCTTTTTGTTTGTAGTATATTTTTTTCTGTTATTTTCATTTGTTACTAAACCAACTATATTGTCACAAGCACCCCAATAAATAGTCTCAGCGATTCCTAATACAATAGCAATTGGAATTAAAAAATATTGTATCTGTTCTCTTAAAAAAACAATTAATATTACAAATATACATTTCAGCAATATGCCAAGTCTATATATATTTGCAATATTATACTTTTTTAAGAAATATGCAACTATATATATGAAAAAACCAGTTATAGCATAATCAATAATATAATAAACTGCAATTGAACACATATTTTCATTAGTTATATTTAACAAATATGCTACTAAAAAGGTATTCAAAAACAAGTCAATGATTGAATTTATTATTTCACATGCCATTAATGACTTAGTTGAAGTGTTCAATTTGTTATCATCATTCATAATTGTATCCTTCCTTTTTGTGCCAATGTGCCAATGGGGACGTAGATGTTTGGCACATAACTATGTAAATTTTTTAAATATTCTTTTCAGTGTTTTCTTCTTTTTCATCAGGTAAAAATAAATTGATTAAAATACCTACTATAGCAGCTAAACTCATTCCCGATATTGTTACAGATACATCTCCACTTATTATAGATATTGTAGCACCTCCAAGTCCAAGGACTAGCATACTAGATGCTACAATTATATTTTTTGTTTTATTAAAGTTTACTTGAGTTTCTATTAAAACTTTTAAACCATTAACTGCAATAAAACCATAAAGAAGTAATGAAACTCCTCCAAGTACTGCATTTGGAATTGTTGAAACTAAGGCTGTGAATTTTCCTAAGAAACCTAAACAAATTGCAATAATTGCAGCAAGTCCGATTACCCATACAGAAGCAACTTTTGTCATACCAACAACAGAAGTGTTTTCACCATAAGTGGTATTAGCAGGGCCTCCAAGCAAACCAGCCACAAATGTTGCAACACCATCGCCAAGAAGTGTTTTATCTAGCCCAGGATCTTTGAGTAAGTCTTTTTTGATTATTGAACTAAGCGATGTATGATCACCAATGTGTTCTGCCATTGAAACTAAAGTGATTGGAGCAATTGTAAGAATTGCACTAAAGCTAGGTGTATAGTGTATGAATGGGATAAAAAACGCAGGTAAGCTAAAGAATTTAGCTTCAGCAACAGGTGCAAAGTCAACTAATCCTACGCATACAGCTGATATATATCCTGATACAATTCCGAACTAAAAATGGAATTATTTTTAAGAACCCTTTTCCTCTTACAGCAACAATAGCAGTTACTAAGAATGAAATAAGGGCAACGAAAATTCCTTTCCACTCTATATCTACTCCTGTAGAAAGGCCAATTTGTGAAATCGCAGATGGTGCAAGACCTAAGCCTATAATCATTATCATTGGACCAATTACAACTGGTGGTAATAATTTATCAAGCCAATTTTTTCCTACTATTTTAACAACTATAGAAAATAATACATAGATAAGACCGAACAACCATAACCCCTGTCATTGCACCGGCTATACCGCCTTTTAAATATGCAGCAGCAAGTGGAACAATAAATGCAAAAGAGCTACCTAAATAAACTGGTGACTTACCTTTTGTGCATAAAATATAAATTAATGTTCCAATACCAGAAGTAACTAATGCAACTGGAATTGTAAGAACTGTTTCTCCTGCTTGTGCATTTACTAATATAGGAACTAGAATAGTTGCACCAAACATTGCAAATATGTGTTGGATAGCTAGAATAATCCACTTAGGAATAGGTGGTTTTTCATTTATACCTAAACTTAAATTAGTTTTTTCCATAAAAATTTCCTCCTAATATTTTTTTATTATGATAAAAAAATATTACTATATTTATGTAAAAAAGGCAATATATATTAAAAAATATAGTAGAAATTTGGTGAAAAAAGAAATGCATATTTTTTAACAAAAAGTATGTATTTATTAAAACTTTTGTGATAAAATTATTATCATGCCATTATAGCTCAGTTGGTAGAGCAACAGATTCGTAACCTGTAGGTCGGCGGTTCGATTCCGCCTAATGGCTCCATTAAGTAAAATCGTCGCACCAGACGAAGGCATTGATAAATCAACTGTAAAGGTTGATTTTTTTTAATGCCTTTATCTTGAAAAAGGAAGGATGGTGTGGTATGATTAGTATTGTTAAGAAGAAAAACAAGATTAAAAGAGAATTGCTCTCTAAAATTGAATGGGCTTGTAGTTTGAATGCTATAAAACTTGAACACGAAATGATATTTGAAGGTTGTTTAAGAATTATAGAACATACAAACTTAGCGTATGTAGAACCACATAGAGTAATCATTAAAGATAAGTTATTTTTATTCTTTAATGAATGTGATTACTTTTATGTGGGAGATTTAAGGTACAAATATCCTTTATCTCAACTAAAAGACTACATAGAAAGGCTACTTTAATTTTAGAGTTTTTTTGTGCTTAAAATTTATTTAAGTGGCTTTCCATTCAATAGTGAAAGGAGAGATTAAAAATGAGTGAAGAAAAGAAAACTGCAGGAATTTATATTAGAGTGAGTACCGAAGATAAAGCAAGAGAAGGATTTAGTTTAGCAGAACAAAAGGAGAAACTATTACAACTTTGTAAATTCAAAGAATATGAAGTATTTAAAGTTTATGAAGACGCTGGAATATCAGCAAAGAACATTAAAGATAGACCAGCATTTCAAGAAATGTTAGCAGATATGAAACAAGGAAAAATCAATTATATTGTAGCCTATAAATTAGACAGAGTTACTCGTTCAGTTCGTGATTTAGAAGAACTTATATCACAATTAGAATTACACAATACCTATTTGGTGTGTGATAAAGATGATGTAAATACATCTTCAGCTAATGGAAGATTTTTTGTAAGAATGCTAACAGTGTTATCACAATTAGAAATTGAAATAGTTAGCGAAAGAACAAAGTTTGGATTAAATGGTGCTATTAAGTCAGGGCATTTACCTGGAATTGTACCATTAGGCTATAAAAAAGATAACAATAAGAAAACTGTTATTGATGAAACTACAAAAGATGTAGTAATTAGAATATTTAATATGTATTTAGAGGGAAAAAGCTATCAGCAAATAAGTAATACTCTAAATAAAGAAAAAGTATTAGAACCAAAACATTGGAGAGATACAACGATTATGAAAATGATAGACAACAAAGTCTATATGGGAGATTATGAAAAAGGAAAATCTAACAGTAAAGATACTGTAATTTATATGAATGTTGTCGAGCCAATAATAAGTCGTGCTATGTGGGAAGAAGCACAATACCAAAAAGAGAAAAATCAAAGAAGTTATACAAGAGATAGAGTTTATATATTCTTTCAAAAACTAAAATGTCCTAAATGTAGCAGAATTATGAAATGTAAAGGCTCTGGAGAAACAAAGAAAAAATATATGTATTATACTTGTGAACATTGCAAGACCTATTACAGAGAAGATAAAATCGAAGAATGTTTACAAAGATTTATTCTTGAGTTAGTTGAATATGATATGGCAGTAAAGAAATATTTTTTACCAATACTAGCTGACAAAAAAGAAACAAAAACAGAAAAACTAGACCAAGAAATTGACACATTACAAAAGCAAAAAGAAAGAATAAAAAAGGCTTATGTAAGTGGTATAGTAGAAATGGAAGATTTCTCTGAAGATTACAAAATCATTGAAGAAAAAATCAATATTTTAGAAACAAAAAAATATGAAAAACTTAATGCAAATAGTCTTTCTTTTACTCCACAACAACTAATGGCTGATAGAGATATTGAAAGAGAAAAACTAATAAAAGATAACAAATTAAATGAAACTTTAAAGCAAGAATGGAACAAAAAATCAAAAGAAGAAAAGCAAGAATTTATTTCAAAATTTATTGAATCAATGACACTATTAAAAAACAAAAAACGGAGAATTTTACATTAATAAAATAAATTTTAGAAGTAGTTACATTGAACAATTAACAAAGTTTTTTGCATTAGGAATAGCAGATATTTTTGTACCTGCGCAAGTGAATGAAGTAGAAAAAGAAATTAGGACAAGTGTTAATATAAATCAACAACAATTAGATAATTATATTGAAAGACTTAATAAAGAATTTGAAATAGAATTTTACGAATTATTTTCAAAAAATGTGAACGAAAACGAAGAAGAAATCGAATTAAAATTGAACAAAGAAAAACAAAAATTGATTCGATTAGTTGCTGTAAAAGATAACAAAATTTTTTCAAAATCTAAAAAAGAAAATTATAAAATAGGTGCAGTAATTAGTAATCAAAAATAAAAAATTAGAGGAAAATTTCAAACTAAATACAATTTTTGTACCCACATACACTTCCTAACAAGCACTGAATTTTTCCTCCCTAGTCAAAATTCGAATTATGGGACTAAGTCCCAAACCCTTTATAAAATGATGAAAGGAAGAATAAAAATGATATTAAAAAATAATAGCGAAGATGTAAAAGTTTTAGTAAGATATTTTGAAAGTTTAAGTATCGAAAATAGATTAAAATTAAATATAATTGTTATACAAAGTGATTTGATAAAATTAAAAATTGATAAAGAAAAGTTAATTGATATATTAAAGAATTTCTTATGTGTTTTTGATAAAAACTATAATAAAAATGCAATGATTTCTTATAAAGATAATATGGATGTTTTTATATTAGCAAAGATAATGGAAATAGGTAAAAAAGAAAAATTAAATGTTGCGTTTGAAATAATATATAGTGTTTATTATAGCATTATCTCCAAATAGCATTAAAGTTGAATTTTAAAGAAAAATATGTTATAATAATTATGTAACTAAACAGAAAATGTCTTTCTTAGGTATAACTGAGAGAGAACTCTTTCGTACAAATATTATTTATAATCAGCAAAGAAGAGAGGTAAATTGTATGAATGAAGCAACAAGAAAAAAAGCAGTGAAGGTCATTAATCGGGGAATCAAATTCTATCGGCGAGAGCTTTTACGTCATCTTGAATTGAGAGCAGAATATGATCTGCACAATGGTAATCTTATAGGTAATACGTTTAAGGATCTTGATGATTGCAATCCTAAAAAATATGCAATTATTGTATCCGACTTATTATCAGTTAAGAGAGCTATTCAGAATGACAAAGAAGAAGTCAAACTTTATGCTAGTCTAGAAAGCAGAGAAGATTATTATGATGAGACATCGTCTATATTATTAAAAACAGGGCTTGACTTTTGTGGCGATGAACCTGGAATATTAAAAATTTCTGTTATAGAGGAATAAAGAGAAAATTAAATGACCAATTGCTAGACAGTAAGCAAAAAAGGAAAAAGTAAGTCAGAATTGGCTTGCGTTTTCCTTTTAAAAAATACAAAATAAAAAAGTAATTTAATATATACAAATTATAAATTCTGTGATATATTAATTTCAACAGTTGATGAGTCAATTATTTTTTTGAGTAAAAAGTGGGAGGAACACTATGAAAAATAGGCATATTTTTCGTAAATAACCTCCTAAAACGCTCCACCTAAGTAAAATTGTCGCACCAGACGAAAGTGTGCCAATGGGGACGTAGACATTTGACACAAAAATCAAAAATAAAATGAATAAAGTTACAAAATTCGACAAACAAATAAATAATAATGTGGTATAATTATAAATATTTATATCACATTTATTTTTTTAATCTTAATTTTTTATTTCAAAAGGGGGACTATTTGTGCCAAGATTTCCACGAAATTATCTAAAACATCTTTTTTTCATATAATGACACAAGGAATTAATAAAAACTACATATTTGATAAGCCGAAAGATATAAAATATTATATTAGTATGATGTATAAGTTTAAAGATGAACATAAAATTAATATTATAGCATATTGCATAATGAACAATCATTCACACATATTAATAGAAACGGAAAACATAAAAGATTTAAGCAAATATATGCAAAGACTTAATACTAAGTATGCTAAATATTATAATTCTAAATATAAAAGAGTAGGATATGTATTTAGAAATAGATACAAATCAGAAGGAATTTATAGTCAAGTACAGTTATATAATTGTATGAAATATATTTATGATAATCCAGTAAAAGCAAATATCTGTAAGAAGGCGTCTGAATATCCATATTCAAATTACATAAAAATTAATATTGAATTAGAGGATAATTACGATTTTATAGATGAAGACAAAGATACAGAAGAAATATGTAGAAATGTTATACAAGAATTCTTACAAAAGAACAATATGAATTTAGTGGACTTAAAAAGTGATAATATAAAACTGAAAGAATTAATAAGCGTATTAAGGAAGAAATATAATATTTCATTTAGAAAGATAGCTAAAGCAATTAATTTAGATAGAGAAAAAGTAAGAAGAATATATAATAAGTAGAAAAAGTGTGCCAAACATCTACGTCCCCATTGGCACACATTAAAAATTAAGTATTTCAATAAATAAGCCGTCAAAGTATTGATTTTCTTAAAAAAATAGTATAAAATAAATAAGAATTAATTATAATAAATAGAGATGAAAAATATAAGGAGGAAATAGTTATGGCAGAAGTATATATGGCAGGAGATTTAAGAAACGGAACAACATTTGAATTAGATAGTCAAGTATTTAAAGTAGTTGAATTCCAACACGTAAAACCAGGAAAAGGAGCAGCTTTTGTTAGAACAAAGATAAAAAATGTAATAACAGGAGCAGTAATAGAAAGAACTTTTAACCCATCAGAAAAATTGCAAGGTGCAGAAGTAGAAAAAAGAGATATGCAATATCTTTATAATGATGGTGATTTATATTACTTTATGGATAATGAGACATATGAACAATTACCACTTAATAAAGACCAATTAGGAGATAGCCTAAAATACATAAAAGAAAATATGAATGTAAAAACATTATCATTTAAAGGTAAAGTTTTTTCAGTAGAGCCACCAATGTTTGTTGAACTTGAGGTTACATATACAGAGCCAGGTTTCAGTGGAAATACTACTACAACATCAGGAAAACCTGCAAAATTAGAAAATGGATTAGAGATAAGTGTTCCTTTATTTGTTGAGATAGGGGATATAATAAGAATAGACACAAGAACTGGCGAATATATGGAAAGAGTTTAAGGAGTTTTGTAAATGGCAGATTTGAAAAAGAAATTCAATAACATTATAACAGATTTAGAAGAAAATATAAAAAGTAAAGAGGATTTAGATTATATAAAATCGCAAGTATATAATATAGCATTGATATTTTTAGAGGAAGTTGATAAACTTACAGAACTTAGTTTTGATAGACTTAATGTTATGATAGATAGAGAAAAAGAGCTAAGTAAAAAAGTTGCAAAAATGGAAAAGATGATGAGCGATTTAGAAAAGGAAGTATTTGTTCCTTCAGATTGTGATTTTGAAATAATATGTCCATACTGCAATACAGAATTTATAGAAGATTTTGAAAGTGGACTAGAGCATGAAATCAGATGTCCAGAATGTGGAAACTTAATTGAATTGGACTGGCATGAAAATGAAGAAGATGAATGTTGTATGCATGAATGTGGAGGAGAATGTGGTCATGGAGAACATGATAGCTGTAAACATGGGGAATGTAAACATCATCATGAAGAAGAAATAGATGACGACGAAGATGATGATGAGATAGAAGGAGAAGACGATATGTAAAGCATGTCGTCTTTTTTAAAGTTTTATATCTACAAAATCTAATGGGTTTACAGCTATTCCATCTTTTTTTATTGCAAAATGCAAATGACAACCAGTTGTTGAGCCATTTGTAGGATTACCATTTTTGTCTTTGTATGGATTATTTATTACATCATATACATTAAAAGGACCTATTTGACCGAATAACTTGAGACTGATCGACTAAATCTCCGTACATTTACTATAAAATCTGGAGATACATGACAATAAATCATTTTTAAATTGTTATTTTCTATTGTTATAGTATATCCGACCGGCTTCCACTAAAGCCAATATAAGTTACTTTCCCGGGCTATTGCAGATACAAAATAAGTTCCTTCATTTCCTGGTATATCAATTCCTGAATGAAATGGTACAGAGCCAATTAAATTTAAATCTCTGTATCCAAAGTATGAAGAAATATAGTATTTTCCAGGTAGTGGCCAAGTATATCCAGAATCTGACACAAAGATATCTTCACTATTTATGCCGATAGATAGAATAATCAGTTAATATAGAAGAACTAAAAACTGATATAAAAACACTAATAATTATAATAAAAATGAAACAATAAGAAATAAAATTGTTCATAAATTTAAAAGCTACCTCCTAAAATAAAAGTTAGCTCCAAACTAAAGTTATATATCTAATTTGTTTTTTTAAATGCAAAAAATTTACTAATAAAAAAGTTTAAAATGATTACTATAATAGAAATTAAAACTTTACTTATCATTTCTTGAATTCCTATTATGCTAAATAATAGATAAAACCCAACTGCCTCAATTACCATAGTAAAGGCACGTCCTAACATAAATTTATAAAATTCCTGAAATTTTTCTTTGAAAGTGTTTGCAGTAGAATTAAATACAAATTTTCTGTTTGTAAAATATGCAAATAGAACACAAGTAATTATTGCAATTATGTTTGATAAATTCTCATCAAGTGATGTAAAAGTAGTAAGTAGATAAAAAACTACAAGATTAACAATAGTAGTAAGAACACCAAATATTATATAAAGAATAACTTCTTTTGTTAATACTTTTTTTATAAGTTCATTTAGTTTTTCCATGACTACTCCCACAAATAAAAAAATGGCTGGGCTGGCTAGATTCGAACTAGCGCATGGTAGAGTCAAAGTCTACTGCCTTACCGCTTGGCTACAGCCCAATATATAAAAATTTTACTGGGGTGGAAGATGGGACTCGAACCCACGGTCTCCAGTGCCACAAACTGGCGCGTTAACCAGCTACGCTACATCCACCGATTATATAAGTACTTTAAATAAATACTCATATAATTTTACACTTTTTTAAGTGTTTTGTCAAGATTTTATGATTAAATTGTTTATTACTTTTTTAGAAAAATTAAAAGTACAATGGAATAAGAAGCTATAGTATGTAAGTTTGACATAGAGGATGTTTAATGATAAAATATGTACTATATTTATATATAGGAGGAATATATGTTAAAAGTTTGCATAGTAATGCCAAGATTTTTTCCTGTGCCAGCTGTGAAAGGTGGAGCAGTGGAACAATTGGCAACATTTTTAGCAGATGAAAATGAGAAAGAATATAAAATTGATTTGACATTTATTTCTGTTTATGATGAATTAGCTATAGAAGATAGTAAGAAATATAAATATTCAAAATTTATATATATACCAATTAATTTAAAGGAAGAAAAATATGATTATTCAGCAACAGATAGTATTTTGGAAGAATATATGAATAATGTAGAAAAAGCTATTCAAGATAAGAAATTTGATTATGTTATTATACAAGGTGGAAGAAAACAACATATAATTCCTTCAATTCCATACAATAAACGAATAACATATTTGCATGGTGCAGCTATTGAAAAAGAATTACATAAATACTATAGAGCTATAATAGTTGTAAGTCATTTTATTGCTAATTGTTATTACAATCAAACAGATATACCAAAAGAATGTATAATACCACTAGAAAATGCTATTCATTTAGAAGAGTTTTCAAAAAAAATCAATGAAAGTGAAAAGAAAAAGCTAAGAGAAAAATATAATATTTCAGAAGATGATATTGTAATCAACTTTTGTGGTAGAACAATTGCTGAAAAAGGTGTAAAAGAGTTGATACTAGCATTTAAACAAATTAAAAGCATATCAAAATGCAAATTGATAATTATGGGGAATTGCAATTATGCAAAACAAGTGAAAACACCTTTTGAAGAAGAGTTATTCAAAATAGCAGAAGAAGTGAAAGACAGAATAATATTTACAGGTTTTATACCTAATAAAGAATTATATAGAATACATAATATATCTGATATAGCAGTTATTCCTTCAATATTCGAAGAACCATTTGGCTTGACTGTATTAGAGGCAATGGCAAGTAGACTACCATTGATTACTTCTGATGCAGGTGCAATACCAGATATAGTTGATGAGAGTAATGCGATTATAGTTAAAAGAGATGAGAAATTTATTTCTAATTTAAGTATTGCATTAGATAAACTAATAGCTGATAAAGGCTTGCGCAAAAAAATGGGAAAACATTCAGAAGAAATTGTAAAGAGTTATGATGCACCTGATTATTATAACAACTTTTGTGAGATATTATATAATATGAGAAATATATGAGGAATAAGAAAATGTATGAGATAAGAGAATATGAAAAAAATGATAAAGAAGAGTTAATTGAATTATGGATAAAAGTTTCAGTAGAAGAGTATGGGTATAAAGAATGGGAAGAAGAAATAAGAATTTTAGGAGTTAAAGAATATGATAAAATATTATTAGCTATAGATGAAGGTAGAATTATAGGAAGTATGGCATATAAAAAAGTTGATAATAAAGTAGTGGAATTAAAAAGGGTATATTTATATAAAGAATATAGAGGAAAAGGAATTGCAAATCAGTTATATAATGGAATTATGGAAACAATAAAAGAAAATAAATATAAGAAGGTAATAGTAGAAACTTGGGAGAATTTTCAAAGTGGAATAAGTTTTTATATAAAAAAAGGATTTAAATTATTGACTAAAGATGGCAAAAGATATGTTTATATATTAGATATAAATTAAAAAAATATGAAACAAAAAAGCCAGCAAAATTGCTGACTTTATTTTGGTGCCTTGAACTGGAATCGAACCAGTGACACAAGGATTTTCAGTCCTTTGCTCTACCAACTGAGCTATCAAGGCAAAAAAATGGCGACCTGGAACGGGCTCGAACCGTCGACCTCTAGCGTGACAGGCTAGCGTTCTAACCAACTGAACTACCAGGCCGTAAAAAAATGGTGGGCGCAATAGGGCTCGAACCTATGACCTCCTGCTTGTAAGGCA
>CAOJZU010000017.1 GCA_948466265.1 uncultured Clostridium sp. | reverse complement strand
TCGGCAACTGCAGAACCAAAGGATGTTCTCGCTGACAGTGAACCACCATATATAACAGATGTACAGTTTCCTAGTGGATATACTAGAGATACTCATTCGACTGCAATACAGTTTACAGTAAAAGATGATCACAGTGGTTTGGGAGTAAGTCATTATGAGCCAGGATTTTCAATTGGAGGAGGGAGCTTAACCATACCTTGCATCTTCGAAGTGACACCGAAGTTTGTTCGTGCTAATGGATCATTTATACGAAGTGATATTCCTATAACTAGATCATATGAGAAAGGTAAGAAAGAGTGTGAGGTTTTGTATCATACAAAAGAAATTTATAGTATTGGTCCAGCAAGAATAGAACTTGAAATCTACTTAAAAGATGAAGCTGGAAACTCAACTACCCAAACAATCTACTCAGAACCAACTCTAATAAATGAGGAAATGATTTGTAAGAACGGAGATTTATTATATGAACATTGGTTTAATACTTCAGATAACGATAGGAAAAAAGATTGGTATCATCAGACTTCTGATGATCCAGCGATATGGACTGGTTTAATAGATACTACATCTTCGAGTACTAGGTGGAGATGGACCCAACATGGTGTCTCAGATACCTCGTATCCTAAGGCGAACTACACGAGATCAGAAGACTTAGGCTATAAGTTACCAACAGGATGCCATTCCAGTTTTGGACATAAAAATAAATTTAATTATAGGGGATGTGAATTTTTTGTTCGTTCGTCTGGGTGGACGGATTATAAAGACTATATACTTGAACCACGATTTTACAAAATGACGAGAACTCCGTATGTTAAAAATCCCTCACTAGAAACTTGGAAAAATGGTGTTACCGCTTTACTTAATGATTATTTTGAAGTCTGATTTGTTAATAAAAAGTTAAATAGATTAAAGAAATCATCAAAAAAGATGCAGGAAGTGAAGTTCCTGCATCTTTTTTGCTTGTAATGGGTTTTGGGATGATATATAAGATATAGATTAATTAAGAATATAATTTCTTATATTCTTACAAAAAAACTCTCTTGATTTTTGCAGTTTCCTGATATAAAATATAATTATTAAGAAATAGCAAATATACAAATAAACGGAGGCAAGATAACTGTGACAAATGAAACAAAATTAGTAAAAGATGTATTTAAAGATTATGAATCAAGAGGAAATATTAAAGATAGTATTATTTTAAATGTAAGTATATTTAAAAAATCGAATAAGCTTATTATTGATTTAAAGTCTGACAAGAAAATTCAAGTTGGAGAAAAACTTGAATTTGAATATTATTTAAAATCTAAATTTAGAGTAGAGGAAGTTCAAATAAATATAGAAACAGAAGAAGTAAAAGAAAAAACTACTGTTAAAGGCGAAAAAGTACAAGATGAACACACACCAATTATTATAGGAAATAAAAAAGCCAAAATTTCTGAAAAGATTATAAAAGTTAAAGATATAAATATTGATAGTGGAAGGGTTGCGATTACTGGAAAAATAATAAAACAAGACCTTCGCGAATTAAAAACAGGCAACTATCTTTTAAGTATAAATGTGTTTGATGGAACATCTACAATAACTTGCAAAACATTTATAAACAAAGAAGATAAAGATAGAATAGTAGGAAGAATAGATAATTCACCCAATATTACTGTTTCAGGGGATGCAGAATTTGATCCTTATGCAAAAGAAGTAGTAGTGAAGGCCAAGACAGTAATAGAAGCAAATGCTATATCTGAAAATAAGAGAAAGGATTTAAGCAAAGAAAAGAGAGTAGAATTACATATGCATACTCAAATGAGTCAAATGGATGGAGTTTCTTCTGCAGAAGATTTGATAAATCGTGCGAGAAGTTGGGGTATGAAGGCAATTAGCATAACAGATCATGGAGTAGTACAATCTTTTCCAATTGCTAACCATGTGGTAGAAGATAATGAAGGAGATATAAAAGTAATATATGGTGTTGAAGCATATCTTGTACCTGATGGACAAACTAGTGTATATGGTTCGAAAAATCAAGATATAGATACTGAATATTGCGTTTTTGATATTGAAACAACAGGGCTTTCTTATAGAACAGAAAAAATCACAGAAATAGGTGCTATAAAAATAAAAAATGGAGAAATTATAGATACTTATGAAACTTTTGTAAACCCAGAAAAGCCAATACCTTATGAAGTAATAAAAGTTACACACATTACTGATGATATGGTAAGAGATGCAAGAAAGATAGAAGATGTTTTACCTGAATTTTTAGAATTTGTAGGTGAAGATGTACTAGTTGCACACAATGCAAATTTTGATATTAGTTTTATAAGACATTTCGCAAAAATGGGAGGACTTAAGTTTGATAATACATACATAGATACCTTAAGTATAGCTCGTGATATGTTCCCAGATTATAAAAAATACAAGCTAGGAATTATTGCTGATAATCTAGGAATAAGAGTAGATGTTGCACACAGAGCATTAGATGATGTTAAGACTTTGGTAAAAGTTTTTAATGTAATGATAAATAACTTAAAGGAGAAAGGATGTAAATCAATAAATGACTTCGAAAATACTTTTAGAGATACATTAAGTCTAAAACATTTACCAACATATCATGCAATAATTCTTACAAAAAATTATGTTGGACTTAAAAATTTATATAAACTGATATCTTTTTCTCATTTAGATTATTTTTATAAAAAACCCAAAATACCAAAAAGTTTATTTAAAAAATATAGTGATGGATTGATAATACGGTAGCGCATGTGACCAAGGAGAATTATATCAAGCAATATTAACAGGGTTATCAGATGAAAAAATAGAGGAAATTGCTTCTTTTTATAATTATTTAGAGATACAACCAATTGCTAATAATGAATATTTAATAAGAAATGGAAGCATTGAAGATAGAAATGGACTTATAGCAATAAATAAAAAGATAGTATCACTTCGGTGAAAAATTAAACAAACCAGTAGTTGCAACTTGCGATGTTCATTTTCTAGACCCTGAAGATGAAATATATAGAAGAATACTTATGGCAGGACAAAAATATGATGATGCAGATATGCAAGCGCCTTTGTATTTAAGAACAACAGAAGAAATGCTTAATGAATTTGCTTATCTAGGACAGGATAAAGCATATGAAGTTGTTGTGACTAACACAAATATGATTTCTGATATGTGTGAGGTAATTAGTCCAATTTCTAAAGAAAAATGCCCACCATATATTGAAGGTTGTGAAAAAACAATTGAAGAAATTGCAATGAAAAAAGCTAAAGAATTATATGGAGATCCACTTCCTGAAATAGTTGAAGTAAGACTTCAAAAAGAATTAGATTCTATTATTAAAAATGGATTTTCTGTTATGTATATAATTGCTCAAAAATTGGTTGCTAAATCAAATGAGGATCGGATATTTAGTTGGATCAAGAGGCTCTGTTGGATCTTCTCTTGCAGCATATATGACAGGAATAACAGAGGTAAATAGCCTGAAACCTCACTATAGATGTCCAAAATGTAAATATTCTGATTTTTCAGATTATGGTGTAAAAAATGGATTTGATCTTCCAGACGCAGATTGCCCCAAATGTGGGGAGAAACTTGTAAAAGATGGTGTAGATATACCTTTTGAAACTTTCTTGGGCTTTAATGGAGATAAAGAGCCTGATATAGACTTAAATTTTTCAGGGGAATACCAACTAAAAGCTCATAAATATGCAGAGGAGATACTTCGGAAAAGGTACTACTTTTAAGGCAGGTACTATAGGAACTATAGCTGAAAAAACTGCATTTGGATATGTTAAAAACTACTTTGAAGAAAGAAATATACATACAAGTTCTGCAGAGATTGAAAGGCTTTCAAAAGGATGTACAGGGGTAAAAAGAACAACACGGACAGCATCCAGGAGGAGTTATAGTAGTTCCAAGTCGGACATGAGATATATGAATTTTGCCCAGTTCAACATCCAGCAGATGACTCAAATTCAGATATTATAACAACACATTTTGATTATCACTCAATTGATAAGAATTTGCTTAAATTTGATATGTTAGGTCACGATGATCCTACAGTAATTAGAATGCTTCAAGATTTGACAGGAATTGACCCTAAAACAATACCTCTTGATGACAAAAAAACAATGTCAATATTTTCTTCAACAGATAGCTTAGGAGTAAGCCCAGATATAATAGATTCAAAGGTACGGAACATTTGGAGTGCCTGAATTTGGTACAAGATTTGTTAGGGAAATGCTTGTTGAAACTTTACCTAAAACTTTCGAGGAATTGGTTAGAATATCAGGCTTATCTCATGGCACAGATGTATGGACAAATAATGCACAAGAACTTGTAAAGTCAGGAACTGCCACACTTTCAGAGGCAATATGTACAAGAGATGATATTATGACATATTTAATAGAAAAAGGACTCCCTGCTCAAAATTCTTTTAAAATCATGGAGTCAGTTCGTAAAGGAAAAGGATTAAAGGAAGACCAAGAGACTTTAATGAGAGAGCATGATGTACCAGAATGGTATATAGATTCTTGTAAAAAGATAAAGTATATGTTCCCAAAAGCACACGCTGTTGCTTATGTCACAATGGCATTTCGTATTGCTTGGTTTAAAGTGCATATGCCACTTGCATATTATGCAGCATTTTTCTCTATAAGAGCAGAGCAATTTGATAGTGAAGTAATGATAAATGGTAAGAGTAAAGTAAGAGAAAAAATGGCAGATATAAAAAGACTTGGAAATGAAGCAACGAAAACTGATAAGGATATGTATTCTGTACTTGAATTAGTTTTAGAAATGTATGAAAGAGGATTGACATTCTTACCAATTGACCTTTATAAGTCGGATGCAGTAAAATTTAAGATAGAAGACCGGAGCAATAAGACCTCCGCTTAATAGTATTGGAGGAATGGGTGATGTTGCAGCTAATCGGAATAGTGGAAGCTAGAAAAAATGGAGAGTTTATATCTAAGCAAGATATTAAAAAAAGAGCAAAGGTTGGAGATGTAGCAATTTCACTTCTTGAAAAGTTTGGCTGTGTAGAGGGTATGAGTGAGACAAATCAAATAAGTTTGTTCGATAGCCTAATGTAGATAAAAGGAGAAAAAATATGAGTTTTGAGAAATTTTTAGAAATAGTACCATTAAAAAATATACTTATATATTTAGCTATTATAAATGTTATTCGGATTTTTAGCTATGTTTATTGACAAGCAAAAAGCAAAACATGGATGGTGGAGAATTCCAGAAAAAACACTATTTATAATAACTTTGCTTGGTGGAGGGATTCGGTACTATAGCAGGAATGTATACATTTAGACATAAAACAAAGAAAACTTATTTTAAGGTAGGTTTTCCTGCAATTATAGTAATTGAGATTATATTTTTACTATGCTGGATATTTATTGGATAATAATTCGTCAAAAAAACAAACTAGGTTAAATCTATTATATTGTTTAGCTTGGTTTGTTTTTTTGCGAACAAGAGAACTATACACATAATGCCTTGCAAAATAAAATAAAATATTCACATAATTTTTAAAATTATATAAACTTATAAAAAATATTCTTTAAAACCTTTTGAAATAGTTATTCACAAAGTTATCCACATTTTGAGAAAATGTGTGGATAAAGCTAAAGTGTAAACTAAAATATGACAAAATATTTACATAACGAAACATTTTAGTAACAATTTCGAAAACAAAATGTAATAATTTTGAAACAAAACAAGAAAATTGAAAAGTTTTTGTAACAAATAATATATTTTTTTCATTTTGTATAGACATTTGTCTCAAATTATTATAAAATTAATTGAATAAAGAGGATTAGCTAATGGCGGTATAAACGTACTAATCATATGGAGGAATAATGAAGAAAAAGAAGAAATTAAATAAAAAGAAGTTCTTTTCTAGAATTATCCTTTTATTTGTCATAATAGCTTTAATAGTTACACTAATTAAGAATTTAGGAAAAAAAGAAGAACAAAAATGGGAAACTAGCATTATTGTAAATCAGGAAGATGTAACTAAGGATTTATCGTATGAGCCATATATTGATAAAGATAGTACTTTGTATTTATCAATAAAAGATATACAAAAGTTATTAGATAAAAATATTTATTATGAAGAAGAAACAAATAAAATTATTACAACATCAGGTACAAAAGTTGCAGCAATAGATGTTACAAATAATGAGTTAGACTTAAATACTGCGAAGTTATCATTATCTTCTGGAGTGTTGAACTATGAGAAGAATTTTTATTTGCCTGTTTCTGAGATGACTAATATATATAATATAGAAGTTTTTGTATCAGAAAATGCAGCAGTAATTCGGTTCTTTATATGAGGAACTTATAACAGTAAAAACAATAAAAAAAGTGTCGTTAAAAGAAAAGACAAGCTCTTTTTCAAAAAGTGTTCAAAAACTTGAGCCTTCTACAGAAGTTGTATACTTAAACGATAATGATAAAAAGGGATGGACTAAAGTTTTGACATATGAGCGGAAATTTTGGGTATATTAAAACCAAAAAGGTAACAGAAAAAGAAAATAAAAGAACTTCTATGGAAGATGGAGATTTTACGTCAAATATTTCGGATATATCTTCTGCAGTTGAAATAAAGAAGAATGTTTTAAGCATTGAGAATTTGAATGACTTTACAAAAAGAAAAGAAACTGTTTCAAATATAGTTTCAGATATTATTTCTAAAGGGAAATTCACAATTAATCTGAATTTAGAAAATGTAGATATTCCAATAGAAAAATTAGAAAGATTTGTTATAGAACTAATACCAAGGCTTAAAGAAATTGGTGGAAGTGTTGTTGTTACAAATAATAATATTTTAGGTAGTGAGTTTTTAGTACAAAACAGATTGTAAGATAAATAAATCAAAGGAGGAAATTATGGCAAAGGCTAGAAGAGCAAAAAGTAAACATGAAGAGAAAGAAACAGAAAGAGGGCAAGGAAAAAAATTTGGGAAAGTTGTTTTGATTTTGCTATTACTTATAGTAATTGCGGGATTTGGAACTTTTTTATGGTATAATATATCTTTAGGCGAAACAGGTAAATCTAATGAGCAAGTTACGTTTGAAATACCTATGGGTTCTGGAGCTGATTCTATTGCAACTATTTTAAAAGAAAACAATGTAATCAAAAGTAAAATTGCATTTAAAGCATATGTAAAATTAAACAATATTTCTAACTTCAAAGCAGGTAAATATACAGTTACTAAAGATATGGATGTACCAGCAATTGCAGAAGCTTTACAAAAAGGAATAATGTTTAAATCTACAGGATTTAATATAACATTTGTAGAAGGAAAGACATTTTCATATATAGCAAAAACCATAGCAGAAAATACAGATAATGAAGAACAAGAAGTTTATGATTTACTTAAAGATACAAATTATTTAAATAATTTGATTGATGAATATTGGTTTTTAACAGACGAGATTAAAAATAAAGATATTTATTATCCACTAGAAGGATATTTATTCCCTGATACATATAGTTTTGATGAAAGAAGTGTTTCAGTTAAGGATATTTTTAAAGTGATGTTAGATCAGACTGAAAAAGTATTAAATAAATATAAGACTGACATTCAAACATCAGAATATAGTGTACATGAAATAATAACTTTAGCGTCTGTTATTGAAAATGAAGCTATGCATGACGAAGATAGAAAAGATATTGCAAGCGTATTTTATAATAGATTAGATAGTAAAATGTCACTAGGTTCAGATGTTACAACATATTATGCTTTTAGAATAGAGATGGGGGAAAGAGATTTATATAAAGGTGAAATAAACACATATAATCCATATAATACACGTGGACCTAATATGGAAGGGAAACTTCCTTGCCGGACCGATATCTACTGTTGGGAAGGCTTCAATAGAAGCTGCTATAAACCCAAGTACTACTGAATATCTATTCTTTGTAGCAGACAAAAATGGAAAAGTATATTTTACAAAAACAAATGAAGAACATGAAGCGAAAAGAAATGAATTAAAAGCAAATAATCTTTGGTTATTTTAAATAAAGAAGGAGGCGGTATGCTATGGAAGCATACAGGACACACAATTGTGGACAAATTAGAAAAGAAGATGTAGGAAAGAAAGTGAAAATTGCAGGTTGGGTACAGGTAGTACGTGACCTTGGAGGACTAGTTTTTGCTGATATAAGAGACCAATATGGAATTACTCAAGCTGTAACATCAGGAACGGGAGAATTGGTTGATGTATTATCTCATATACCAAATGAATCTACAGTTTCTATTGAAGGAACAGTAAGACTAAGAAGTGAAGATACAATAAACCCAGAAATGGTAACTGGTGAAGTAGAAGTAGTAATTGAGAAAATAGAAATTTTAGGGAAAAGAACTAAGAATTTACCTTTTGAAGTAAATTCTGATAGTGAAGTAAGAGAAGACTTGAGACTTCAATATAGATTTTTAGATTTAAGAAATGAAAAGTTAAAAGATAATATACTTTTAAGAGCCAAAGTAATTCAGTTTTTAAGGGAGCAAATGATTAAAAGAGGCTTTACAGAAGTTCAGACTCCTATACTTACAAGTTCTTCACCAGAAGGAGCACGTGACTACTTAGTTCCAAGTAGAGTACATCCACGGGAAATTTTATGCACTTCCTCAAGCACCTCAGCAATTTAAGCAACTGCTAATGGTTTCAGGAATTGATAGATATTTCCAAATAGCACCTTGCTTTAGAGACGAAGATGCGAGAGCAGATAGAGCACCAGGGGAATTTTATCAATTAGATATGGAAATGGCATTTGCAACTCAAGAAGACGTATTCGAAGTTATGGAAAAAGTTATGTATGATACATTTGTTACCTTTTCAGATAAAAAGGTTGCAGAATATCCATTCCCAAGGATATCATATAGAGATGCAATGCTTAAATATGGATCAGATAAACCGGACCTTAGAAACCCACTTATTATTCAAGATGTTACTGATATATTTAAGGAAACAGAATTTAATGGATTTAAAAATAAAACTGTAAGAGTAATTTGTACACCTAATATACAAGATCAGCCAAGAAGATTTTTTGATGAGATGGTTGATTTTGCAACAGGAGAGTGTAAAGCAAAAGGTTTAGCATGGCTTAAACTTTTAGAAGACCGGAACATTCCAAGGACCTATTGCTAAATTTATAGATGAAGAGCATACAAAGGAATTAATTACAAGAACTGGGCTAAAGCCAGGAGAAGCTATTTTCTTCATAGCAGATACTGAGAAGGTTGCAGCAGAAATTGCAGGGGAAATAAGAAAAGAATTAGGAAAGAGATTAGAATTAATAGATGAAAGTATGTTTAAATTCTGCTGGATAATTGATTTTCCTATGTATGAGTTATCAGATGAAGGTAAGATAGAATTTAGTCATAATCCATTTTCTATGCCTCAAGGAGGAATGGAAGCTTTAAAAAATAAAAATCCATTAGATATCTTAGCATATCAATATGATATAGTATGTAATGGAATAGAGCTATCTTCTGGAGCTGTTAGAAATCATGACCCAGAGCTTATGATTAAAGCATTTGATATTGCAGGGTATTCAAAAGATATAATTGAAGAGAAATTTTCAGCATTATTTAATGCCTTCCAATATGGAGCACCACCACATGCTGGTATTGCGCCTGGTGTTGATAGAATGTTAATGCTTCTAACAGAAGAATCTAATATTAGAGGTGTTATTGCATTTCCAATGAATAGTAAAGCACAAGATTTACTTATGGGTTCTCCACGGAAGAGTTACAGAAGAACAATTAAGAGATGTTCATATTAAATTAGATATAAAGAAAAAAGATTAATATTTTAAGTTTTCTATGAATAAATTTGAAGTATGAAAACAATATATATAAATCAAAAAGGTAGAATTACTAAGAGGAAAATCAGGAAAATTGCAAAGAAGATAACTAAAATAAGCAAAAAGGAAGATGTAGCTATTGCAATTTGTAAAGATTTAATCGAAAACGAAGAATTATTGCAAGAACTTGAAAGTGGAGGGCAAATAATTTTGAACCGGAAGATGGCTATTTAAGTTCTTGCTTTACGATATTTTGAAATATGAACTAGATAGAAGAAAGAAAATGCTAGAAACTTCAAATGTTGCAATTTTAATTGATAATATGGAGGAAGCAATAATTTCTCAAATTAAACAGATTGCAAAAGAAGTTAAATCTTTAAAGATTGTAACAAGTAAGGTAAATAGGTTTATATATTTAGAAGAAAAACTATATAGTGATTATGGAATTGGAGTACAAGTAACAAATAATAAAGAAAAAGCTTTGCAGTCTTCAGAAATCATTGTTAACATTGATTTTGATGAAGATATGTTGAAAAAATATTATATAAAAAATGATGCAACAATTATAAATATTAAAAAGAAGATTAAAAAAATTAGTGATAGGTTTAATGGAATCATAATAAATGATTATAAAATAAAATATAATGAAGAGATGTTTCAAGGTATTAAAGATAGCTCAAGTTTTGATGAAAAAGTTTTATATGAAAGTTTAATATATAGGAGAGATAACTTTTTTAATATTAAGAAACAGCTAACTAGCGATGGAATAGAGCTTACAGAGTTGTTGAAAGAGACTAACTAAAACAGTACTTGACAAAGTTATGATTATAGCGTAAGATTATAGTTAATTATTTTAAATTACCTAATGATGATTTATGAAAGGAATGATTTACAAATGGAAAACAAAGAAATACTTTTAACACAAGAAGGATACGATAATATAGAGAAAGAATTAGAATATTTAAAAACAGAAAAAAGAACAGAAATAGCAGAAAGAATTAAAGTTGCATTAGGATTTGGAGATTTATCAGAGAACTCTGAATATGACGAAGCAAAAAATGCGCAAGCACAAAATGAAATAAAAATAGCAGATCTTGAAAATAAATTAAGATATGCAAAAATCATAAATGAATCTGAAATAGATACAAAGACAGTTCAAGTAGGAAATACTGTAAAGATAAAAGACTTAGAATTTGACGAAGATTTCGAATATACAATTGTTGGTTCAACAGAAGTCGACTTAGCCCAAAATAAGATATCTAATGAATCACCAATAGGTCTTGCATTACTTGGAGCAAAGAAAAACCAAATAGTAGAAGTTCAAATTCCAGATGGAGTTGCAAAGTATAAAGTTTTAAGTATAACAATTGCAAAATAAATTTAATATTTTATAAAAGGAGTAATTATATTTGATAATTGCTCCTTTTTATGATATTATACTAAATAGAAAAGTTAAGAAAGGATAAAAAAATAAATGGAAAATAAATATAATTTAACTTTAGAACAGAATATATTTTTAGCAAAAAGAAATTTAGTAGATAATATATATTCGAACGCAAGAATGGAAGGCTTGAATGTGACGTTTCCAGAAACAAAAACAATTTTGGATGGAGTAAATGTTCCAAATTTAAAAATAGATGAAATACAATGCATACTAAACTTACGAGATGCATGGAAATATGTTATAAGCAATATAAAGGAAGTTTTTGATATAGATTTTGTTTGCAAAATAAATGAATTTGTTGCAAGAAATGAAAGCTTAGAATGGGGAAAATTAAGAAATCGGCAATGTACAGATTACGGGAACATCATATGTTCCAAGTGTCCCACAAGTTGAAGATGTAAAAAAAAGAATAAGTGAAATATTGAATATAGAAAGTGCAACAGAAAGAGCAATAGAATATATGTTATATGGAATGAGAAGCCAATTATTTTGGGATGGAAATAAAAGAACAAGTACTATTTGTGCTAATAAAATAATGATAGAAAATGGTGCTGGAATTATAAAGATTTCGGATAGTGATTTGGTACAATTTAATTCTTTACTGTCAGAATTTTATGAAACAAATAATAAGAAAGAGATAAAAGAGTTTATTTATGATAATTGTATAGACGGAATTAAATTTAATTAAAAGTGATTTAATAAGGAGAAATGAAAATATGAAAATAGTAAAAATTACAGAAGCAGAAGAGTTTAAAAATAGTGAAAATTGTAAAGATTTAGAATATCCATTAAATGATAAGTCTATTGATATAGCAAATTCCAATTTTAAGAATTTGCTATATTTTTTGCTTTATATATTGAAATTTTAAAAGTTTTATTATATACTTGAAAAGTATATAGGAAGGAGCTAAAAAACATATGGTTACACTTGAAGATGTTATAAGAAATGAAGAAGTACAAGCATTGGTTCAAGGAGCTCAAAAACAGCTTAATAGCCTAGGATATACAGAACATTCAAGTAGACATGTTGGAATTGTATCAAAAAGAGCAGGAGAAATATTGGAATCTTTGGGTTATCCAAAAGAAAGAGTAGAACTTGCAAAAATCGCAGGATACTTACACGATATAGGAAACTGTGTAAATAGAAATGACCACGCTCAGTCTGGTGCAATACTTGCATATAACATATTAAAAGATGTTGGTATGAGTGTTACAGATAGAACTGAAATAATGATGGCTATAGGAAATCATGATGAAGGAACAGGAACAGCAGTAAGTGATATATCAGCAGCTTTGATACTTGCAGACAAGTCAGATGTTCATAGAGATAGAGTTGTAAATACAAATATTGGTACTTTTGATAAACATGATAAAGTGAACTATGCTGTAACAGATGCAAAACTTATAATAAATAAAGAAGAAAGAAAAATCACTCTAAAAATAGAGATAGATACAGAACTTTGTCCTGTACTTGACTATTTTGAAATATTTATTGATAGAATGATTATGAGTAAATATGCAGCAAAATATTTAAAAATATGGCTGGAACTTATAATTAATGATACAAAATTATTGTAGAAGAAAGGAATGTGGAAAAAGTGGAAAGAAAACTTAAAATTATTCTATGTATTGCAGTTGTAATTTTAATTGCAGTGATATCATTTGTAGGAGTATATATAAAAGATACTGTTTTGTTTAAAAATAAAGTACCTGATTATAATTTATCTTCAGATTTTGGAGAAAAAAGAATAACAGGTTTTGTATTTAATACAAAAGAAACAATATATGATAAGGATGGAAATAAAGTAGACTCTATCCCAGAAGGAGCAAATGAAGCAGATTATAGAAAAGAAAAAGAAAATGCAAATTCTGAAGAAGTTTTAAATACAGATAATTATAAAAAGGTAAAAGAGATTTTTGAAGGAAGACTTAAAACTTTAAATGTAGAAGACTATAAAATAAGAATGGATGAGAATACAGGAGATATAACTGTAGAACTTGCAGAAAATGAGAATACTGACAAAATAATTCAATACTTAAGTTGTACAGGCGACTTTAGTTTAAAAGATGCAGAAAATGGAGAAGTTTTATTAGATAGAAATAATGTTAAGGTAGCAAAAGTTCTTTATAGTAATGCGTCGTCAGATGGAGTAACAGTTTATCTTGGTATACAATTTGATAAAGAAGGAAAAGAAAAACTTGCAGAGATAAGTAGAAAATATGTAAAACCAGAAGAAACTGAAAAAGAAGAAGGAGAAAATTCTGAAGAGACTACAAATGAGGGAGAAAATAACGAAGAAAAGAAAGAAGAAGATGATAAGAAAAATAAAGTAGCATTGACTTTAGAAGGATCAGAAATGCTTACAACACACTTTGGAGAAGAAATTAAAAGTGGTGAGCTTACTATTTCTTTAGGAACAGGAAAAGATAATGATTCAATACAAGAATATATGGAACAAGGAAACTTCTATGCAATGCTAATAAACAATCCTGAAATGCCTATAAAATATAAAGTAGGAGCAACTGAAACAGTAAAAGGAAACTTAAATGGAGATGAAATATATATATCTATAGGTGTTTTAGCTATAATTTGCTTAGCATCAGTTATTTATATAATTTGTAGATTTAAGATAAATGGGGTATTTGGTGGTATTTCTATAATTTTAATGATTGCTTTACTTTTACTTTGTGGAAAATATACAAACTCAGATATTTCATTAAATAGTGTTTTCGCAGTAATTCTTTTAGTTGCTCTAGATACATATCTATTAAGCAAGATATTAGGAAGTATAAAAAAGGATAATAGTATTGAAAATGTGCACAAAGCAACTCTTAAAACATATTTTGCAGAAAAAGAGATTATACTTATCACTTTAGTTATTGCTATTGTGTTTACATTTATGAAACATGTAGGTTCTTATACATTTGGAATGACAGTATTTTATGGAGTTATAAGTATAGCTATTTCAAATTTAGTATTTTTAAGAACTATACTTTTAGCAAAAACTAAATAGAACTCTAAAACAGAAAGGAATGATATATAGATATGAAAAATAAAATAATAATAGCTTTATTAATTCTAGTAATCGCTATTCGGAATAGTTATAGCAGTAACATCAGGATTTGAGCTTGGTAGTGATTACAAATCTCAAACTAAGTTATCAGTAATATTTGCAGAAAGCTTTGAATTAAGTGATGTAGAGGGACTAGTAAAAGAAGTATTCGGAGAAAATTATATAAAATCAGAATATATAAATGAGTTTAAAGATGGAACCATAATAACTCTTAAAACTTCATCAGACGAGCAAGTAGAAAATTTAAAAAATAAATTAAGAGAAAAATATAGCAGTTTTTCTAAAATGGAAGAAGCAAATGAGGGTATAGAGATTGTTGATGTTATAGAAATGCCAGATGTTCATGTTAATGATTTAGTAAAATCATACATTAAACCATTAGCTATAACATTTGTAATTACATTAATTGCATTAGCTATAATATTTAGAAAATTAGGAATAGTTAAATCTTTAGTTATTCCAGCTATAATTATTATAGGAGTAAATGCTTTATATATAAGTGTAGTTAGTATTTTGAGAATACCAGTAAATGAATATGCAATAAGTGGATTTATATTTGTATATGCTATGAGTTTAATAGGAACTGCTTGGTATACAAAATCAATATCTTAAATTTAGAGGTGAAAATTTGCTATGATAAGTGGAATGGATAAAATAGTTAATCTATGCAAGGCAAGAGGATATATTTATGCAGGGTCTGAAATATATGGTGGACTTTCAAACACATGGGACTATGGTCCTCTTGGAGTTGAACTTAAAAATAATATAAAAAATGCATGGAGAAAAAAATTTATTCAAGAAAATAAATATAATGTTGGACTGGATAGCGCAATATTAATGAACCCATCAGTTTGGGTTGCTTCTCGGTCATGTAGGAGGTTTTAGTGATCCTCTTATTGATTGCAAAGAGTGCAAAACAAGACATAGAGCAGATAAGCTTATTGAAGAATGGATGCATGAAAATAACTGTGAGCAAATAGTAGACGGCTGGCCAGATGAGAAAATGATAGCATATATGAAAGAACACCATATAGCCTGTCCTAATTGTGGTAAAGAAAACTTTACAGAAATTAGAAAGTTTAATTTGATGTTTAAGACTTTTCAAGGTGTAACAGAAGATGCTAAATCTGAAATTTACTTAAGACCCGAAACAGCACAAGGAATATTTGTAAATTTCAAAAATGTACTTAGAACGTCAAGAAAAAAAGTACCTTTTGGAATTGCTCAAATTGGTAAAGCATTTAGAAATGAAATAACTCCAGGAAATTTTACATTTAGAACTAGAGAATTTGAACAAATGGAATTAGAATTTTTCTGCAAGCCAGGAACAGACTTACAGTGGCATGAATATTGGAAAGAGTTTTGCAAAAACTTCCTTATTTCTCTTGGAATGAACGAAGGTAATATTCGTTTGAGAGACCATGAAAAAGAAGAACTTAGCCATTATAGTAATGCTACAACAGATATTGAGTTTGCTTTTCCGTTTGGTTGGGGAGAACTTTGGGGAATAGCTGATAGAACTGATTTTGATTTAAAGAAGCATATGGAACATTCAAAAGAAGATATGAATTATCTAGAAGAGGGGGCAGGAGAAAGGTATGTACCTTACTGCATAGAACCTTCACTTGGATGTGATAGAGTTGCACTTGCTTTTCTTTGTGACGCTTATGAAGAAGAGGAAATCGCTGAAGGTGATACAAGAACAGTACTAAAACTTCACCCTGTGCTTAGCCCATATAAAGTAGCTGTTTTACCATTATCAAAGAAATTATCACCTAAAGCAGAAGAAATATATGCTTTACTATCAAAAAGCTTTATGTGTGATTATGATGAGGCAGGAAGTATAGGAAAAAGATATAGGAGAGAAGACGAGATAGGTACACCTTACTGTGTTACAATAGATTTTGACACAGAACAAGATGGGACAGTAACAGTAAGAGATAGAGATACAATGGAACAAGTAAGAGTAAGAATAGACGATTTAACAAAATGGATAGAAGAGAAAATTAAGTTTTAGAAAATAAGTTGAAATATTATGTTAAAAATGCTATAATCTATACATTATAGCATTTTTAATTATGTCAGGTTTTGTTGCTACTTGACAAAAAGCTAGAAAAAATATTTATTGGTTAAAAGGAAGGAGACATTTATGAAAGAAAAGGCAACTATTAATCCTGAATTAGAAGATGTAGCAGAAAAGCTTAGAAAAGTTCGGTGGAACTCACATTACATCCCTGATGTAATTCTTGATCTTTCCGACTACATGGCTGAAATCTCTGAGAAAACTGCCAAATATGGTCGTAAATTTATTGCGGAAACCATGGTTTTTCTCATTGATGACGCGAAAAAAAGCATTGAGACTGGAAGATTGGACTTAAATCAGGAAAAGAATATCCGAATACCGGATAGACTGAAGGGAAAAGCGGAAGAGATTAACAAGAAAATCTTTTATTTAATTCTTGTTATTGACCAAATTGCAAGTGAAGAATTTTCAAAGAAGTTCAGAGAGTTATTTATCATGTATTTTTCCAAATAACTTAAAACCAATTAGTAATCTAGCACTAAACAAAAAATGGGCTAACTCGAATGAGAAAGCTCTTTTTTGTTTGAATTATTTACTTTTTTTCATAAATGACTATAAAAATTCATATATTTGTGATAAAATACAAATATTGGAGGAAGTATGGAGTATATAGAATTATTAAAAGAAAAGTTAGGAATAGAAAATGTTCTTTTAAATGAAGATATGTCAAAACATACTTCATTTAAAACCGGTGGACCTGCTGATATTTTTGCTAAAATTAGGACTGCTGAAGATTTGAAATACGTTTTAGAAATTTCAAGGAAATATAATATTCCGCTGTTTATATTAGGAAACGGAAGCAATATTTTAGTTTTGGATAAAGGCATTCGCGGAATTGTTTGCAAAATTAATATAGATAAATTTGAAATAAAAGAAAACGAAAATGAAATATTTGTAACAGTAGGTAGTGGAAATAAAAATGCTATTGTAGCTCAAAAACTCTTAAATTTGGAAATTTCAGGATTTGAATTCGCTTCTCGGAATTCCAGGAAGTATTCGGTGGTGCGATTAAAATGAATGCAGGTGCATATGGAATGGAAATGAAGGATATTGTACATTCTACAAAATATATGGATGAAAATGGAAATATAAAGGAGATAGATAGCCATAATCATAAATTTGAATATCGAAAAAGCATATTTGGGGAAGAAAAATACATAATATTAGAGAGTACATTAAAATTAAAAAAAGGTAAAAAAAGCCAAATTGAAAGTAAAATGAAAGAATATCAAAACTCTAGAAAGGAAAAACAACCAACTAATTTTCCATCAGCAGGAAGTACATTCAAAAGAGGTGAAAACTTTGTAACAAGTAAGCTTATAGATGAATGTGAACTAAAAGGAAAGCAAATTGGTGGAGCCAAAGTATCTGAAAAACATGCAGGATTTATTATAAATACAGGTGAGGCTACGTCAAAAGATATATTAGAACTTATAGATTTTGTAAAGACAGAAGTTTTTGAAAAAACTGGGAAGCAGATAGAATTAGAGATTGAAGTTGTTGGAGAAGAGTAATTTGCAATTTTACATAAAATATAGTAAAATAAATGTAGGTTATCAAAATTGATACAATACAAAATAAGGAGGAACTGCAATGGATAAGACAGCAATCATCGAAAGCTTAAATCAATGGAGAGGAGAGAGAATTCACAGAACAGCAGCAAATTGCCAAGGAAGTACATCTTGGGGTTATAATAGTCTTATACTTATCGAGGCTACAGAAGAAGGGTTGCTTGTTAAATTGAGTAGATTTTCTGACGCCAACACACCATTTTTACTGGAAGCAGATAAATGGTTGGACGATAAGTGGGAATTAGCGGCAAATGCAGGAGAGGATGAAGTAGACTACATTTAAGCAAGGCTCCTTATCAAATGGGTGTAGATATTATTTCTCCACCCATTTGTATTAAAATTTTATGATTTTACTTGCAATTCTTTCCAAAATGTAGTAAAATAAGTAAGAATTAAATAAAAGTACCTTTTTCTTGGCTTAAGGGTGTGGCACCGGAGCTTTTGCTAGGAAATTGGAATGAAAAATATGGAGGTGTAAATATGACAAAGGAAAGAAAACAAGAAGTAATTGAAACTTTTAAGAGAGATGAAAAAGACACTGGTTCACCAGAAGTTCAAGTTGCTCTTTTAACAGAAAGAATCAACGAACTTACTGAACATTTAAAAATTCACAAAAAAGATAACCATTCAAGACGTGGACTTTTAAAAATGGTTGGTAAAAGAAGAAATCTTTTAAACTATTTAGCTAAAAAAGACGAAACAAGATATAAAACAATAGTTGAAAAATTAAATTTAAGAAAATAACAAAAATTGTGGCGTTTGGTATTTTTTACCCAAACGCCTCTCTAGCATAATTACCAAAAGAATTAGTTAAAGTAGCTTGAATAATGTATTAACATTTTGCTTAATATATTATTGAAGTTACTACTAAAACTTATTGGTTATTTATGCAAAAAAATTTTAAACAAAGAAAGAAGGAATTAAAATTATGTTTAAAACATTTGAAACAGAACTTGCAGGAAGAAAATTAGTTATTGAAAACGGCAAGATTGCAGAGCTTGCAAATGGAAGTGTAATGGTAAGATATGGAGAAACAGTTGTTATGGTTAACGTTACAGCTTCTAAAGAACCAAAGGAAGGAATTGACTTTTTCCCATTATCTGTAGATTATGAAGAAAAGCTTTACTCTGTACGGAAAAATACCAGGTGGATTTACAAAAAGAGAAGGAAAACCTGCTGATAAAGCGATTTTAACATCAAGAGCTATAGATAGACCAATAAGACCATTATTTCCAAAAGATTTTAGAAACGATGTATGTGTAATTGCAACAGTATTATCAGTAGAACCTGATAATTCACCAGAAGTTGCAGCAATGATAGGTACATCATGTGCACTTGCAATTTCGGATATACCATTTGGTGGACCTACAGCAGCAGTAAATGTAGGATATGTAGATGGACAAATTGTAATAAACCCTACATTAGAACAAAGAGCTAAAACAAATTTAGTTTTGACAGTTGCTGGAACTTTAGACAAAGTAACAATGATAGAAGCAGGAGCAAATGAAATACCAGACGACATTATGCTAGAAGCAATCAAAAAAGGACATGAAGAAATAATCAAAATTTGTAAATTTATCTCTGATATCCAAAAAGAAATTGGGAAACCTAAATTTGAATACAAGTCATTTGAAGTATCAAAAGATTTATATGAAGAAATTGAAAAAGAATTTAAAGATAGAATGTATGAAGATGTGCAAGCTACAGATAAAGAAGTAAGAGACGCTAATATTGACAAACTAACAGAAAATATTACAGCATATATTGTTGAAAAATATGGCGAAGAATTTGCTGAAGAAAGAAAACAAGAAATAGGAGAAATTATATATAAATTAGAGAAAAAATGTGTTAGAAAAATGATATATGAAGAACACAAACGTCCAGATGGAAGAAAGATTGACGAAATAAGACCTTTATCTTGTGAAGTTGGAGTTCTTCCTAGAGTTCATGGTAGTGCAATATTTACAAGAGGACAAACTCAAGTTATGTCTATTGTAACTCTTGGAATGCTTTCAGAAGCTCAAATTTTAGATGGTATTGATGAAGATACAGGAAAACGTTATATGCATCAATATAATTTTCCAGCATATAGCGTAGGAGAAGCTAGAACTTCTCGTGGACCTGGAAGGCGTGAAATAGGTCATGGTGCTTTAGCAGAAAAAGCTTTAGTTCCTGTATTACCATCAGAAGAAGAATTTCCATATGCAATGAGAGTTGTATCAGAAGTTTTAAGTTCTAATGGTTCTACATCACAAGGAAGTATTTGTGGAAGCACTTTAGCATTAATGGATGCAGGAGTGCCAATTAAAGCTCCTGTTGCGGGTATTTCAACAGGTCTTGTAACTGACCCAGAAGACCCAGATAAATATATCATGCTTACTGATATTCAAGGAATTGAAGATTTCTTTGGAGATATGGATTTTAAAGTTGGAGGAACAAAAAAAGGAATAACTGCTATACAAGTAGATATAAAAATAGATGGTCTAACATATAATATCATAGAAGAAGCGTTTGAAAGAACTAAAAAGGCTAGAGAATATATATTAGATGAAATTATGCTAAAAGAAATATCTGAATATAGAAAAGAATTATCAAAATATGCACCAAAAATAACAAAGACAAAAATATCAGTAGATAAGATAAAAGATGTAATAGGTCCTGGTGGAAAAATGATTAATAAAATCATTGATGAAACAGGAGTAAAAATTGATATTCAGGAAGATGGTAATGTATTCATTTATAGCGAAGATAGTGAAAGTGGTAAAAAAGCATTAGAAATGGTAGACGAAATCACAAGAGAAATTGAAGTAGGAGGAGTTTATAATGGAAAAGTTGTAAGAATTATGAACTTTGGTGCTTTTGTAGATGTTGGCGGTGGAAAAGAAGGGTTACTTCATATTTCAAAGATTTCTGAAAAGAGAATTGAAAAAGTAGAAGATGTTTTAAAAGTTGGAGATACAGTAAAAGTAAAAGTTTATGAAATAGATGATCAAGGAAGAATAAATTTAACAGCTAAAAATGTTGATTAGTAATTATTAAAATTATATTAATTTGCTAGAAATATTTGCATTTTTTGGAATATTATAGTATAATTAAATTGTTAGGGGTATAAGCCTTTAAGTAAAGAAAATAACAAGAGAGGGTTTGAAATGGAATATTTATATATATTACAACAAGCAATAGTTTGGATAATAACAATATTTTGGTTATATCAACTTTTAATTAGTATATGTTCTTTTGTTAAACTTAAGGATAAACCAATGATTACAAATAAAAATCATAAATTTATGGCAATTATTCCAGCACACAATGAAGAATCAGTAATTGCAAATTTAGTAGAAAGTTTGAAAAAACAAGACTATGATAAAGATTTATTAGATATATATGTAATAGCAGACAATTGTACAGACAGAACAAAGGAAATAGCAGAAAATACAGGTGCAATAGTTTATGAAAGAAACGATACAGTGGGAAAAACAAAAGGTCATGCTCTTCAATGGTTCTTATCTAAAAAAATAGAAGAAAATGCGGATTATGATGCCTTTTGTGTATTTGATGCTGATAATATTGTAGACAAAAATTTCATAAAAAATATGAATAAAAAACTATGCCAAGGTGAAGAAGTTGTTCAAGGCTATAGAGATATAAAAAATCCTACAGACAGTTGGATATCATCTGGATATGCAATATTTTATTGGATGATGAATAGATTTTATCATTTAGCAAGATATAATTTAGGATTATCTACACTAATAAATGGAACAGGATTTATGGTTAAATTTGATGTTGTCAAACCAAATGGTTGGCAAACATATACTTTGACAGAAGATATAGAATTTTCACTTCAAAGAATTATTGCAGGTAAAAAACTTGGTTGGGCAACAGATGCAGTAGTATATGATGAACAACCAGTAGGATTTAAACAAAGTTGGTCTCAACGTTCAAGATGGACAGTAGGGCATATACAATGTATGGAAAGATATACTAAAGAGCTAGGAAGATCAGTTAAGGAAAATAAGACTTTAGTTTCATTAGATGGCTTATTATATATTGTAGGAAGTATACCACTATTTGTAATAACATTATTATTACTTGTGGTAAACGCAGGATTATATATGGGAGAATTAATGACAAGAGCAGAATTAATTCAAAATTATTTATTATATATAATTCCAACATTTTTACTACCAATAGGAATTGGAGCTATAATAATGTTATTAGATAGAAGGCCAATAAAGCCTATGATAAAAGGATTACTTTGTTATCCTTTATTCTTAGGAAGCTGGCTTGCAATTAACTTTAAATGTTTATTCAAGAGAGAAACAAATTGGGAAAAAATTGACCACGTTAGAGATATAAAAATTAATGAAGTTATTTAAGAATTAAAAGAAAAAATAAAAACAGGGCATACAAATTGTATTGCCTTGTTTTTGTGTGTATTATAGATAATTAATTTTATTAATATCTCATTTGCTTTTTGCGCAAAATTATGATATGCTATATAACATAATATAATCAGGTAACAACAAACTATTTCATTTTGAAAGGAGAACATTATATGAAAAAACGGGTTTTATTTTGTAACGGAAACAGAGAATTTGCAAGACTTGTAGGAATTGTACAAGCTAATCATATTTTAACAACAAATGTACAAAGTATTTGTGATCTGATTTATGAGATTTTTTATACAACTAAAGTATTTGATGTAATTGCTATTGGGAGTGACTTCGATATAGATACTGATTTTACAGAAATCGATGAGCTTTCAGAGATTACAGGACACTATGATTTAAACATGGATAGCAAAGTCTTCCCAATTGAAGTTGGAAAACTTTGCAAAGAACTTTCTTTAAGTAAGAGCAAAAAGGAGCCGAAAATACTAATTATGACTTCTTGGGATATCAGAGAAGAGGCTGCAAAGAATAATATATATTTTATTTCGCCTAATTCTCTAAATCTTACTAAAGAATTAACGGAGTTCTTTCAAAAGATAAAATAAGTTTGGCAGAGAGCCCCCAAAGTTGGGGGCTCTCTGTTATATCAATAGAAATTACTAAAGAACTTTACCTAAAATTAAAATAAGGGTAGATAAAAAAATAAAAATGTGATATTATTAATATTAAATTAAAAATGGAAATATTATTATATATAACAAAATTTTGGAGGTATAAAATGAAATTACAAAAGAAGCATTTACATATAGCAATAATTATACTTGGAGCAATATTTCTAATATTGCCAGCATTTCACACATCACTTTGGTTTGACGAAAGTTATTCAGTTGCAATAGCAAAGCACAGTTTTGCTGATATTTGGACTATAACAGGAAATGATGTACATCCTGCACTTTACTATTGGGCTTTACATATAATTTATTTAATATTTGGAAATAATATTTTACTATTTAGATTATTTTCAGTTGTTGCAACAATAATTGTAGGAGTATTAGGATATACACATATTAGAAAAGACTTCGGTGAGAAAACAGGAATATTCTTTTCTTTCCTTACATTTTTCTTACCAATTATGACAGCATATTCACAAGAGATAAGAATGTACTCTTGGGCATTTTTGATAATTACAGTAACTAGTATATATGCCTACAGATTTTATAGAAATGTCAAAGATAAAAACGATACTGGTAAAATGAAAAATCTTGTGATATTTGGTATATTTAGTATATGTGCTTGCTATATACATTATTATGCATTAATAACAACCTGCCTAATAAATTTACTTCTTTTAATATTCCTAATAAGAAATAGAAAAGAAGCAAAGATAGATTTAAGAAACTTTCTAATACTTGCAGGAATTCAAGTTTTGATTTATATTCCTTGGCTTGTATTTTTACTTCGGACAAATAATGCATGTTCATAATGGTTTTTGGATAGAAATTAATCCTATAAGTACACCAGTTGAACTTTTAAGTTTCCAATTTAGAAGGCAATTAGATAGCAAATTCGTATTTGATGCACATACAATCATCGCATTAATAGCATCTGTTTTACTATACATATATTTAGCTTTTAGAACATATAAGTATAAAAAGGAAAATACTGATATAAAACCTGCATTACTTAGCTTCTTTGTATATGTAGGAATAATCGGAATAATGCTACTTATATCACTAATTATATGGCGCCCAGTTCTATTTTCAAGATACTTATTTGTAATGACAGGACTTTATATTTTTTGGATAGCATATATGTTTAGTTTAGAAAAAAATAGATATCTGATTTTTGGAATCTGTGCTACTATTACTATACTTGGAACAATAAGTAATATTACAAATATTAATCTATATTATGATTATGGAAATGTAGAAGTTTATGATTATTTAAAGGAGAATTTGCAAGAGGGAGATATTATAGTTTATTCAGATGTTGGACCAGGAGGAGTAATTACTTCAGTATTTCCTGAATATAGAAGTGTGTTCCTATGTGATCCAACATGGAACGTAGACGAGGCATATAAAGCTTATGCACCAGGAATGGATATAGTACATAATTTAGGAGATAGCCATGACTGGGAATTCTTAAAAGAATATAAAGGAAGAATTTGGTTAATACATGCAGCAGATATGTGGATATATAATGTTATTCCAAAAGAAAATATAAAAGTTTTAAAAGATTTAAAACAAATTTACACAAGCTATCATGAGTATTCTTATGGAATAATGTTACTTGAAAAATATTAATACAGGAGGGAATAAACAGTATGCCATTTGCATTTAATAAAATAAAAGTATATGCTTTTGTAGGACCATCACGGAACTGGTAAAAGCTATAGAGCAGGATATGTTGCGGCTGAAAACAATATACAATATATTATAGATGATGGGCTTCTAATAAAAGACCATAAAGTAATTGCAGGTTCTTCTGCAAAAAAAGCACCAACTAAAATAGAAACTGTGAAACACGCTCTTTTTCAAACAAATGAAGAAAAAAAAGAGATTATTTCAGCAATAAAAAAATTTAAACCTGAAAGTATTATGATACTTGGAACATCTGATAGTATGGTACATAAAATTGCAGAAAATCTTGGACTTCCAGAGATTTCTAAAATAATATATATTAATGAAATTGCAACAGAGGAAGAAATGCAAACAGCAAGAAGAATACGTGTAACAGAAGGAAAACATGTTATTCCAGTACCTACTTTTGAGATTAAGAAGGATTTTTCAGGATATATTTTAGATCCTCTACAAATATTTAAGTCAAAAGGACTAGGTAAAGATCCATACGTTTCTGAAAAATCAATCATACGACCAACATTCAGCTATTTAGGAAATTTTACAATATCAGATTCTGTTTTTAGACAGATAATAGAATATATGGCATATAAGACCCCAGGTATATCTAAACTTGGGAAAATGAGGATTACAAAATATGAGGAAGGACCAAGTATATATATTGAAGTTATTGTAGTATATGGTTCTAACATTAGAGATGTTTTAAATGAATTTAGAGATAGATGTAAAAAGGAAATTGAGCAATTAACTGCTATGAATGTTAGAGATATTGAGATTGTTGCAAAAGGAATAGAGGTAAATCAAGGATAATAATACAAATTAGTTATAAATAGAGCTTTAGATTAAAAATAAGTCTAAAGCTTATTTTTTATGCAAATTCTTTTGAGTTATATTCTACAGAATACTTCCCATAAAGCTTGAAAATTATGTAAATTTATGATAAGATATTTATGTTGATTTGTTATAAAGGATGTTTTAAAATGGGTCTAGAATTAAATATACTAATTAATAAAATACAAAGAATACCTTTTCTTAAAATTGGGAAAGTAATATATGATAAAAAAAAAGAATTTTTTGAATTGCCATTTATGGATCAAAAGATAATTTATGATTTCATAAGCGAAAGACAAAACATAAGAGAAACTCTACTATCTAAAGAAGAAATAATGTTTGATACGTTTTTATTTAATGATTTAAATAAAAGAGCTAAAATAAAAGGGGATTTGAGAGAAATTACTAATCAAGAATTAGAAGCATTAAATTTAAATTTAATGAGTTTAGTCGAATCTTTGCAAGATATAGATAGTGATATGCTAGAGGACATATTAAGAAATTATCATACAGTTTTTGATAGT
The DNA here is from genome assembly GCA_948466265.1 of uncultured Clostridium sp. The sequence goes on along the minus strand of CAOJZU010000017.1, from coordinate 4,410 downwards.
AAAGTTGTAGAAACATTAATTATAAATCTACAAGAAGATAAACAAATTTTTGCAATACAGATGTGCAAGGCAGAATTAATGGCAAGTAAGCCTATCACATTTAATAATTTTATAGCATCAGTAAACAAAGATGCACAAAGATTTATACTAGAAAATTTTGAGCAGAAATTAAAAAAATACTCTTCTCAGGATATGTCTAGTTTAATTACCTATTTATATAAAGATAATATATCTGTATGTGTTAATAAATATGAAGTAAGTATTGAACAACCTCAAATTCAATCACAATATTTAGATCCATACAATTTAATGGAATTAATATTTGCTAATTCCATAAGTCATAATAAATTGTTAAAATTGGTTGATTATATATCTAATAAGTTGATAGATGTTTCAATTCCATATTTTAAAACTTATATAAGAAGACTGAAAGCGAAAGATCGATTTGATTCAATATATATATTTAAAGAAAAATTTTCTCAAATGAGTCTTGATGAGATTATAGAGCTATTTGAAAGTGACTCAGACGAAGTAAAAGCAAAAGTTTTAATAGAATTTTATGATAAATTTACTGGAGAAATATCTCCAAAATTAAGAAGCTTTATAACACAATTAGTAAAAGCAAAAATGTCAGATTTTTATGAAGAAAAACGAAGAGAAGAATTTATAAAGAAGAAAGAGGCAGGGGTAGATTTAATAAATGAATTTTCAGTAATGATTGCAAGCTTAAGGGATGACAATAGGAATATATTGTTTGATGATAAATACATAAGTGCAATAACTTTGGCTAGAATTTTATTATTAGAAGATAAAAGTATCAATGATAATAATCCAAGTTATATTAAATTAAGACAAGAATATATGGAGTATTTATTTAAAATTCTTAGTAGAGATAACACGATAGATAACTTTATTAATAATAGCATGTTTTATAGAATAGTAAATCAAGATGTGAGCTTTAGCCAAATATATAGTTTAACAACTGCCAAGACACTTATTTACTTATCTCGTAATTCACAAGTTGAAAATGCATACACATTAGAATATATAGTGAGTGATTTATCAGAGAAACAAGTACAAAATTATAACATGAAACTATATAAAAAATTATGTAAAAGAATAAAAGAAACATATGAAAAATCATCTCCATTGGAAAATCATATAAAAAAATTAGCGTTTAAATTGTTTTTTGGATTTGGATATGATAATGCATTAAAAATATTAGAATATGAAAAACCTTTTTCAACATTAGAATATTTATTTAATGGATTGAAGATAATGCATATTGAATTAAATGAAGATGGAACACCTAGGCTGAATAAAAAACTTATGAATTATTTATTTGGAAGCAAAAATAATAGTAAGCATGCTGCTATAAATAAGCTATTAAATGATGAAATAATTAATTTTGATAAGTGTTTTTCTTCTATTTATAATGATTGGGATTCAATTTATAAAAAGTTAAATGGAAATATTAGCACAAAAAGAATTTTAGAATTATATAAAGAACAAGTTATATTTTTAAATCCAGAGGAATATAGACTAAAAGAACCATTGCGAGAAATAGGAACAACAAATATGGAAATAGTTAAAAAAGCTAGAGAGTGGTATCTAATAATGAGAAAAAGAAAATATTCTAGTATCCCTAAAGTAAAAGGAAATGTAAATAATTATGAATATGAAATGCTAGATTTAGATGATCCTCTTGCACTAGCAGTAGGATATATAACAAGATGTTGTTTCTTAATAGATGGAGAATCAAAAGAATCTCTTTATCATTCAATTAGTAGCGAAAATGGAAGAACTTTTGTGGTTAGAAAAGATGGAGAGTTAGTTGCACAAAGCTGGGTATGGAGAAATGGAAATGCTTTGTGTTTTGATAATGTTGAAACAAGAGGAAATTATAGTCAAGATACTTTATTAGAGGTATATCAAAAAGCAAGTGAAGAACTATTAGAAGAATCAAATCAAGTAGAAAATGAAACAGAGAGTCTTAAAGTAATAACCTATGGTACATCTGAGTCAAGAATGTCAAAACCTAAAATGATTTTTGAAGGAACATTACCAAAAGTTTTGGAGAATGTTGGTTATTCGGATGCTATAGAGGAACAATACATTCTTGCAGAAATAAAGCATAAAAGTTTATATTATGGAAATGTTGTAGCAAGATATAAAGATACAGGACCACAGATAACTCACAGATTAGACTACTTAAGAGTTCCACAATCAGAATTACATCCAATAAGAAGATTGATAGAAGAAACTAGTTTTGATATAACAGCAGAAACTATAGAATTTATTAGAAATATTGAAAATCAAGCATATCCAGAAGAAATGAAAGTGATGCAAGATGCAGAAGATATTGAAGATTTATCAGATGTTTACGGATATTTTGAATCAGAAATTACAATAGCTAGAAATAGAGACTGGTATATAGTATATGGAGAAGATGAAGACTCAGTAGAGATATTAGATATAGCTTCATCAACAACTAGAGATATAGAAGCAAGTCGTAGAGAAATACATGACTATTTTGCTAAAGTAATAAATAGAAAAGCAATAGAAGATAATAAGCCAGTTACATTGAATGCCAAAGAAGATACTTCATATAGAATGATTCAAAGAATGGTGAATAATGGTGAATACGAGATTGTTGAAGACACAGTAAACACTTGGGAAACTGATGACTCAATTATAATGCATAATTTAATATTAACACCTATAACAGAAAGAGAAAATGATAGAAACGAAATTACATAGTAAATTTTATTAATATTTCTTGCAATAATTATATATAAATTATATAATTCATATATAATTTAGAAGGAGAGATAAAACATGTCATTTGTTGTTGCAATAGATGGACCAGCAGGTACAGGAAAAGGGACTGTAACTAAAATTTTAGCCGAAAAATTAGAACTTATAAATATTGATACAGGTGCTATGTATAGATGTGTTACCTTAGAATGTATTAATAAAGGGATTTTGGTTACAGAAGAAGATAAAATAAAAGATATATTAGAAGATATAGATATAAAATTAATACATGAAAACGGAAAACAAAAGGTATTCTTAAATCGGAAATGATGTATCAGAGGATATAAGAACTCCAGAAATTGACGAAAATGTTGCAAAATTTGCAGCACTAAAAATTGTAAGAGATAAAATGACTCCTATTCAAAGAAAAATGGGAGAAAATACTGATGTCATTATGGAAGGACGAGATATTCGGAACAGTCGTATTTCCTAATGCTGATGTAAAAATATATTTGGATTGCTCTTTAGAAGAAAGAGCAAAGAGAAGATACAATCAGAATTTAGCAAAAGGAATAAATGAAACTTATGAAAAGGTATTAGATAGTATGGTAAAAAGGCATAAGTTAGAAACAGAAAGAGAAATTGCACCATTTGTAAAAGCAGATGACGCAATAGTAATTGATAGTACAAATAAGGATATTGAAGAAGTTGTATATATTATTGAAGATATTATAAGGAGAAAAAGAAATGGTTAGATGGATAATAAAATCTGTATTGAAGATTGCTTTCCTAGTTATATTTAGAATAAGAGTTGTTCGGGAAAGAAAATATTGAAAAAGGTAAACCTTTTATTATATGTCCAAACCATATTAGTAATTGGGATCCTCCGGTTTTAGTAGCATTATTAAAAAGAAACGATATATACATATTGGCTAAAGAAGAACTATTTGTAAACAGATTTGTAAAATGGCTTGCAAAAAAGGTACATGCTATTCCAGTAAAAAGAGGGAAACAAGATGTGGGATTACTAAAAAATAGTGTTAAAGTATTGAAAGAAAATCATATGGTATTATTGTTTCCAGAAGGAACAAGAAATGGTATTAAAAAAAATGGAAAGTTACAAAATGGTGCTGTACTTATGAGCTTAATGTCAGGTGCTGAAATAATACCTATTGGAATGCAAGTTAAGAATAATTACAAACCATTTTCAAAAATTGTAGTTAATATTGGAAAGCCAATAGATTTTAGTGAATATAATGGCAAAAAAGGAAACAAAGAAGTGTTAGATAATTTAAGTAAGACATTAATGAAAGAGATTATTAGATTGACAAATGAAGAAATTTAGGATATAATATTATGTCGAAACTTATAGATAGATAGGGGTAATATTAAAATGAATAATCAAAAAATAAGAAATATAGCAATAATTGCACACGTTGACCATGGTAAAACAACTCTTGTTGATGAGTTATTAAAACAAAGTCATGTATTTAGAGATAATGAGCAAGTTGCAGAAAGAGTAATGGATTCAAACGACCTAGAAAAGGAAAGAGGAATTACTATTCTTTCTAAAAATACATCTGTAATGTATAATGATATAAAAATAAATATAGTAGATACACCTGGACATGCTGATTTTGGTGGAGAAGTAGA
>CAOJZU010000016.1 GCA_948466265.1 uncultured Clostridium sp. | reverse complement strand
TGCAAAAAGTACATGGAACGGAAAGCAGAGTTGAAAATTTAAAAATTGACAGTGATCCACCGACTGTAAGTTGTAAGATAGAACCAGGAGCGGCGGGACGGAACAATGATTGTGATGGTGTCGTCATCTGACGGGTCTTATGGTTCAGGACTTGACTACGGTAGGCTGATATTTTATCGTTACATATCTAAATCTAAAGAATGGGTAACAGAACGGAGCTGCTGTTATGATAAATACAGATTACTGGGAAAGAATGTCTTTCTCGACAACTAACGAATCTGAGTGGTATGCTGAGGTTAGGTGTGTAGATAATGTAGGAAATGAAACGACAGTAAAATCCAATGTATATAAGCAATGTTCAGTTTGCTCAGGTAAAGGAACTCTTAGCACTAAACATCAAGGCAAGTATACAAGCTCTCAAATAGTTAAAAACCATGGTGAGTATAGATGTGGTATATGTAATACGAAAGATTCTGGCGATCACAGGGAGTCAACATTTACTTGTAGTCAATGCGGAGCAACGACAAAACAATGCAGATGCGATACCCATTCGGCAACGGCAGTATCATGGGGAACTTGCTCAATGGGCGGTGGCACTTGTAAAACATGTTCAGGAAGTGGAATTGTAGAGGAATAAACCATTTGCTATGAATAATTTTAGAATCTGAATGTGCCATTGGGGACGTAGATAAATGTCACAAAATAAAATAATTTAAGAATAATTAGCAAGAATGTCTTGCTAATTATTTTTTATTAATGTATAATAAGACCATAAGAAATAGAGATTAAGGAGTTGATTTTTATGAACATAAAAATAACAGGTAAAGATTTAAAAGCAACAGATGCGATAAAAGATTACGTAGAGAAGAAACTTGAAAGAGTAAAAAAATATTTTGACGAAGATTTTGATGTCAATGTTACAATAAAAGCAGAGAAGAATATGCAAATTGCAGAAATGCATGTTGTAACAAAAGCAAATACATATAGAGCTGAAACAGAACATAGAGATATGTATGCTTCAATAGATAAAGATATTGATATTTTAGAAGGGCAAATTAGAAAAGCAAAGACTAAAAGAGATAGAATTAATAAAGATGAATCAATCAAGTTAAAAGATACAGTTTTTACAAATGAAAATGAAAAAGAAATAAAAGACGAAATTTTAAAAACTATGTATTATGACATAAAGCCATTAGCACCAGAAGATGCAAAATTAAAACTTGAAGAAACAAAAACTCATAATTTCCTTACTTTTATAAATATTGATACAGGTAAAGTAAATGTTATCTTTAGATTAAAGGATGGTAAGAATTATGGTTTAGTTGAACCAGAAGCATAGGATTAACCCAAAATTGCATTTTGATATCATAAAATTTTGCAAGTTTCGAAATTTAATTATTAGTTTGAAATAAAAGGAAAATAAAAGAATTCAAAAATAGTTTTTGAATTCTTTTATTAAAAATAGGAAGTAGATATAATTATGAAAGAACAAAAATTTATTTTAGAAAATCCAAAATCGTTTGAATTAAAAGACATATTTGAATGTGGTCAATGTTTTAGATGGAATATAGAAGAAGATCGGAAGTTACACAGGGGTAATTAAGAATGCCATTTTAAATGTAAAAAAGCTTGATGGTAAAGTGATTTTTGAAGGTGCATGTGAAGGTAATATAGAGAATATAGTTGAAGACTATTTTGACTTAAATAGAGACTATGAAAAAATAAAAGAAAAGCTTTCTAAAATTGATGATAATTTAAAACAAAGCACAGAATATGGAAAAGGAATAAGAATTTTAAAGCAAGATCTTTGGGAGACAATTATTTCTTTCATAATTTCGGCAAATAACAATATTCCTAGGATAAAAGGAATTATAGAAAGAATATCAAAAATGTATGGGAAAAAAATTGAATATAAAGGAAGAGAGTATTATACTTTCCCAGAAATTTGTGAGCTAAAAAAGGCGAGTGTAGAGGATTTAAGAGCATTAGGGCTAGGATTTCGTGATAAAAGGGTATATGATACAACGGAGATGTTTATTGATAAAAAGATTACTTTAGAAGAATTGGAAAATGAACAAAATATAGAAATTTTAAGAGATAAGCTTATGAAACTTCCAGGAGTACGGACGGAAAAGTTGCAGATTGTATAATGCTATTTTCACTTGCAAAATTCGAAGTTTTCCCAGTAGATGTATGGGTTAGAAGAGTTATGAATGAACTATATATAAAGATGGAAGATGAAACTAAAGTATCAAAAGAGGTTTTACAAGCATTAGCAAAGGAGAAATTTGAGAATTTGGCAGGACTTGCTCAGCAATATTTATTTTATCAAAGAAGAAGTATAGGATAGAAAGGGTTATTTATGGCACTTAATTTGATTTATGGAAGGGCAGGAAGCGGAAAGAGTACATATCTTTTTAAGAAGATAAGAAATATAATTAAAGATACGAAAAAAATCTATATAATCACACCTGAGCAGTTTTCTTTTACAGCAGAAAAAAAGCTTCTTGATGAAATAGATTCAGGTGCTGTTATAAATGCTGAAGTTTTGACCTTCTCACGTATGGCATATAGAGTAATAAATGATATTGGTAATAATTTAAAAAACATAGAAGGCTTTGGCAAATCTATGCTTTTTTATGATATTTTAGATAAATCAAAAAACAAACTTACATTTTTGGGTAAAAATTTGCAAAATACAGAGGTTGTAGAACGTACTATAACTGAGTTTAAAAAACATAATATAACAGAAAAAAGGATTTTAGAGATAGCTGAAGAACTTGAAGATAAATATTTGAAGGCAAAGCTTTTAGATTTAGGAACAGTCTATAGCGAATTTCAAAAAGCTATACAAGATAAATTTTTAGATGAAAATGATTCTCTTGTTATTCTTGCAGAAAATTTAAAAAATGCAGATGAATTTAAAAATTCAGTAATTTTTATAGATGAGTTTGTACGGATTTACTCCCCAAGAATATAAAGTTATAGAAGAACTCGCAAAAATTTCAAAAGACATTTTTGTTACAATATGTGCAGATGATTTAAATTTAGAAGATACCAACCAAGATATAGATGTTTTTTATAGTAATAAAGTTACAGCAAATAAATTAATTAAAATTGCAGAAACTGTAAATTTCGGGGAAGTACAGAAAATTCATTTAGATAAATCATATAGATTTAAATCTAAAGAACTTGCGGTTTTAGAAAAAAATATTTATTCAAATATATATGATAGATTTGAAGATGAGCCTGAAAATATTAATGTTTTTTTAACCAATAATCCATATTCAGAAATAGAATATATAGCAAGTAAAATAATACAAAATGTACGAGATAATGGATATAGATATAAAGAGATTGGAGTTATTACAAAAAATATAGATACATATTCAGGGTTAATAAAAGCAATATTTTCTAAGTATAATATACCTGTATATATTGACGAAAAAAAAGATTTAAGCCAAAACATTTTGATTAAATATATGCTTCGGAGTTTTAAATGTATTTGATAAAAATTGGTCATATGATAGTGTTATTTCATATGCTAAATCTAAATTTTTAGATATTTCAGATATGGATATATATTTTTTAGAAAACTATGCAAAAAAGTTAGGTATAAAATATTCAAAATGGTATAAAGAAGACTGGAAATTTGGAGAAGACGAAGAGACTTTAAAGAAATTAAATGATATTAGAAGAAAAATTGTAGATCCTCTTTTAAGATTTAAGGATAAATGCTACAAAAATATGACAGGATCACTTTTAAGCAAAGCAATATATGAATTTTTGATCGAAAACGAAATTGATAAAAAGTTAAAGAATGAGGCAGAGATAGTTTCTAAAGAAAATGCAGACCTTGCTCTTGAATATGAAGCAAGTTTTAATATAGTTATAAAAATACTTGATGAAATTGCCAAAATATTTGAAAATGATACATTAAGTTTTGAGAAATACTCAGCATTTTTAAAAATTGCATTTTCTGAAAATGGACTTGGGAAATTGCCAGCAGGCTTTGATGAGGTGTTAGTTGGAGATGTAGATAGATCAAGAAGCCATACTGTTAAAGTTATATTTATTATTCGGATTAAATGACCGGAAGTTTTCCAGAAGTAAACACTAATGAAGGATTTTTAAACGATAGTGATAGAGAAAAATTAAAAGAAATGAACATAGGACTTGCAAATACTACAAAAGAAAATTTATATGACGATAACTTTAATATATATAAAGCATTTGGAACAGCTGAAGAAAAGCTATATATATCTTATGTTTCTTCTGATAGCGAGGGGAATTCTCTTAAACCATCTACTTTACTTTTGAAGATTAAAAAGATATTTTTAAATTTAAAAGAAGATAGTGATGTTATTAGCAAAAAGACTGAAGTTACAGTAACGAATTCAGTATTTGACGACCTTTTATTAAATATTAGAAATTTTAAAGATGGAAAAGATATAGAAGATATTTGGTTTGAAATTTATAAAATATTTGAGAAAGATGAAGAGTGGAACTTAAAGTTAAAGACAGCTATAAAAGGATTAGGTTTTTCAAACAAGCCTGAAAACTTAAATGAAGATAATGTAAAAAAACTGTATGGAGATACGTTAAAAACTAGCGTATCGAGGCTTGAGAATTACAAAAAATGTGCTTTTTCATTTTATCTAACATATGCTTTGAAACTTAAGGATGAAAAAACATTTAAACTAGAAAATTTAGATACAGGAAGCTTTATGCATGAAGTGATAGATACATTTTTTGAAGAGATAGAAAATAATAAGATTAATATAAAGGAAATAACAGATGAAAAAACAAAAGAAATAATAGATAAAATTATAGAGGAAAAGTTGAATTTAAAGGAAAATTATATATTTATAAGCTCAGCAAAATTTAGAAATCAAACTTTTAGATTAAAAAGATTAATTATTAAGGCAATGAAGTATATAATATTATCAATAAATGATAGTGAGTTTGAAGTATTAGGGCATGAAGTTGAGTTTGGAGAAAATAAAAAATACCCACCTATTGAGATTGAACTAGAGGATCGGAAAAAAAGTTCAAATAGTTGGTAAGATTGACAGAATAGATATAGCAAATGATGAAGAACGGAAAATATTTAAGAGTTATTGATTATAAATCTTCTAATAATTTTATAAAGTTAAATGATGTGGCATATGGACTTAAACTTCAACTTTTAACATATTTAGATGCAACATGTAAATACGAGAATGCTAAAGCTGCAGCTGTTTTGTATTTTAATATGCTTACAGAAAAACTTGATAAAAGGAGAACAAAAGAAGAAATAGAAGAAGATATTAAAAGGAACTTTAAGATGAAAGGGCTTATAGCAGCTGATGTAAAACTTATTAAGATGATGGATAAATCACTAGATAAGGGTAGTTCTGATATTATTCCAGCATATATTAAAAATGACGGAAGCTTGTCTGAGCAAAGATCTAGTAGTATAACTGAAGAACAATTCAAAATTTTACAAAGGCATATTATAAAAACGATAAAGGGAATTTCTAAAGAGATTTTAGCTCGGAAAAATTGATATTAATCCATATTATAAAATGAAAAAAACAGCATGTGAATTTTGTGTATATAAGCCTATATGTCAGTTTGATAAAACTAAGTTTGGAAATGAGTATAATTACATTCCAAGCCTTTCAGATGAAGAGGCTTGGGAGAAAATTAAAAGTGAATAGGAAAGGGTTAAAATATGATTATTGGTATAACTGGAAATTCTGGTAGTGGGAAAAGTACAGTATCTGAGATTATATCTAAAATTAAAAATGCAAAACTTATAGATGCAGATAAAATTTGTAAGAGAATGCAGGTTCCTCGGTAAGGTTTATTTTGATACTATTGTAGAGACTTTTGGTAGAGAAATTTTACTAGAAAATGGAGAACTTGATAGAAAGAAACTTGCAAGTTACGTTTTTGAAGACAGCAAAAAGAAAGAGAAACTAGACAGATTAACTTCTTGCTATGTTGTGCCAAAAATAAAAAAAGAAGCAAAGGCCATAGGAACAGAAGATGTAGTAATAGATGCAGCACTTTTATTCGAGTTTGGATTAGATAAGTATTGTGATGTTACTATAGGAGTAATTGCATCTGGCAATACTTGTATAAATAGGATTTGTAAAAGAGATGGAACTAGTAAAGAAAGTGCAGAATTTAGAATTAAAAGCCAAAATGGAAATGACTTTTTCAAGTCAAATTGCAACTATATAATAATTAATGAAGATGAATGTGATTTAGAAGAAGAAATTTTATCTATATTTAATCGGTAAAAATTTATCAAATAAGAATGTGGTACATATAAGGAAACAAGGAATAGAATATTTACAGTTTAGAAAATTAATTAAATTTTCTAATAAAATTCATCATTGCTATACCTTAAAACCTTTAGACTTTAAAATAGGAGATTTAGAGAGAGTAAAAAAAGATTATGAAAAAATCTGCAAGTCACTAGATTTAGACAAAAAAAATATATATGTACCTTCTCAAACACACAGCATAAATATAAAAAGTATTAAAAGTGAAATGCCATGTATATATGGAGCCGAATTTAAGGAAACAGATGGATTAATTACAGATAAAAAAGAAAAGATACTATCTCTTACTTTTGCAGATTGTATTTGTCTTTATTTTTATGACCCAGTTACAAATGTTATTGCAAATATACATTCAGGATGGAAAGGTACATATGGAGAAATTGCAAAAAGTGCAGTTAGAGATTTAAAAACGGAATATAATATAGATCCTAAGAATTTAATTTGCTGTATATCGCCTAGCATAAGAAATTGTTGTTTTGAAGTAGATGAAGATTTAAAAGATATGTTTTATGAAAAATTTAAAAGTTTTAAGGAAATCAAAGATATTATAAAAAAATCTGAGGATAATAATAAGTATTATATTGACACTGTACTTATAAATAAGGTAATATTAAAAAAAGAAGGATTGAGAGAAGAGAATATTATAGATAGTGGAATTTGTACGAAATGTAATTCAGACAAATTACATTCATATCGAGAAAATAAGGAAAAAGCAGGGAGAAATGCAGGAATAATTACACTTATATGAAAAAAAGAGGTGAGATAAATGGACGAACAGGCAAAGATAATACTTTATAGACAGCTTATGAAATTTGAAAATATGTCAAAATTAAAAAATGAAAAAGTGATGACATGGGAGAGATTTAGTAGTTTAGATAAAAAAGATATGTTAGAATATGTATCAGATTATAGAGATAAGTGTTCAGAGGCTTTTAATAAGAGAACACGCAAGATAGAAAGAAGGGCTCTTTACTTAGAGCTTCCTGATATTGACTTTGAGGGAGAAGATTTATCAGATTTTTATCTTCACGATTTTATGCCAGGATATTCAAGAGAAAGAAATAACGGAAAAAAGGTATTTGTCCAGTCAAAGATAAATTTCAAAGATACAAACTGTACCATAAATATGGGAACTATTAGACCAATAATTATCTCACTAGATCGGAAAAACTATAAAAGAAATATCTGCTGATGTTAGAAAATGTGATTTTCGTGGGTGCAGAGTTTTTGGCAAGTTCCAAAATAGCAAGGCAGAACTGTTATATACAAATGAAAATTTACCAGAGGATTATTGCAAGAGACTTATTGATTTTAAGGTTCCGCTTGAAGCGGTTATTGCAACTGATAATGTCTATTTGTGGATGATGGAAGGAAAAGGGGTAAGAGGAACTAAAGGACTTGATAAAGTAAAGCAAATGGTTGATTACAACATGGTAAATATTAAAGAAGGAATTTGGAAATATAGAAAATTAATTCGTGACTATAAAATTGACATCTCATATACAGGTGCATTTCTTTATAAACATGGATTAGAATCTATAGGAAATGAAAATTATTATATAAGTTATGAAGCAAGAGCAAAAGATGCATATTTAAAAAATGATATGGATTATGTTGAAAGTGTATTTAAAGAACTGGATAAAGAAACTAGAAAAAATTTAGTAAGGCTTGCATTAAAAGATCGGAAGAGAAGAATTTGTAAAAAAACATAAAAATGAGTTGAAAAGTGTTCAAAAAAAATATTTTGAAGCAAAAAGTGTAAAAATTAAAGCTCATGAGGAAGGAAATAAAGTAAAAGAAGAATTATATAATAAATATAAACAAGGCAGATTTATGGATCTTGAAATTGATATGATAAGTGCAAAAATAGACATTAGGACAGAATTTATAGAGGAGGTTTATAAACAAGGAGATCTAAATATTGCTACAAAATATTTGAATTCAATTAACCCAAAAGTAAAAAATGAAATTTTGTCTACTGAGTACAGAAAGGGAAATATTAACTTTGTTTATAAAAATTTTAAAGTAATAGATGATGGAGATTTAAAAGATACAATTTTAAAAGTAGTAATTAATGAAGGAAATTATAGATTTTTGTATGAAAACTATAATTATATTTCAAATCCAAATGTAAGGGAAAAAATTATTAAACATGCATATAAAGAGGAAAATGTAGAATTTTTGAATAAGCATCTTGAGGACATGCCAAAGCCACTTAAACTTGAAGCTGCAATTAGATTTAAAGATTTAAAACTTTCTAAGGAAGAACTAGACGAGTTACTTAGAAGGTAAAACTTAAAATAGGAGGAATTAATTTGATACCAAACAGATTAAAAAAAGGAGATACAATTGGGGTTGTGTCTATGTCTGACCCAATTACCTCTGAAGAAATAGAAGAAGTAAAAAAATCAGTAAAAAAAATGGAAGAACTTCGGATTAAATGTAAAGTTTGGAAAACATGCATATGAAAACCCTACTCGGATATGGAGAAACAGCAAAACACAAAGCAGAAGATTTAAACGAAATGTTTAAAGATAAAAATATAAACCGGTATATTCTGTACAATGCGGTGGTTTTAACTGTAATTCTGTTTTTGATTATTTAGACTATGATATGATAAAGAATAACCCCAAAATAATCTGTGGTTATAGCGACCCAACTTCTATTATAAATATAATAAATGCTAAAACAGGACTTGTTACATTTCATGGACCAAATTTTAAATCGTTAAGCGATGAAAAGACTGATTATGGGTATAAAGAAGTCTTAAAAAGATTTTTTGATAAGGATTTAGCCCTTGGAACAGTTACAGATGAATTTAAAGTAATAAAGCAAGGTAAGGCAGAACGGAAGATTAGTTCGGAGGAAATCTATGTCTATTTTCAAATTTAATAACAGGTAAATATAAAGTAGATGTAGAAGATAAGATATTATTTATTGAAGATTTAGGATTTGAAAGCCCTCCTCGGTATGATAAGTAATTATTTATATAAATGTATGCAAAACGGTGTATTTGATAAGATAAAAGGATTATGGATTGGAAATTATGAGCATGAAAGTGGAATTACTTTAGAACAAATTGTTCTTGACACATTAGAAGATAATTATAATTTCCCAATTATTAAGTCAGATAATTTTGGACATGGTCTTTTAAAAACTGTAATTCCAATAGGAATAAATTCTATAATTGATACTGAAGCAGATCAAAAAATAAAGTTAGTAGAACAAGCTGTTATATAGAGGATGTGTAAAATATGTATAATTCATGGGAAGAATTAGAAGAAGGAATAAAAGAATGCAAAAAGTGTAAATTACATAGTACAAGACAAAATATTGTATTTGGAGTTCGGGGACAGAAATGCTAGACTTATGCTCATAGGTGAAGGACCAGGGGCAGATGAAGATAGGGAACGGAGAGCCTTTTGTTGGAAGAGCACGGACAGCTTATGAATAAGGCATTTATTCGGACTTGGAATAAAAAGAGAAGAGGTATATATTGCAAATATTGTAAAATGTAGGCCTCCACAAAACAGAAATCCTGAAAAGGACGAAGCTGAAAGCTGTATAGATTATTTAAGAGCTCAGGTAATGCTACTTAAGCCAAAAGTTATAGTATTGCTTCGGAAGTGTTGCATTAAAAAATATATTAGGTGAAGAATATGGAATAACGGCGTCTCGTGGTAAGTGGGTAGAAAAAAATGGAATATTTTATATGCCAACTTGGCACCCAGCAGCGTTGCTTCGTGATGAGAGTAAAAAGATAGATTTTTGGAGAGATTTGAAGGAAGCAAAGAGAAGATTAGAAGAAATGTAGGAGATGTAGTGAAATTGGAAGAAGAAATAGAAAAACTTGCAGATTATTGTTTAAGCTGTGTGTCAAAGCCATGTAGAAGCGGATGCCCTCTTGGAAATGATATAACAGAATTCATAAAATGCATAAAGGAAAAAGAATATAAAAAAGCATATGAAGTTTTATTAGATACAACAGTCATGCAACCAATATGTGGGAGGATATGCCCACATTCAAAACAATGTCAAGGAAAATGTGTAAGAGGCATAAAAGGAGAACCTGTACATATTGGAATATTAGAGAAATTTATTCGGAGATATGGGAATAGAGAAAAATTGGGAAATAAAGAGACTAGAAGAAGATAAGAATAAAACAGTAGCAATTGTAGGAGGAGGACCATCTGGAATTACAGCTGCAGCTTTCCTTGCAAGGAGAGGATTTAAAGTATGCATATATGAAAAGCATAAGGAAATTCGGAGGACTTTTATCTCATGGTATACCTGATTTTAGACTTCCAAGAGAAGTTATAAAAAATTCAGTAAAAAAGATTTTAGATTTAGGTGTAGAACTATGTTTAGGAAAAGAACTTGGAAAGGATTTCACAATAGAAAATTTAAAGGAAAAATATGATGCAGTTTTACTTTCATTTGGAGCAAATGTATCTTCTAAAATGAACATAGAGCGGAGAAAGCCTACATCGGAGTATATGGAGGTAATGAACTTTTAGAGTATGAGGATTTTCCAGATTTCTCAGACAAGTCAGTATGCATAATTGGTGGTGGAAATACTGCAATGGATGTTGCAAGAACTGTAAACAAAAAGAATGCGAAGAAGACTATTGTAATATATAGACGAGCAAGGGAACAAATGCCTGCAGAAGATGAAGAAGTAGAAGAGGCAGTGAAAGAAGGAGTACAATTTTGGTTCCAAAACAATCTTATTAAGATACTAGGGCAATCACATGTAGAGGAAATCGAGTGTATAAAAACAGAGCTTATCAAGGTAGAAGGGGATAGAGAAAGACCAGTAAATATAGAAGGATCAAACTATAAAGAAAAAATGGACTTTGTAATTATGGCACTTCGGTTCAAAACCAAATAAGAATGTATTGGAAAGTTTAGGACTAGACTTAAATGAATGGGGATACATTAAAGTAGATGAAAATATGGAGACTTCAGAGGAAAATGTATTTGCGTCAGGTGATTTGGTTCGGAGAAAAATCTACTGTTGCATGGGCAGCAAGGTCTCGGAAGAAATGCTGCAGAGAAGATATATGAAAAATTAAAATAAAATGAAATTGATAAAGGTAGACAAATTTGTATTATATTTGTCTACCTTTGCTTAAATTGTCCTAAAATGCTTGATTTTTTACAAGAAATATGCAATAATATATATTGTAAAATTATGAGAAATTATACAAGAAAATGAACTAACATTTTCTAGGTAATAAAGCTATAATAAATTTTAACATTTGCATAACTGATTTTGTGTCAATTTCCTAGAACTTAGAAAAATAGATATATAGAAAGTGGTGGAAGGTTTGAAATACATTGATAAACTACTAAAAATACTAAAAACAGATAGAAATACGTTTTTTACTTACCTATTTACTTTATTTACAATATATGTAGTAGTAGATAGATTAGTAGAACTATTATTTTTGATATTTACAGGAATTGGTGTCTCATATTGGGGGCCTATAAAATATACACTTGCGCTTAGCTGTCCAGTGTTTGCATTTCTTTTTTCTGGTAGCTCAAAATATGCGTTATCAGGGAAATTTAAACTTGCAATTGTATATTCTTACGCAATAGTATTATATATTGTAGCAATATCAATGTTTACTCAGTGGCTAAATGCTGGACTTTGGATGGCATTTCTTTCACTTCCAAACTATGTAGAAATAGTCACTAATTACACAAGCCTTATTAAACCTGCATTTCAAGCAATAGCACTATATATGCCACTTACAACATTCTTTGGAGTATTCTGGTGGTGCTATGCAAAAGTTGCAGATACAAGACTAATAAAAGAATCAATTTGGGATTATACAGGAATTGATTTATCTAAAAAATCTGTGCCATCAGGTGCATACAGTTTTGAAAACGCAATTGGAATAGATAAAGAAACAGGAAAGGCATTTAAAATATATGATAACAGAAGAGAAGATGCAATGCTTATTTGTGGACCTTCAGGAATGGGAAAAACAGCTCTTATGATAGAGCCTATGATGGCACGTGATATGGAAAGAAAGTATTTCTTTAAAGAAGCATCTAAGGAAGTTGGGTTTACTGCTTTAAAAACTGGACTTGCAAATATAACATGCCCATATACAAATGAATATATAAATGAAAACTTTTCTTTAAATATGTTAGAACCAATTCCAGGAAAAGAGAAGCTTTATAAAGCTTATTTAAATAAACTTATATATTCAGAAAGTCCAAAATTAATATATAAAGATTTAGGAATAACATTCATGTCACCAGATTATGAATCTACAAATAGAATGATAGATGTAGCAAGAAACTTTAATCTAAAAGTAAATATAATAGATCCAACAGATCCAAATTCAATTGGAATAAACCCATTCTCATATGGAGAGAGTAGCGAAGTATCAGGAGTTATTTCTTCAATACTTGCTAGTATGTATAGTACATCTAGACCTGCAGAAGACGAAGTGTTTTTCCAAAATTCTTCAGCTCAGGCAGTAGAAAATTTAACAATACTTTTAATGGAAATGTATCCAAGACTTCATGATGGGTTATTACCAAACCTTGAAGATATGCTAATGATGCTTAATGATTTTGATTTAGTATATGATATGTGCAAAAAATTAGAAGAAGATCCAGAACTTGTAGAAAAACACAAATTACAACTTGGATATTTTAAAAATCATTTCTATCCAGAAGGAGCAATGAGGAAAAATACTGAAAAATATGTACACACAGCTATTACTCAAATTGATGGATTACTTAGAACAGCAAGTATAAGAACTATCTTATGTAATAGAGTAAATAATATAAATTTTGATAGTGCTTTAGCAAATGGAGAAGTTACAATAGTATGTACTAGAAGAGGAGATTTAGGAGCAAAACTTCAAAAAGCATTTGGAATGTTCTTCTTACTTTCAATGCAACGTTCAGTAATAAAAAGACCAGGTTCTGAAAATACTAGAATACCACATTTACTATATGTAGATGATTTTGCAGACTTTATATGCGATGGAACTTTAGGACTATTTACTCTTTATAGAAAATATAAAGTAGGAACAATAGTTGCAATACAAAGCTTAACACAATTAGATGTAAATCAATCAGCTAGAAAAACAATACTTGCTAATTGTTGGTCAAAAGTAGTATTTGGAAACCTTACTCCAGACGAAAACGACTTCTGGTCACAAGAATTTGGACATAAGAGAGAATGGCTATATAGTCAAGATATGGGTATTAAACCAGAAGGAAAAGGTGGACAATTCTGGGGAGGAGAGTCCACTGCAAGAGATGTTTCATATGGAGATTATAAAGGCGTAAAATGGGGATGGAAGCTTAACTTTGAACTTGGAAAAATACAAGCACTTAAGTTTAAAAACTGTGCATTTAAATATAAAGATGATAAGGGAAAGAGCTTTGTCGGAGTATGCGTACTAGACTTTATGGATTCAAAATATAAAGAACAGCAAAAGGTTAAAAAATTTGACTTTGCTAAATTTCAAACAGGAATTGTAAGCGAAGATCTAAAAACAAAGCATACAAATAGCGGATTTAATCCAAAGAATATTGATTTTGATTCATTTAGTGATGATGAAGAAGTTAATCCAATACAAACTGATGTGACAGATGCGGGAGCATTATTTAATAGCGAAGATGCGATAGTTTATGATATAAACAAAAAGAAAATGGAAGAATAAAAAAATGAAACAGTATGAATATTAAAAATTCATACTGTTTTATTTTTTGTTATATTTTTCTAAAACATGCATACAATTAAATAACTTGTTTTAGGAGGATACACATGTTTTTTGTATTTAATAAACAGAAAATATATTCATATTTAGTAGCTGCAAGTACAGTTTTAGTATTACTTGTAGGATCTATATTTTTTATGGGGTCAAATGTAGAAACCATGGAAATGTCGTCTACAGCAGGAAAGCTTATTCCAATATATAATGTAGAGACAAATAAAAAATGGATATCTATTTCGATAAATTGCGCATGGAATGCTGATGATATTGACCAAATTTTAGATGTACTTGATAGATGTAATGTAAAGACAACATTTTTTATGGTAGGAGACTGGATAGATAGATTTCCAGAAGAGACAAAGAAAATTGCAGAAAAGGGACATGAAATTGCAAATCATTCAGATAGTCATCCACATGTAAATAATTTAAGCTATGAACAAAATGTAGAAGAGATAAAAAAATGTACAGACAAAATAAAAAATATCACAGGAAAAGAAGTAAACTTATATAGATGTCCATATGGCGAATACAATGATACAGTTGTAAAAGCAGCTTTAGATAATGAATATAAAGTTATTCAGTGGTCAATTGATACTTTAGATTATGAAGGCTTAGATGAAAGTCAAATGGTAGATAGGATAAATAAAAATTTGAAAAATGGGTCAATTATTTTAATGCATAATGGAACTGAAAATACTGCAAATAGCTTAGAAGGAATAATTAAAAATATTCAAAAAAAAGGATATAATATTGTAAAAGTGTCAGATTTAGTATATAACGAAAATTATGAAATAGACGCAAATGGGACTCAAAAGCCAAATGTATAAGACTTTAAATCTTTGGATATACTAACACTTGATTGTTTATCAAAAAGAGGGGAAGAAAATAAAAATGGCTTTTATCGGAATTATTGCGGATAGCAAATATGAGGGTGAAATTAAGAGGGTTTTAGATAATAAATTAAATTCAATAAATAAAGAACATACAGTAATTTTGATAAATGATAAAAGCATTGAAAATATGAAGAATATTAGGTTTGAAACAATACTTGTAATAGATTTGTCTAAAGTAAAGGGAAAAGAAGAAATGCTAAATGAGTTGTTTAAAAACTCAAAGTATTTGATTTTAAATAGCGATATGGAAAGTGATTTAGAATTAATAAATAATATGAAACTAAATGTAATAACATTTGGATTTAATTCAAAATCAACTATAACAGCCTCAAGTGTAGAAGAAAACCTTTTAATTTGTCTGCAAAGAAAGATTGAAAATATAAATAGAGAAGTTCTAGAACCGCAAGAAATAATAGTAAAAATAGAGAATAAAAAGTTATCAACTACTCACCATAATTTAATGGGAATAGCTGGGATACTTCTAATATATGGGAAGAAAGAAATATTTTTCTAAAAAATTAACATTTTATGTAGACAAAACCAAAATTATGTAGTATAATAAAAGAGTAAATTAACGTAAAGTAAAATACAAATGCAGAAAAATATATTAGAAATACGTATGAAATACGTAGAGATAGGGAGGAAAAGAAATTGAACACAAATTATTTGGATAATAACCATTTAGTGTTAGTTGGAAAAATTACGAGTGAGAAAAAATTTAGTCATGAAATTTATGGAGAGAGTTTTTACATATTTGATTTAGAAGTACCACGTTTGAGCGATGCATTTGACGTTATACCAATAACAATATCAGAAAGATTAATAAGTGATGAAGAATTGCAGATAGGTAAAAAAATTGTTGTAAAGGGACAATTTAGATCTTACAATAGTTATGAAAATGAAAAGAACAAATTAGTTTTAACAGTATTTGCTAAAGACATAATATTTGAAGATGAGATTGAAGAAAAAGCAAAAGAAGATGAAGAAGTAAATCTTGAAATATCAAATGAGGTTATATTAATTGGACATATTTGCAAGAAACCAATTTATAGAAAAACACCTTTTGGACGTGAGATTGCAGACCTTCTACTTGCTGTAAATAGAGCGTATAGTAAGTCAGATTACATACCAGCAATTGCGTGGGGAAGAAATGCAAGATTTTGTGACCACTTGGAAGTTGGAGCACAAGTTAAAGCAGTAGGACGTGTACAATCTAGAAAATATGAAAAAAAATATGAAGATGGAACTACTGTTGAAAGAGTAGCATATGAAGTATCTATTTCAAGTTTAGAGGTAATAGATGAAAAAGACGGAGAAGAATCTACAGAAAATGAAGAAACAGCAGAGGCTGTTTAATAAATTCTAAGGTAATATCATCCTAACATAAAAAACAGAAACACAGAGTGTAAAATTTATTTATACTCTGTGTTTTACTTATATTTTAAGCTAAATCTTTTTTTATTCTATCAATTGCAAGAGCTGATGCAAAAAAAGATGCACCAAAAGATAGACTAAGTGTTATTATTTTTATTCCTATGTAATAAATAAAATTTGAAGATTTAAAAGATATGTAATAAATAAGAAATAAACTTCCTATAATTCCAACAATGAAGGAAAAATATAAACCGTTAGTCATTATTTTTTTTACTTTTAAATCAAAATTTTTAATTGTATCTGTTAATTTTTTAATCATATTAATCATCTCCATAAAATTATGTTAACATAATTTTATAAGAAAATCAAAGTTAATTTTTGTCAAAAGGAATAAATCTATAAATTGCTTCTGCAAAACCACCATCTTGAGCAGAAGCAGTAGTTATATAATTTGCATGAAGTTTTACAGTCTCATGTGAACTTCCGAACAGCAACACTAATTTGAGATGACTTAAACATATCTATATCATTTAGATTATCACCAATAGATAAAATATTTTCTTTTCTCAAATTAAGATAATCACTTAAAACTGTTAAAGCACTACCTTTGGTTACATTAAGTGGTGAAATATCTAAATATTCATATTCTTTATCTATTACACTATCTTTATATATTCCAGTTTTATTTATATGGGTAATAGAAAAGCTAGAAATCATATCTAAATCAGATTTTACTTTATCAAGACGAAAAGGTGAAGAAATAATTAATTTGAAAATATCTTCTTTTCTATCTTTTATAGTATCTAAAATAGAATCTACGATTTCAAATTTTATTGTGTTATGAAATAATACAAAATTTCTTAAGTCCATATATAATGGCTTAGTTGTTATAATTCCGATTTTTAGTATAAGCATGAACATGTAAGTTGTATTTTTTTACTATATCAAAACAAGACTCTATCTCAGAGATAGAAAGAGTATTTTTTGCAATCTCAGTGCCTGATTTTAGGTCTATTATTTGACTTCCATTGCTAAAAATACCAAAACTTGCGTGAAGATTTTGGCAAATATCTTTGCTTAATGCATATGTTTTTCCTGTACAGATAACTAATGGAATGTTATTTGCAGTTAAACTTGTAATTGCATTTATATTAGCTTTTGGAATGGAATGATTGTTATCCAAAATTGTTCCATCCAAATCACTTGCTATTAGCTTAATCATATATCCCCCATTTAAATAAATAATGTCTTTAATATATTATACTAAAATCAAAAAAAAGTAAATAGATTAAAAAAATTCACATAACTTTGTATTGTGGAAAATGTTAAATTATGATATTATTTAAAAAGTAAAACATATAAGGAGGATACATAATGCAAAATTTTAATTATCATTCACATACATATAGATGTGGTCATGCAGAAATGAACATGAGTGATGAAGAATATGTAAAAGAATATATAAAAATAGGATTTAAGAAAATGGCATTTACAGACCACTGCCCAGAGAAAAATAGAATAGATAAAAGACCAAATATGAGAATGGACTATACAGAAAAAGACGAATATTTAAGGAGTGTAAAGAATTTAAAAGAAAAATACAAAGATAAAATAGAAATAAAATCAGGATATGAAGTTGAATATTTGCCAGGAGAAGAAGAAAATTTAAAAGAGTTAAAAGACGAAACGGATATAATTGTCTTAGGACAGCATTTTGTCTATGATGATAATAAAAATATACAAGAATTTCATAATAGCAATTTTTCAGATGAAGATCTAATGAAATATGCAGAATATGTTGAAAAGGCTATGGAAATTGGTTTGCCTGATATAATTGCGCATCCAGATATATATATGCTTGTAAGAGAAAATTTTAGTAAACAAGAAGAAGCTGTGGCAAGAAAAATTTGTGAAGCTTCTGAAAAATACAGTATTCCATTGGAGATAAATCTATCAAGAATAGGTAGATATACATATAAAAAAAATAATAATTTATCATTTAAAGAGAAAGAGGAAGAATTAAAAAAAGTAGAATATCCTTGCAAGGACTTTTGGAAAATTGCATCAGAATATAATATAAAAGTATTGTATGGAATAGATACACATTTTAGAATATCAATATCACGCTCAAAAGAGCTTATAAAACTTGCAAATGAAATTATCGGAGAAGAAACAAAATCTAAACTAAACTTTATAGAAGACATGTAAAAGGGGGATAAAATATATGAGATATCATGTACTTAGATTTGATATATGGCTTTGTTTATTAGTTAGTGTATTATTAAGTATGATACCAGCTAAAATATTAGAAAATACAATGCCAAAATCATATGAAAATTATGTAGAAGAACATGAAGTATCAGACGGAGAAATTGGTGGAATTGCAGGAGAAGATGTTTTTAGAGCTCAAAATGTAGAAGATTTATTATCACATGATACATTTACAATAGTATCTCCAGGTATAGAATATCGTAATAAAGGTGCAGGATATTATAGTAACTTCTATATGTATGCTGTAACACTTCCGTCAGGAGAACGTGTGGCAGCACGTGTTAATGGCGATAAAGTACAAAAAACAGGAGAAACAATATATGATGGAGATTCTATATTACCTGTTGGAAAAGTAGTCTATGAAGATTTAACACAAGATACATATTTTTTAAATCAAATTGAGTATAAAGAAGAATTATCAAGAAAAGACTTTTTTGTTGATATGGTAGGAGAAGGGGGAGTATTTAATCAGCAAGATTATACAGAACTGCCAATAATTTTTGCACAATTAATAACAATATTTGTGACATTCCCAATTGCACATTATCTAGGCTCTAAATTTGGAATTTTTCCATACTTCTTTCCACCAAGAGAGAAAAAGGAAACAGAAGAAACTGAAGCCGAAGATATAAAAATGTTGTAATTAAAAATAAAGGAGAAATTAAAATGCAAAATTTAATTAATAAATTAAATAAAAATACTAAGATAATTATTAGAGGAAAAGAATATTTTGTTAAAACCAAAACATGGTATCGGAATAGAAGAAGACGAAACCACATCATATATAAAATACGAATTAAGCGATAATAAAGTTTTAGTTGTAATTCCAGATGATGAGCTAATATATATTGGAGAAATAATTAGTAATATGAAATATGAAAAAGTATCAGAAGATAAAATATCATACAATAATGTAATCTTTAATAAGACAGGAGATGGACATCAATTTATTAAAAATATAGAATTTGGAAGCGAAGACGAAGTTGAAGGAAAGTGCATATTTGAAGATTATGAAGCAGGAGACAATATAATAAGTTTAGGAGTATTACCAGAAAAAGATAATATAAGAGCAGACGTATTTGCAGATATTTTAGAATTAAAAGATATTAAAATAGTTTAAATTAAAAGGAATTAGAAAAAAGGTATTACAAATCAAGGAGAATACATATGAGAAAAGATATAGCAATGAAATATAATAGAAGAATATTTCCCATGTATAAGGGGTTAGGGTGGGACCCATTATTCTATTCTGCTATAATATTTTTGTTTTTATCCGAAGTAAAAGGAATTGATGTATCAAAAATAATGTATGCAGAGTCTGTATATGCTTTATTTTTAATATTATTTCAAATACCTAGTGCAATAATAATAGAAAGGATTGGAAATAGAAAATCATTGATATTAGGTTGCACACTCATAACACTGCAAATTGCAATGATGGCTTTTGCAGATAGTTTTGGAATTTTGATTATAGCATATTCTCTATCCGCTTTAGGAAATGCTATAAAAGAGATAGCAGGAAATGCACTTCTATATGACTCAAGTAAAGTGTGTAAAAGGAAAAACTCTTATGGAAATATAGATGCAGAAGGTTCTTCATATAGCTACATATTTAATACAATTTCACTGATATTTGCAGGATATTTATATGTAGTTAACCCATACATACCAATTATACTATCTACATTAGTATCTGCACTTACAATAATTCTTGCATATAGGTTTGAAGATGTAGATATAGAAAAGAAAGAAAGGACGACTATAAGACAATCACTAGAAGATATGAAACAAGGATTTAAGTTTGTTGCAAAATCTAAAAGATTAAGAGCATTAATTTTATTTATAACAGTATTTACAGGAACCTTATTAATGATTTTAACCTATGAAAAAAGTTTACTAAAAGATTTAAAAGTATCACCAGAGTATTTTGGAATTATTTTTGGAATATTAACAATAGTTCAATGCTTTTCTGTCAGATGCCAAGATAAAATACATAATAGATTTAAAAATAAAACACTATCATTCATATCTATACCAGTATATATTTCATTTATTGTAGTGGGTATAGTCTCAAGTAGTAAATTAAGTAGTATATTTATTATGCTAGTAGTCGCAATAACATTTTTCATACAGCATTTCTTAAGAGGTCCATATTGGACATTAGAAAATAGATATATTACAAACTTTACAAATTCTGATATTAGAACTAAAGTATTATCTTGTGCAAATTTAGTAGAAGGAATTGGAAAAATGGCTATTGCATTTTTAGGGGGACTATTACTAGAATATTATAGTACAAGTGTATCTTATATTATAATAGGTGGAATGCGGACTTATAATTATATCATTTATATTATTATATATGAAATCAAGAGTTGGACTTCCTCCTGAAAAGTATGATAAAAAAGATATTGAATATATAAAATAAGCAAAGGGAGAAGTAGAAGTGAAAATTGGTATTGATGTAGACGGTGTAATATTAGATTATCAAAGAGTATTACTTACATATGGAGAATTATATGATTTTATAGAATTAAAGAATAAAGGAATTGTTAAAAGAGAAGAAGCTCGTTTAGTAGATAGATATAACTGGACAAAAGAGCAAAGGAAAAATTTTATCGATAAATATTTTATAAAATTATCAAAAATGACACCATTAGTTCCAGGAGTAAAAGAAGTAGTAAATATGTTAAAAGAAGATGGGCATGAGCTTATTATAATATCAGCAAGAGGTGGGAACTTAGCAGAGATGAAGGATGTAGCAATAGAAAAATTTGAAACAGAAGGGCTTATCTTTGATAAATACTATTGGAAGCAAGACGATAAATTAGAAATAGCAAAAAAAGAGAACATAGATATTATGATAGACGATAACTATAATGTTTGCAAAAGCTTATCTGAAAATAAGATAAAGACAATATATTTCAAATATGGAGATATGAAGAAACTAGAAGAAAATGAATATGTAAAGGAAATAAACAATTGGGGAGAAATATATAGATATATAAAGGAAAAATTTAAATATTAGAAAAACGAGGAGAGTTATATAAATGTTAGAAGATTATGAGAAAATAGAGAAAAAACACAAAACTTTAATAGAAAAGGCCATTTGTAAAATGAAGCTTGTAAAAGATCCAAAGCATTCTCTTTCTCATGTTTTACAAGTAGTAGAATATACAAAAGAAATTTTAGAGAATGTAAATGCCGATAGTGAAGTGTGTATAATATCTGCTTATTGGCATGATGTGGGGAGAATAGAAAAGAATAAGGGGCATGCATTAATTAGTGCGAATTTACTAAAAGAAGAAATGAGAAGATTAGCTTATGATGAGAACTTTATTGATAAATGTTATAAAGCAATATACAAACATAGCTGGAATGAAAAACCAGAAACTTTAGAAGGAGATATAATAAGAGATGCAGATAAGATAGATTTTGTTGGTGTAAATAGATGGAAACAATGTATAGAAGCTAATTGCAAGTTTGATAAAATATTAGAGCTATTACCTATAGTAAGAGAAAGTGAATTAAAATTAGATATATCAAAAAAGATATATGATAGAGAAATTGCAAAATTAATAGTTTTTTTGCATGACCAAATTTTTAATAAGTAAAAATAGGAGAAAGTTTATATGAAAATAAATATAAAAATAATAGTGATTTTTGGACTTGCTTTAATTGTTTTAATAATTGCAATACTTTTAGCAATAAATTTTTTTGTAAAACTATCTACTAAAAATCAAATAATTCAAGATAATGACTATTCTGAGCTTGGAGATATTGATTGTATTTTAGTATTAGGTGCTGGAATATGGGGAGATAAGCCTAGTCCAATGCTTGAAGATAGATTAAATGAAGCAATTTCTTTATATAACGAAGGAGTATCAAATAAAATAATTATGAGCGGAGACCACGGAAGAGAAGAATACGATGAAGTAAATATAATGAAAGATTATGCTATAGAGAAAGGAATTCCATCAGAAGATATATTTATGGACCATGCAGGTTTTAATTCTTACGATAGCATTTATAGAGCTAAAGAAATCTTTGAAGCAAAAAAAGTAATTATTGTAACACAAAAATACCATTTATATAGATCCTTATACATAGCAAATAGCTTAGGACTAGAAGCAAAAGGGGTGGGAGCTGACCCTAGAAAATATACAAACCAATGGAAAAGAGAACTTAGAGAAATAGCTGCGAGAAACAAAGACTTTGTATCGTGTATATTTAAACCAAAACCAAAATATTTAGGAGATATTATTTCATTAAATGGTAATGGAGATGTAACTAATGATAAATAGAATAAAAAAGTAGAAGAAAAGAAAAAACTATTCCAAAAGGAGTAGTTTATTTCTTTGCAAAAATAAAGTCATAAGGACTTACTCCCATGAATACAATTAAACAAAAGCAAACGTAACTTAAGGGGGCTAAAAAAGATGGGGGGAAAACAAAATCATACCTTATCTGAAGAAAATATAAGAAGTTCAGGTAAGCAGACAATAGAAGAGCGTGCATGTTCCTTGGCGCGATATATTATAGATTCAAAAGACACAGTTAGAGGAGCTGCAAAAAAATTTCGGTATTAGCAAAAGTACAGTACATAAAGATGTAAGCGAAAGACTTATAAAAGTAAACCCAAACCTTGCGATAGAGGTAAGAAAAATATTAGACGAAAATAAAGCAGAAAGACACATAAGAGGAGGAATGGCAACAAAACTAAAATATGGTACAAAGAATAAAGCAAGCTAAAAGACAAGGAGAAGGTATAAAAAAGAGACCTTCTCCTTCTTAATATATTTCTTATATATAAAGGATCCGTAAACTATTAAGTAAATCTTAATAATAAAAGTTTACTAAAAATACTTTATCTTTTAAAAGTTTTGTATTATAATAGTAATGTCATAAAGTATATCAAAAGCAAAAAACTCTTTTTGAGGAGGAAAATAATGAAAAAACAAGGAAAACAAGAAGTTAAAAAAGAAGAAAATAAAAACAAAAAAGATGAGACAGTAATGTATAAACCAATAAAATCATATAAAGAAGTAAAGGAAAAAAAGAACCAAACGCAAAAAAAACCTAAGGAAAAGAAAAAACATCCAAAGCTAAAAAAAGTATTAAAGATTATGATTGTAATGTTTGTACTATTATGTGTAGTAGTAGGTGGAATATTTGCAGCAATTGTTTATCGTTGCATTTGGGGAGATTGGGCAATAAATGTAGGCGAGTTAGACGATATGATATTTGAAAATGCAACAATGTATGATAAAGATGGTAATGCAGTTGCTACTCTTACGGGAGATGAGAATAGAGAGATTATAAGTAAAGATGAAATGTCTCCTTACTTTTTTGATGCATTTATATCAATAGAGGATGAAAGATTTGAAAAACACCATGGAGTTGACTGGAAAAGAACAATTGGAGCGTTTGTAACGTTTATTACACATAAAGGAGAATCATCTTTTGGTGGAAGTACCATAACACAACAGGTTGTGAAGAATTTAACAAAAGAAGATGAGAATTCAAGTTTTGAAGGAGCTCTTAGAAAAGTAAAAGAGATTGTAAGAGCATATGATTTAGAAAATAAATTATCAAAAGACCAAATACTAGAATTTTATTTAAACAAGGTTTCATTTGGTGGTAGAGGAAACAATATATATGGTGTACAAACAGCATCAAAATATTATTTTAATAAGAATGCAAAAGATGTGACTCTAGTAGAAGCGGCATATATTGCAGGTATTACGAATGCACCAAATAGATATGACCCATTTGATGAAGCAAATGATAGAACAGAAGCAATTAATAAGAGAGTAAAAGCAGTTTTAGGAAAAATGCGTGAATTAGGAAGAGTTAGTGAAGAAGATTACAACAATGCTATTGCAGAAGTAGAAGCAGGAATTAAATTTACAAAAGGTGAAGTATCACAAAACAACAAACTTTCATATTATTTAGATGCGGTAAGAAAACAAGTAATAAAAGATTTAATGGAGAAAAATAACTGGTCAAGAGAAGAAGCCGAACTTGCACTTTATGCAAATGGATATCAAATACATACAAACTTAGATCAGAGGATTCAAGCAGAAGTAGATAAGCAGTTTATAGATAATGCAAAAAAATGGTATATAACTATAAAAGTAACAAGAACAAATCAAGAGACAGGTGAAAAATATAAAGAAGATGTTCAAAGACAAGGGGCAATGGCTATAATTGATAATGAAACAGGATATGTTGTTGCAGGAGCTGGTGGACTTGGAGAAAAGCCAGTAGGAGATGTAACAAATAGAATGATAATAAAAGGACATAGTCCAGGTTCTTGTATGAAACCAATAGGAATAATTCGGACCAAGTCTTGAAGAAGGACGTATTACTGCAGCGACAACAGTAGATGATATACCTACATCATTTGGAAATTATTCTCCACGTAACTGGTATAAAGAAGGCTATAGAGGATATATGAATATTAGAGAATTGTTACAAAGCTCAGCTAACATTCCAGAAGTAATATTATTACAAAAACTTACTGTGCCAAAGTCACTTTCATATTTGGAGAAAATGGGAGTAGATGTATCAGCTGAAAAAGATGTAGGGCTTTCACTAGCACTTGGAGGTATGACAAATGGTATGACACCAGTTGAGCTTGCTAGTTGCTATGCGACAGTTGCAAATGGAGGGGTGTATAGAACTCCGCTATTCTATACAAAAGTAACAGATAATAATGGAACTCCAATATTAGAGCCAAAACAAGAGAGTACAAGAGTATTTTCAGAACAAAATGCTTGGATATTGCAAGATCTATTAAAAGAACCAATATATAATGGGCAAACAGGAGGATCAAATGCAAAAATAACAGGACATGAGGTTAGAGGAAAAACAGGAACAACAAATAATAACTCATCAGCATCATTTGCAGGATTTACAAAATTATACACAGCTTCTGTATGTATGTTCTTTGACCGTGAAGCAGATGGAAATGGAAATACAAATGCAAATTCAACACAGTGTGCAATTCTTTGGGGACAAATAATGAGACCAGTACACACAGGATTAGAGGCAAAGACATGGAGTAGACCAAGTGGAATTACAACAGCAGTTGTTTGTAGGACGTCAGGGCAATTGGCTACAGAAGATTGTCAGCATGACCCAGAAGGAAATAAAGCATACACAGAATACTTTTCACAAGGAAATGTCCCATCAGGATATTGTACAATACACAAAAAAGTAGAAGTTTGTAGTAAAA
Organism: uncultured Clostridium sp.; assembly: GCA_948466265.1. The sequence goes on along the minus strand of CAOJZU010000016.1, from coordinate 5,402 downwards.
CAAATAAACTTGCAAGCGATAAATGCAAAGAAAAAGTGTTAAGAGTATTTATAACAAGAGAAAATGCAGATACAGATACACGTTGGAGGTCAGCAACAGATGCTAAATATATGGCTCCAATAGAAATATGTACAGAATGTGCAACACAAGCACCTATTGATAATGTAACTGACCCAGGAGCAAATGGAAATAATGCAGTAAACAATACAAGTAATACTACAAATACAAGCAATACAACTAATACAAGTAACACTACAAATACAAGTAATACTGTAAATAATGTTACAAATACACACTAAAATTTAATTAAAACCTAGGAGGTAGATTATTGGAACTTAAGCTATATAACACACTTTTGGGAAAAAAAGAACAATTTAGTCCAATAAATGAAATTGTTAGAATATATTCATGTGGGCCAACTGTATACAGTTTTGCCCACATAGGAAATTTTAGAGCATATATATTTATGGATACTTTAAGAAGAGTTTTAAAATATAATGGATATAAAATAAAACATGTTATGAATATAACAGATGTTGGACATCTAGAAAGTGATGCAGATGAAGGAGAAGACAAGATTGCAAAAGCAGCAAGAAAAGAAAATAAAGACCCATATGAGATAGCAGAATTTTATACTAATATATTTTTGAAAGACTTAGAAAGATTAAACATAGATAAACCTGAAATAATATGCAAAGCAACTGAACATATTAATGAAATGATAGAATATGTATCAGAAATAGTAAAAAATGGATATGGATATGAAACATCTAATGGAATATATTTTGACATATCAAAATTAGATAAATATCCAATTTTGTCTGACAGAAAAACTGATGAGCAAATTGCAGGAGCAAGGGTAGAAGTAGACCCTGAAAAGAAAAATCCAGAAGATTTTGCTTTATGGATAAAGGCTCCAAAAAAACATCTTATGAAATGGGAAAGCCCTTGGGGGTTATCTTATCCAGGATGGCATATAGAATGCTCAGCAATGAGTAGGAAGTATTTAGGGGAAGAATTTGATATACATACAGGAGGAATAGACCATATACCAACACATCATGAAAATGAAATTGCACAGAGCAAGGGTAGATGCGGAAAAATTCCAGCTAAGTTTTGGATGCATTGTAATTTTTTAACTGTAGATGGTGGCAAGATGTCAAAAAGCTTAGGAAATATTTATACTATAGAAACTTTAAAAGAGAAGGGTATAGATCCGATTGCATACAAGCTATTTTGTTATTCTTCTCATTATAGAAACAACCTAAACTTTACATTTGAGGGAGTAGAAGCTGCAAATGTATCACTTATGAGGTTAAGAGAAGGCTTTAGAAAACATTTAGAATGTAATGAAGAGGGTAATATAGACCAAAATATTATAGATGAATTAGAAGAAAAATTTAATTCAAATATAAATGATGACCTAAATATGACAGGAGCAATGAGTGTCCTTTGGGAAGCTGTAAGATATAAGGTGAAATCGAAACAAATAGCAGAACTTTTACTTAAATTTGACGAAGTACTTGGATTAAAAATAGACGAAAAGCAAGAAAAATTAGAAATACCAGAAGAAATACAAGAACTTTTAGAGGAAAGAAAAAAAGCAAGAGAAGAAAAAAACTGGAAATTATCAGATGAGATTAGGGATATTATACAGCAAAAAGGATATATTATTAAGGATACAAAAGAAGGAATGACTGTAGAAAAATCTTAGGAAAGAAAGGGTGAAGCAATAAAAGTGGAAGAAAAGCTAAAGACTAAAAATTTCTTTAAAAAGGTATGGACAAGTATAACGGATTTTGAAGGATATGAAAGTTTTGCAGCAGAGAAAGTATGGAAAACAATAAAATATATATTTATTTTAAGCTTAATATTTACGGCTTTAATAGCGTTTGCATATACATATAAATTTTACTTAGCAGTAGATAGTATAAGAGATTATATATCAAAGAATGTAGAAGAAATAAGTTTAAAGCGGTGGAAAACTAGAAGTTATATCAGATGAAAAAATAATATTTGAAGATGAAAATAATATAATTCCAATAATCATAGTAGACACAAAAGAAGATGCAAATAAGGAAGAAAGTTTGGAAAGAATTAAAGCATACAATACAGGAGTTTTGTGCTTATCAGATAGAATGATAATACAAAGTAAATTACTTAATACTGAAGAAACCATATATTATTCAAATATTTTTAACTTTGATATTACTGAAAAATCAAACTTTATAAGCTTAATAAGTGGACGAAATCTATTTTATACAAATTTAGCGATATCTTTCACTTTACTAATATACTTATTTATAGTATACTTAAGTTCTAGCTTAGTAGACTCAGTAGTACTTGGAGTAATTCGGATATTTATTTGGAAGAATAATGAAAATAAGGCTAAGATACAAAGCAACATTCAATATTGGTGTACATGCTTTAACTCTTCCATTACTTCTTAACTTAATATATATAATTGTAAACTTATTTACCGGATTTGAAATAAGGCACTTCCAGTGGATGTACACTAGTATCTCATATATCTATGTAGTTGTTGCAATCCTTATGATAAAAACAGAAATAATAAATCAAAAAATACAATTAATAAAGCTTAGAGAAATACAAGCAAATGAAGCAAAAAAAGCAGAGGAGAAAGATACAGAAGAAAAGGAAAAAGATAAAGAGGCTAAAGAAGACAAGAAAGATGAAGAAGAGAAAAATCAAGGAACAGATGGAGAACCAGAAGGTTCTAATGCATAGAAAGGAAAGAATAAAAAATGAGCAAGAAAAATGACAGACCAAAACAAAAAGGAAATAATAATCTAATTATAGCAATAATTGGAATATTGATTATAATAACTGCTGCAATTTTAGGATATTCATATATTGTAAGTAATAAAGATAAAGAGAATAAGGATATTGGATACACACAATTTTTACAAGATATAGAAAATGGATTGATTGAAAACATCGAGATGACAGTTGGAAGTACTACTCTTAAAGTAACATATAAAGAAAGAGAAGAAGAAAAAGATAAGGAGAAGGTAATAATCCCAAATACACAAGCTTTTATTGAATATGTACATGAAAAAAGAGCAGAAGGAATAGAGATACCACTATTGCAAAAGAAAAGTGGAATATTATCAGGAATTCAGTCAAATTTCTTATCTATAATATCAACAGGACTTATGATAACGATAGTAGTTATGGTATTTAAGATGCAAGGAATTGGGGATAAAGGAAAAGTATATGATGGTGTAGAAAATAAAAGTGATGTAACATTTAACGATGTTGCAGGTTTGTCTGAAGAAAAACAAGAAATGATAGAAATTGTAGATTTCCTTAAAGAACCTGAAAGATTTTTGAAAATGGGAGCAAAAATTCCAAAGGGAATTTTACTTTGTGGAAAACCAGGAACAGGAAAAACTTTAATTGCAAGAGCAATTGCAGGAGAAGCAGGAGTTCCATTTATATCTATGAGTGGTTCCGAATTTATAGAGATGTTTGCAGGACTTGGTGCATCAAGAGTTAGAAAACTATTTGAAAAAGCAAAAAAACTTGCACCTTGTATAATATTTATAGACGAAATAGACGCAATAGGTTCAAGAAGGACAACTTCAAGCGGTGCTGAATCTGAAAATAATCAAACATTAAACCAATTATTGGTTGAAATGGATGGATTTGAGAAAAACGATACAATAATAGTGCTTGCTGCAACAAATAGACCTGAAATGTTAGATAAAGCACTTTTAAGACCTGGAAGATTTGATAGACAAATAACGATTGCGCCACCAGATTTAAGAGGAAGAGAAGAAATATTAAAAATATATAGTAAAGAAAAGAAATTATCAAGTGAAATAAACTTAAAAAGTGTTGCAGAAGATACAGCAGGATTTACAGGAGCAGAACTTTCTAATATATTAAATGAAGCTGCAATAATTGCAACTGTTAATAAACACGAAGCTATAACTATGCAAGATTTAGACGATGCTGTAAAAAAAGTAACAGTGGGTCTTCAAAAATCAAGTAGAGTAATATCAGAAAAAGATAAAAGACTAACAGCATATCATGAAGCAGGACATGCAATTGTTGGAAAATATTTAGATACAGTTTTAGATGTAAAAGAAATATCAATAATACCAAGAGGTGTAGCAGGTGGTTACACAATGTATAAGACAAACGAAGACAAATTCTATATATCTAAAACAGAAATGGAAGAAAAGTTAGTTTCACTTTTAGGAGGAAGAGCAGCAGAAGAACTTGCTTTAGACGATATATCAACAGGAGCAAGCAATGACTTAGAAGTTGCAACAAAAACAGCAAGAGATATGATAATAATTTATGGAATGAGTAAAAAGTTAGGTCCAATATCGCTTCAAGTAGACGATATAAGAGAACTTGAATTCTATGGAAGAGATATAGAAGACGAAGTTGGAAAAGAGATAAGAGAACTTATGGATCTATCATATGAAAGAGCAAAACAAATACTAAGTGCAAATCGTGATAAGCTAGACGCTGTTGCAAATGCATTAATGCAAAAAGAAACAATAACAGAAGAAGAATTCGAAGAATTTTTTAAATAATATGTTGCAATAAAAGTAACTTATAAGTTCATATGAAGCCATTGAACTATACTGAGATTATGTGTCTGCATAATCTCCTTTTTTATTAAAAAATTTCTATTTTATACAAACTTATTAAATTTTAAAAGCATAAAAGACTTAATATTTATGTTAAATCTATTGTACAATAATATCTCATTTGATATAATAACCCAAGGTGAGAAAAATGGGTAAAGAATATTTTGATGTATTAGACGAAAACGGAAATAAAATAGGAAAAATAAAACTAAGAAACGAAGTTCATAGAGATGGCAATTGGCATAAATCGGTACATATATGGATATTAAATGATAATGGAGATGTGTTGCTGCAAAGAAGATGTCCTACAAAAGATAGTAATCCCAATATGTTAGACATATCTTGTGCTGGACATTTATCAGCAGGAGATGAGTCATTGGATGCAGCAATAAGGGAAATAAAAGAGGAGCTAAATTTAGACATAGGTAAAGAAGAATTGCAATTTATAAAAACAATAAAGAAAAGTTCAAAATATACAGAGAGCTTTATAAATAATGAATTTAGTGACATGTATATATTGAGAACTAATAAAGAAATAACTGATATGAGATATCAGGAAGAAGAAATAACAGAGATATTTTTTGTATCTTATAAAAAATTTAAAGAGATGGTTAAAAATAGACAACCTGATTTATTAAGACATGAAGAAGAGTTTGAAATATTGTTTGGTATATTCGATAAAGAATTTGACAAATAATATTTAATTATCCTTAGTACAAGGCGGATTTTTTCTGAAGACCGACAGTAAATAAAAATAGACATGATTTAATAAAT
>CAOJZU010000015.1 GCA_948466265.1 uncultured Clostridium sp. | reverse complement strand
TCAAGGGTTATAGCGTTTGGTTTTGATTTTTTCACTTTTTTGGTTTCCTTTTCTTCTTCCTTTTTTGCTATTTTTCTTATTGCATTTTTATCTTACATTTATTTTTTATCTTTGTCAAGTGTATTTCGGAAACTTCAATACTCAAATTATTTTTATTACATTTTCTACAAACTCTTGAAGCTTATGACTTACAGTATAATCATACTTTTCTCCTAAAACCTCATTATTTGAAATTCCTTTTATACTGATTACTGGAATGTTAAAAATCTCAGCTACTCTGTATATAGAAGCACATTCCATATCTTCACAAATTGCCCCATATTTTTCGTGCAAGACTTTTATCAATTCTGGATTCTTGCTAAATATATCTCCACTTCCAATTATTCCAAAATGTAGATTATTTTTAAATTTTCCATTTATAAAATCAATTAATTTTTCATCTGCTTTTCTATAGATTAATTTGTTTTTCTCATTATGCAAAAATGTTTTAATTTCATAATCTTCTATATTTTTTCCCTCTCCTTTAGGTTCTACAGATGTTATGTTGATTACTTCTATTCCAATTACAATATCTCCTTTATGTATGTCTTTTGTATATCCACCGTGCAACTCCTTCATTTATAATTATACTTGGATTATATTTTTCTATACCTATTGTGCATGCTATTGCTGCATTTATCAATCCTATATTTGATACGCAAAGTACAATATTCTTTTCAAGTATTTCGCCTTGAAAAAATTTAAAACTTTTATATTCTACTTCTTTTGTATTTTTTAATTTTGTTTTTAAATAGTCAAGTTCTATATCTTCCATTGCTGCAATAACTAATATTGTGTTTTCCATTTTTTATTTTCTCCTTCTCATTTTTGCAATAAAAAATCCTTCATATAATTCATTTGGTGCTATACAAATCATTCCTTCTATTCTACTTGGAAGTTTTGGTACTTCTTTTAAAAAGTTTTGATCTATTCTTACAATTTCTACCTTTTCTGTCTTTAATACTTGTTTTATTACTTCTTCGTTTTCTGTTTTTAATAATGAACATGTTGAATATATTATTTCTCCTTCTGGTTTTAATATATCAATTCCTTTTTTTAATAATTCTACTTGAGTTTTTATAGACCTTTCGATTAATTCTTTTGTAAACTTCTTATTATATACATTTTCTGTTCCGCTTCCACTACAAGGACTATCTAATAGTATCTTATCAAATGAGAAAAAATTATCTAGTTTTCTTGAATCTTCCATCAATACATTTACTCTTGCTCCTTGCTTTTCTATATTAAATTTTAGTCTTTCTAATCTTATTTTATTTTTCTCACATGCTGTAATCATTGCTTCATTATTTGAAAGTGCCGCAATTTCAGTTGTCTTTCCACCTGGTGCCGCTGCCATATCTAATATATTCTCATTTTTCTTTGGGTTTAATATTAAGGGGGGTATCATTGAAGATAAACTTTGCATGTATATCTCACCTTTTTCATATATATCTAAATTTCGTATTTCCTCTTCTTTTACATTCTCTACAATAAATGCATCATCATACCAATTTACTTCCTTAAATACAATATTTTCTTCTCTTAATTTTATTTTTATTTTTTCTTTATTTGATTTTAATGTATTTACTCTAAATGTTACTTTTTTGTCTTTATTATATCCATCAATTATATCGTTTTTTAATCTTTCTCCATAATCCTTAATTAAAATTTCTTCCAGAAATTTGGGAATTTCTTTTTTCATATCTTTTCTCCTAAATTATATTTTCAGAACACATAAGTTTCTTAAATAATTTTCTCTAAATATAGCCTGTCCTTCTACATTAAATCCATTTTTTTCAAAGGCTATATTACTTGGTAAATTTTCAGGGTGTATTGTCGCTATTATATATTCAAAATTTAACTCTTTTGCAATATCTATTTGCATTTTTATTAGCTTTTGCATAATTCCTTGATTTCTATATTCTTTTTTTACCAAAGCTGTCCCCAGTTCACACACATTATATTTTTCCAAATTAAATACCTTTTTCATTTCTTCTAAATATTCTTGATCTATATATAACTGTGCAATTCCTACTAGATTATTATCATCATATGAACCATAAAAAATTGTATCTTCAAACATTTTTGATTTATCCTCTTCTGGGTCTTCCATATAAAACTCTTTTCTTTCTATCCCATTTATTACTTCTTGTTTTAATCGTTCAATTTTTTCTTTATCCTTTTCTTCTATTTTTTTATAAATTATATTCATTGTCAATGATTCCCCTTTTTAGATTTGCCAGTTATTGCAATCTATTTCCCTTCATTTAAATCTTTTGCTTTATTTTTATAATTTTATAATAAACAATTTTAAAATACAACAAATTTTGTAAAATCTGCAATTTTTATTAAATACTCTTCCAAAAAATTTTTCTTTTAAATTTTGGCAAAAATACTATACAATATCCATTTTATTTTTTGCAATTCATTACTTAATATTCTAATTGGAGGTACTCTTTGTATAACTATAAAAACTGGATAAATAAATGTCTTCTTATTTTCAGATATCTCTGTATATTTTTATTATATTTTGCATACACTATTACTAATTTTTAGAAAGGAATCTATTTTATTCCCAAAGGAGAAATGTATACATGATTTATGAAAAATATGTAAAAGATTCATCTTTTATTTCACAAAATAACGATAATGAAAATACAGACCTTATTAGTTGTATTATAAAAACTAGAGAAGACTTAGTAACTGCAAATAATAATTATGAGTTTGCAGATGGCGACCTTATAGATTATTATCTATATCAAATAAAAGCAACTCAATCAAAATATAATTATTTACTAAAAAAAGCAAAAAAATCTGGTCTTATTGTTAGTATGTTAGACCAAATTGAAATTAAAAATTCAGATATTGCAATGTAATAAATTCCATGTTTTTCACATAGTATGTACAAAACGGACGAGGTGAAAAAACATGGAACTTATTAATATTTTAACATATATCTCTGGACTTTGTATCATCTTTGTACTATGTAGAATTTTTATATTGCCACTTAAATTTATATTTAAACTTTTCCTAAATTCCTTTTTAGGTGCTTTAATAATTTTATTTATTAATCTAATAGGAAGTTTATTTAATTTTCATATAGGATTAAATTTTTTCACGATAATATTTGTTAGTATCTTAGGTATTCCAGGCGCAATTTTACTTACACTTATAAACTTAATAATTTTTTAATTTATATAGACTTGCTACTTTTTTGCTTCTATGATAATATTATATAATACCTTATATGACTTTTAAGGAGGATATAAATATGTGTGGTATTGTAGGATATATTGGCAAATCTAAAGCAAGTCCTATACTTATAAATGGCCTTTTAAAACTAGAATATAGAGGATATGATTCAGCGGGTATTGCAACTCTTGAAAATGACAACATCTGTCAAATAAAATGTAAAGGTAGAGTTAAGTGTTTGCAAAATGCTGATAATATAGATTCTTTAAATGGAAGTATTGGTATTGCTCATACAAGATGGGCAACTCATGGTAAACCATCGGCTACTAATGCACACCCACATCTAGATTTTTATAATAATTTTTCAGTTGTGCATAATGGAATTATAGAAAATCATTTAGAGCTTAAAAAGTTTTTAGCAAATGCTGGATATTCTTTTTTATCTGAAACTGATACAGAAATTATTCCAAACCTAATAAATTATTATTATCAAAAAGAAGATGATACAAAAGATAGATTTATAAAAGCGGTAAGCCATACTATTAAAGACCTAAAGGGTAGTTATGCAATTGCTGTTATATCAAAACTTGAACCAAATAAGATAGTTGTAGCAAGACGAGATAGTCCTCTAGTTATTGGTGTAAATGAAGAAGAAAAATATATTGCTTCTGATATTCCTGCAATTTTAGATTATACAAATAATATATACATATTAAATGATGGAGATTTAGTAGAACTTTCAAAGAATGAAATCAAGTTTTATGATGCAGATTTAAATATTATAAATAGAGCTCCTGAAATTATTGAATGGGATGCAAAATCTTCTGACAAAGGTAATTTCCCTGACTTCATGTTAAAAGAAATATATGAACAGCCAAATTCAATAAGAGAAACAATAGGCACAAGAATTGTTAAAAATGGTAAATGTGATTTTGATGATATAACTCTTACAAAAGAGTATTTATCAGATATATCTAGAATATATATTGTTGCATGTGGTACAGCATCATATGCAGGGATAGCAACTAAAGCTATTTTTGAAAGACTACTTGGAATTCCAACTGAAGTTGATATAGCTTCTGAATTTAGGTATAGAGAGCCTCTTATAGACTCACATACTTTGATTATTTGCATAAGTCAATCTGGAGAAACTGCTGATACTCTTGCAGCTTTAAAAAAGGCAAAGGAAAGTGGCTCTAAAACAATTGCTATTTCAAATGTAATTCGGAAGTTCCATAACTCGTGAAGCTGATTTCACTTTATATACTCATGCAGGGCCTGAAATTGCAGTTGCTTCAACAAAAGCATATACTTCTCAAATCACTTTACTTGTGTTACTTGCAATTCATTTTGCTGAAGTTTTAGAACTTCCGGAAAATGAAATGATAGATAATTTAAAATCAGAATTATTAGAACTTCCTTCAAAAGTAAGTATGATTTTAGAAAATACAGATATGATTAAAGACTTTGCAAAGAAAATTTTCAAAGAAACTGACCTTTTCTTTGTTGGTCGTGGAATAGATTATGCTACAGCTCAAGAAGCGTCTTTGAAATTAAAAGAAATTTCATATATACATTCTGACAGTTATCAATCTGGAGAATTAAAACATGGTCCAATTGCTTTAATTGAAAATGATGTGACTGTTGTTGGTATTATAACAGACAGAAGACTTGTCGATAAATCAATCAGTAATCTTCAAGAGGTAATTACAAGAGGAGCTAAAACTTTGGTTATAACCAATCAAGATATAGATAAAAAGTTATTCCCAAATACATTTACTATACCAAAAGTGCATCCTTTCCTTTCCCCTGTGCTTTCAATTATTCCGCTTCAACTTTTAGCATACTATGTGTCTAAGGAAAAAGGACTTGATGTAGATAAGCCAAGAAATTTGGCTAAGTCAGTAACAGTTGAGTAAGTATGGAAAGAGCAGTTATCCTTTTACAAAAGATAACTGCTCTACTCAATTTGCATAAATGATTACTGGTTCTTCCTTTTTTCAAACCAGTATACAAGCCTGAAGAATTGTTCTGCAGAATAGCCAATGGATGCCATAATGTTACAGATTGTCAAGGGCGTAGCAAACTTATCTACAATTGATGCACTTAACAACCCTAACAATATGCCAATAATAAAAAGTTTTAATACTGCTATTATACAGCGTATTAGTGGAACATCCAACTTTTCAAATACGAGTGTGTATATATAACATATTAACCATATGCCACAGTTTTGCCATACCGCTTCAGGATAATTTCCTTTTTTTAGTTCTAAAGTGGATCCTACAAGCGCTATAAGAACCAACACTCTTATGAATACGCATACAACCTTTACTACTCTTTTCCGTCTCATCATGCAATTTTCTTCCTTTCTTCATGTTAATTATTTAACCTTAGAAACTTAAGTTCAAATATAAGCCTTTAGCTTAATTTTCTAATATATTATATCACGATATTATGTTGATTGCAATAAGTTTGATATGTTTATTAACCACAGTCAACCTTTTATAATTTTCTCTACTTCTTCTATTGGTATATCTACAATCTTAGATATTAATTCCATATGCATTTTTTCTTTATACATATTTAATACAATTTCTTTCTTATTTCGTTCAATACCTTGCTTAATACCTTGCTTAATACCTTTTTCTATTTTTTCATTTGTAAATGATACGAAATCTCTTAATTGTTTTTCTCTTTGTTCATATAACTCTCTTGTTGCTGGATCTGCTGTTATCCTTTCTAACTCTTCTATTGCTTCTCTTAATTCTTTATCCATATCCCTTTTCATATCTATTTCATACCCCCTTATGAAATTTAGCCAGTCTATCTTTTTTGTTTGTTCTTCGTTTTTTATCTTATTTAGCTCTATGATATGTATCTCTAATTTATCTGTTAATACTACTTCTTTGTGATGTTCTTCTCTTATTTTCCATTTTGTATGTCCTTCTTCTAAGTTTTCAAGTCGTTCTATATTAGATACTGATAATAGTATAGCTATTGTTTTATCTAAACTTTTATAGTTTTCACCTCGTTTTAAATCTCCTGTATATGTTTTTGCCCAGTAATATAATAGTCTTTCTGGCATACAGTCTAAGTTTGCAACTTGCATTTCTATTATTACCTTTGTTTTATCATTTAGTTTTGCTTTTACATCTATTCTTCCTATTTTGTCTTGTATTTCTTCTCCTATTAGTCTTTTATTTGTGTCTAAGCTTAAACTTTCAATTTCTATTCCTAATATTCTTTCTAAGAATTTTTTTGTTATTCTTTCGTTACTTGTTTTTCCAAATATTCTTTGGAAAATTACATCATTTGTTACTTTTAGTTTTTCTTTCATATTGTTTCCTCCTTTATTATACATTAAGTAATAAGTTTAATCAACGATTTTTAGCTTATTTCTTAATGTTTTTCAATTTTTGAAAATTTTCGCTTGTTTTTTTGGATGATTTTCCAAAAGATATCTTTATGTCTTACCTAAAGGTGCTTTGATTTTAATTTGATTTTAATTTTTTTGAATAGTGCAAATGAAAAATGCACTAATTAATTTATATATTGCTCGTCTTTACTTGTCAAGAAAATTTTTTCGACAAATCTCGACATTATAACCGTAAAACTTATATATTAACTATGTTTTTCCAATAGAAAATTTCAAATTTTTCATATTAACTTGTTCTCTATATTTATGAATTATTTCAAGTCAAAGTCTTTTTGTCAAAAAACCCGTGTAATTCTTTTTAGCAAAGAACTGCACGGATTTTATAATTAATACGAATCTTATAGAAACATTCATATTGACTTAAATTAGTCTACAAGTAGTAAAGAAGACGCAATATTCCTCTAACTATCATTGGAATACAAGATATGCAAGCTGTAATATAACACCCCTTTAAAATAATATCCCATTGAAATTCTATTGCTAATCCTGCAAATATCACTATCACAAAAATAGCAAGTATACTACCAAGTCCGCAATAGATTTCAACCAACTCAAATATTTTTGTTGTCTGAAGTTGATTTTCTTCCTTTTCAACAAATTTTATTTTAACTATGTAAAATATGAGAGCAACACAACAAATTGCAATTGTTTCTTTAGGATATTCATTCTCTACTGCCTTAACAACTGAAATTATTAAAGCAATAAGAATAAAGAATCTTTCTACCTTCTTTAATGTCTCCCGCACCTTCATACAAACTCCTCCTTTTATTTTATTGTCACGTGTATATGTAACAAAGGTGACTACTTCAAATATAAGCATTTCGCTTAATTTTCCAACATATTATATCATACCTTTATATCAATTGCAATAAGTTTGATATGTTTATGAAGTCTTCCAAGCTCAAAGCTTCTCCCCTAACTCTTTCGTCTATTCCAAGCTTATCTAAAATCTCTCTTAATATTTCCTTTGATATATCCATTCCTTGAAGTGCATTTGTCAGAGTTTTTCTTCTTTGCATAAAAGCATATTTTATAATCTTAAATAACATATCTTCATTTTTTACATCTTCAAATTTATTTTGCCTTACCTCTAGCATTATAACTTCTGACTCTACATTTGGCATTGGTACAAATGAAGTATTTGGAACTAAGAATAGTTTTTTTGCATCTGCATAATATTCTACCGCATAAGTTATAGCACCTGCTTCCCTTGTACCAGTTTTTGCACATAATCTGTCTGCAACTTCCTTTTGTACCATAACAGTTATACTATCAAATCTAGCTCTTGTTTCTAATAATTTCATTATAATTGGAGTTGTAATATAATAAGGAAGATTTGCAACAACTTTTACATTTTGATAACTATTTTCATCTATAATTTTATTTAGATCTATCTTTAAAACATCTTCATTTATAATTTCGATATTATCAAATAAGAAAAATCTTTCCTTTAAAATCTCCATCATTTTTTTATCTAACTCTATACAAATAACCTTTCCTGCATTTTGCAAAAGCTTATTTGTAAGAGTTCCAAGTCCCGGACCTATTTCAATAACTAAATCGTCCTTTCCAATATTTGCCGAGCTTATTGTATTATCTATAATTTGTTCGTCTATCAAAAAATTCTGCCCCAATGCTTTTGACGCAGTAATATTATATTTTTTCATTAAAAATTTTGTTTCTTCTAATATATTCATAAAACACCTCTGCTTTAGATTTTAACATAAATTTTTACATTTTTCAATTCTCAATATTATTGAAATTTTCTGTAAACTATGGTATATTATATACATCATTCGTGGGTACAGCGAAATACAATAAATGTACACAGACTTTAGTAAATATCATATGTGTTTTATGTGATATGCTAAAAGGATAAGGAGACATTATGGAACGGACAATTATAATTGAATGCAAGACTTGTTGTGGTACAGGTCTTCAAACGCAAAAAGAATTTCATGGAGCAGCAGTTGTATGCCGTGATTGTATGGGAACAGGTAAAACTGAGTTCACATACACAGAATTTGAAGGGCGTAAGGAAATGAAAGGAGTAAATCGTGTATTTCCTATATGTGCATCCAAGCATGGTGTTTATTTTACTGCTGATGAGGACTATGTAACAGCAGATGGCAGAGTGTTTCATTTCTCACAGTATGGATGTTCTTATACGGAATGGAAAGATGGCGTTAATCCAGCTCCTATGGAAGAAATGTATTGTCCTGCAGAATATTGCCTTGAAGATACTTCTCATACTGAAAACGCACCTTGCAGTCGTTGTGAAAATGGTAAATCTCTTAGTGGATGTCTTTGGTATTATAGCAAAGAAAAATGCTGGGAAGAGTGGCATAAAAATAATGATTAGCCTATCCTAAAAAAGAAATTATTCTTTTCCTCGAAAGAGGTTTCTTTTTTTATACTATAATATTAAGTAAAAGTATAGAAATATCTAAAATTTATGATATAATATTTATTATAAATTTAAATATATTAATTGGGGGAATATAATGCTTAAGTATCCAAGAAAAATGCATGGTGGAGAATTATGGGCAAAAATAGAAGTGCTTGAAAATGTTTTATCTCCTTTGTTTAAAATTTATTAAATAAGGGAGAGTAATATTATGAATTACGAAGATAAAAAAATTGTAGGAATTATAGCTTCAAATGTTGAACCAGCTATCGCATTAAATGTTATTGGGCACCTTGCCATATCCATTGGAAAATACTCAGATACAGAAATTATGGGAAAACCAATTATAACTGATAAATCTGGAATAAATCACTTAGGAATTAGTAAATTTCCATTTATAATAACTAAAGTAAAAGCTGGAAAACTTAAAACAACTATAGATATAGCAAAAAGCAATCCAAATTTACTAGTCGCAGATTATCCTAAGGATATGCTAGATACTAGAACTGATAATGAGTTAGTATCATCAATTAGTTCAAAAGAAAATGACAAATTAGAATATTTGGGTGCAGTTATTTATGGAAATACTAAAGATGTAGACGAAATTACTGGCAAATTTCAATTGTGGAGAATTGATTAATGGCTATCTAAGTAAACAATAACTTTAAACATTATGAATTATATACTTAAGAGTGTGTACTGTAATTGCACACTCTATCTTTATGCACAAAATTTTCATATTTTTCAATTTAGCCCTTTATCTTTTTAGGTTTTTATTATATAATAGATATAATTTTTTAATTTAGGAGAGAGTAATTATGGCTTATAATTTTAAAGAAGTAGAAAAAAAATGGCAAGCAAAATGGGAAAATGAAGGAACCTTTAATGCAAAAAATGACTATACATTAAAGAAATGGTATGGCTTAATCGAATTTCCTTATCCTTCTGGGCAAGGTCTACATGTTGGTCACCCTAGAAGCTATACAGCACTTGACGCCATAGCAAGAAAGAAAAGATTAGAAGGATACAATGTACTTTACCCTATCGGTTTTGATGCGTTTGGTCTTCCTGCTGAAAACTATGCAATTAAAAATAATATTCACCCAAGATTAGTCACAGAGCAAAATATAAATCATTTTAGAGAACAGCTTAAGTCAATAGGTTTTTCTTTTGATTGGTCAAGAGAAGTAAATACTACTGATCCTAATTATTATAAATGGACTCAGTGGATATTTACTCAGTTATTCAAACATGGACTTGCTTACAAAGCTACTATGCCAATAAATTATTGCACAAGTTGTAAAGTTGGTCTTGCAAACGAAGAAGTTGTAAATGGCGTTTGTGAAAGATGTGGCGGAGAAGTTATCCAAAAAGAAAAGAGCCAATGGATGCTTAAGATTACTGAATATGCTGAAAGATTAATTTCTGACTTAGACGATATAGACTATCTAGAAAAAATTAAAATTCAACAAAGAAACTGGATTGGTAGAAGTGAAGGTGCTAATGTTAATTTCAAAATTGAAGGTACAGATAAAAACCTTCTTATATATACAACAAGACCTGATACAATGTTTGGTGCAACATACATGGTAGTTTCTCCTGAGCACCCAATCTTAAATGAATTAAGAGAAAAAATAACTAATATAGATGAAGTAGAAGAATATAAATTACAAGCTTCTAAAAAATCTGATTTTGAAAGAACTGAGCTTTCAAAAGAAAAAACAGGTGTAGAAATACAAGGAATAAAAGCTATAAATCCTTTAACAAATGAAACTATTCCTATTTGGGTATCAGACTATGTACTTATAACATATGGTACAGGAGCAATTATGGCTGTTCCCGCTCATGATACAAGAGATTATGAATTTGCTAAAAAGTTCAATCTTCCTATAAAACAAGTTATTACAAATAAAGAAAATAATGTATCAGTAGAAACAGAACCTTATATTGATACAGATAATGGAATTCTTATAAATTCAGGCTTTATAAATGGAATGGATGTAAAGACTGCAATTTCAGCTGTTATAAAGTACTTAGAAGAAAAATTAATCGGAGAGAAAAAAGTAAATTATAAATTAAGAGACTGGGTATTTTCAAGACAAAGATATTGGGGCGAACCTATTCCTATGGTTTACTGTGAAGAATGTGGTTGGGTTCCACTAAATGAAAAAGATTTACCTTTAAGACTTCCTGAAGTTAAAGAATTTTTACCTGGAGAAGACGGCGAATCTCCACTTGCAAAATTAACTGATTGGATTGAAACAACATGTCCTCACTGTGGAAAGCCTGCTAAACGTGAAACTGACACAATGCCTCAATGGGCTGGTTCTTCTTGGTATTTCTTACGTTATATGGATCCACATAATGATAACGCTTTGGCAGCAAAAGAAGCGCTTGATTATTGGGGACCTATTGACTGGTATAATGGTGGTATGGAACATACAACACTTCACCTTCTTTACTCAAGATTTTGGCATAAATTCTTATATGATATTGGCATAGTTTCTACAAAAGAGCCATATGCAAAACGTACTTCTCATGGAATGATACTTCGGAAATAATGGAGAAAAGATGTCTAAATCAAAAGGTAATGTTGTAAACCCTGACGAAATAGTTGCAGAGTTTGGTGCAGACGCATTTAGAACTTATGAAATGTTTATTGGTCCTTTTGACCAATCTACTCCTTGGTCTATGGAAAGTTTACGTGGATGTGCTAAATTCTTAGATAGAGTTTGGAATTTGACTGAAATTCTTGTTCCAGGAGATGAATATTCTAAAGACTTTGAAAAAATGATGCATAAGGCTATAAAAAAAGTTTCTTCTGACTATGAAGAAATGAAATTTAATACTGCTGTTGCTACATTTATGACTATGGTAAACGAATTTTATAGGTTAAAAAGAATTAATACTGCTGAATTTAATACATTCTTAATTCTTTTAAACCCAATTGCTCCACATATTACAGAAGAATTATTTAAGAGAATCGGAAACAATAAACAGGTTGCAGAAAGTTCTTGGCCTGCATATGACGAAGCGAAAACTAAAGACGATGAAATAGAACTTCCAATTCAAGTAAACCGGAAAACTAAAAGGAACTGTTAATATTTCAGTAGATGAAGATGAAGAAAAAGTTAAAGAGCTCGTTCATGAGAAAATTAAAAACTCATTAGATGGAAAGCAAATTGTAAAAGAAATATATGTAAAGAATAAGATTTATAATATTGTTGTGAAATAGGATAAAAATCTCACACATTTGGATTTAAACCTAAATGTGTGAGATTTTTCATAACTATATTATTTAATGTTATAAATCATTTTTATTTTTATTTAATAATTTATTTAGCTTATCTGGGAAATTAACTGTCATTCCTTCAGTATCTAAATTATATACAGCTTCCATAATCTTTTCATTTGTCACTCCCCAAAGTCTTACCTCAAGTCCATTTCTATGTGCAATTTCTATATCTTCTTTTGAAATGCTATCAGATTTCGGACAAATTTGATTTCCCTTTATCTTTAATAATTTTCTTATATTACTTTCATTTATATTTTCTTTTATGAGCCAAGATATTTTTATTTTTGAATCAATTTTTCTTATTTCTTCTAATATATTATAATCAAAAGAAGTTATATAAATATTATCATGTACTTTATATTTATTAATTATTTCTAAAGTCTGCCTTTCTATATTCTCTGATTTTAACTCTATGGCAAAAGTTAAATCTTTTTGGAAAAATTCTTTTGCAAAGTTTTCAAATAGTACAATTTTTTCGCCTTTATATTTATCATCAAACCAACTTCCGAAATCAAAATTTAATAATTCATTATATGTGTAGTCAGATAAATTTCCAGCGCCATTTGATACTCTATTTATTTGTTTATCATGGAATATAACTATCTTTCTATCTTTTGTTCTTTGTAAATCTAATTCTATTCCTGTAGCTTTTAATTCTAACGCCTTTCTAAATGCTGACATCGTATTTTCTGGTGCATATTGAGATGCCCCTCTATGTGCATAATTTACAAACATATATATTTCTCCTTTTATTTAATCATTTATTTAAATAATAACATAATACATCTATTTTTTCAATGAAATACTATTAAATATGCGACATCGCCTTGTTTTGTAACGAAAATGTAATGTGATTGTAACCCACATGTAAAGTTCCTATTGTATAATAGACAAGTATTATACAAAGGAGGAAAATACGCTTTGAGTATTGAGAAGATTTTAAAAAAGGAAGGAATTGAAATAATAAAGCCATTAGACACACTTGCCATAAATTCTTTAGCAAAAAATATTGCAGGTGTTTTATCAAAAGGCTTTCCTAATCTTAATTTAAATTCAAATGACCTTTTTATGAAGCTTTCTAGACTCAATATGTATTTTGCTAAGCTCCCAAATCGGTATTTCAGCCAAATATTTTTATAAAAATAATTCAATTTATTTTGATTGCAACTTAGATATAAATAACTTAACAGACGTTGCAGTTCATGAGTGCATACATTATTTACAAGAAAAACGTGACAAATCGGGAAATATCGTAAGACTTGGACTTTGTGATTATAGCGGTTCAAATCTTCCAGGTGTTCGGTTTAAATGAAGCTGCTGTTCAGCTTATGGCTGCCAAGGCATTAAATCTTTCTTATGAAAATGTAAAATATTTTGATATAAACTTGCAAAGTAATACTCCTATGTACTATCCTTTAGAATGTGCATTAGTCAATCAAATGGCTTATGTTATAGGTGAAGATGTATTATTTGACAGCACAATTCATTCCAATAATACTTTTAGAGATATGTATATTTCACTAACATCTGAAAAAGAATTTTATAAAATACAAAAAAATATTGACTTACTAATAGATTCTCAAGGAGATTTAGAAGGTTTATTTTCTTCTTTGGATAACGTTAATATAGATGAAAATTTTGTTAAAAAAATATCAAAAGAAATAGATATAAAAAAATCTGAGATTAAAAATTTATTTTTAGAAACACAAAAGACAATACTTACAAGTTATTTTGATAATTCTATAAATTTAACATACACTCGGAAGAGCCATAGAAAATTATAGAAACAAATTGTACTTGTTTAAAAATTTAGTTGGTACTTCACGGAAGCGATAATTTTTATAACGAATATTATATAAATAAAATGGAAGAACTTGAAAAAAGATATGAATTCGACCCTTTGAAAATTACAGCTTTAACCGTTCTAAAGCCAAGCTTTATTTCAAGATTAATTCAAAAACTAAAATTATTATTTAACTTTAATAAAGAAGCTGTTAATAGCTCAGAAAGAGATTTTAATTAAGACAAAAAAATTATAAAATGAGACATGTTTTATAAAAAAGCATGTCTCATTTTATAGTGATTTTATTCAAATTTTTCATACGTTTTTTTAATTGACTTTTCTTACTTTCCGTATTATAATTTATTTTGTAACAAAAAATCTTTTTTTGTTTAAATTTAAGTTTTTTTGTAATTTTAATTTAGATATATAACTTAAAAAGAATCGAGGTCTTTATGTACAATTTAGTAGTATTTGCATCAGGAAATGGTACTACACTTCAAAGTATTATTGATGCTATCAAAGAAAAAAAATTAGAGGCAAATATTTCTCTTGTTGTCTCAAATAACCCAAAAGCATTTGCGCTTGAAAGAGCTAAAAAAGCTAAAGTCCCAACTTATGTAATACAAGAAAAAGAACCTGAAAAAATGGATGAAGAAATATGTAATGTTTTATCTAAAATAGATGTTAATTTAATTGTTCTTGCTGGTTACCTAAAACTTATTGGAAAAAATATGCTTTCAAAATATACAATAATAAATACTCATCCATCCCTACTTCCAAAATATGGTGGAAAAGGAATGTATGGTATGAATGTGCATAGGGCTGTAATTGAAGCAAAAGAAGAATATAGCGGAGTAACACTTCACTATGTTAATTCCGAATATGATAGAGGTCCAACAATAATGCAAACAAGAGTAAAAGTCATGAAAGGTGATACGCCAGAAGACTTATCTGCTCGTGTTCAAAATGCTGAAAAAATACAACTAGTCGAAGCTTTAAAATCTTTTGTTAAAAATTTCAGCTAAAATTTTGTGCCAACAGGGACGTAGACATTTGGCACATTTAAAATTAAGGAGGTTTTTATGGAAAAAAATGTTGATGTTGCAATTGTAATGGGAAGTGACTCTGATTTACCTATTATGAAAGATGCTGCAAAATTTCTAGACGATATGGGAATTTCTTATGAAATAACAGTTTTATCTGTACATAGATGTCCAGAAGCTTCGGCAAATTATGCAAAAAGTCTTAAAAACAGAAAAGTTAAAGTTATTATTGCAGGTGCAGGTCGGTGCTGCTCACTTACCTGGTGTTTTTGCAGCTCAAGTTCCTTGCCCTGTTATTGGTGTTCCAATAATGTCTAAAACTTTAAATGGTTTAGACTCTTTATATTCAATAGTTCAAATGCCATCAGGAATACCTGTTGCAACTGTAACAATTAATGGTGCTAAAAATGCAGGTATACTTGCTGCAACAATCCTAAGCACAAGTAATGAAGATATCTATAAAAAAATATGTGATTACAAAGCAAGTATGAATGAAGCTGTTTTAGCAAAAAATGAGAAGCTTCAAAGTATTGGTTATGAAGAATATATAAAGCAAATGTAATAAAAGGAGAATTTAAAATGAAAAAAATTAGTAGTGGAAAAGTTCGTGAGATTTATGAAGTAGATGAAAACCGTCTTATGATGGTTGTATCTGACAGAATATCAGCATATGACGTGATTTTACCTGTAATGGTAACTGACAAAGGAAAAGTATTAAATAAGATTTCTGAATTTTGGTTTGACTATGTAAAAGATATCATTCCAAATCATATAATTACAACAAAGTTTGAAGAATTTCCTGAAGAATTTAAGAAAGAAGAATTTAGAGATAGAAGTATGTTAGTTAAAAAACTAAAAATGCTACCTATCGAATGTATCGTAAGAGGATATATCACAGGTTCTGGTTGGAAAAGTTATAAACAAGATGGTACAGTTTGCGGTATAAAACTTCCAGATGGTTTAAAAGAATCAGAGAAACTTCCTGAACCTATATTTACACCAACAACAAAAGCTGAAGAAGGACATGATATGAATATTAGCTTTGAAGAAGTATGTGATTTGATTGGAAAGGATTTAGCAGAATCTGTTAAAGCTAAAACAATAGAAATTTATTCAAAATGTGCAGATTATGCTAGAGCAAAAGGTATAATAATTGCTGATACAAAATTTGAATTTGGATTAGATGAAAACGGCAACCTAGTATTAGCAGACGAAGTTTTAACACCTGACTCTAGTAGATTTTGGCCACTTGAAGATTATGAAGTTCGGACGTTCTCAAAAAAGTTTTGATAAACAATATATGCGTGATTGGTTAACTTCAAATAACTGGGACCCAGCAAATCCTACTCCTATTCCTGAAGATGTAGTAAATACAACAAGAGAAAAATACATAGGAGCATATGAGAAATTAACTGGAAAGAAATTTTAAATATGATAAAGCCCTCATAGAACTTGATAAAATCAGTTCTATGAGGGCTTTTTTGTGAGCACCTTTTTACCCTTCAGCCTTCGGAATCGTGACTGTCACTGTTGCAACAGCCCCATCAATAGCTACATCATACCCTTCTTCTCCTTCAAAGCACTTCTTCATTTCATCGTATGCTTCGGATTTATGAAATTCCATATTACGGCTAAATGTCTCAACTACTTTGCCTGCCCTTGT
Source organism: uncultured Clostridium sp. (assembly GCA_948466265.1). The sequence goes on along the minus strand of CAOJZU010000015.1, from coordinate 18,686 downwards.
TTTCATTTCACCTTTTACTCTGGGTATTGTCGTTGTCTCTAAATATCTGTTATCTGCCCCCGGAAGTATACCTCTTTTAAGCTTAACCTGCATACTATCTTTTATGATAGTATTACAGCTTACAGCATCAACCACATCACATACATGGTCATATAACTTCTGCCCTATGTCTGTCGTTTCTTCTTCTCCAGTGACATTTCTCTTATACATCCTTTGTCTTAGTTCCTGTGCTCTACTCATGATAGTCCTCCTTTATTTAGACAAAATATTCAGGAGGCTATGCCCCCCGATAAACAATAGTATCGGATGGCATAATATAACTTACCATCTATGTGAGTATTATAACACGTTTTATGTCTATTTGCAAACTATACATTTACATCTACATTAATATCCCCTATCAAATCAGCATATTTCTCAAGTACTGGGTCAACTTGTTCTCTTAAGAAATCTTCTACTTGCTTAGGTGCTCTTCCGCATAAATTATTTGGGTTTAAAATATCAAGTATCTCTTCTTTTGTAAAGCCAAAACCCTTATCTTCTGCTATTCTATCTACTAAATCATTTGGTCTACCAAATTCCTTAACCTCTCTTGCAGATTCCATAGAATATATTCTTATTCTCTCATGTAAGTCTTGTCTATCTCCGCCTTTTAAAACAGCTTTCATAAGTATTTCTTCTGTTCCCATAAAAGGTAATTCCTTCATTAAATTTGTTTTTATTACATTTTGATAAACAACAATTCCAGAAGATATATTTGCATATAGAGTAAGTATGCCATCTACTCCTAAAAATGCCTCAGGGACACAAATTCTCTTATTCGCAGAGTCATCTAGAGTTCTTTCTAACCACTGCGTCGCTGCTGTAATCATTGGGTCAGAAGATAGAACCATTACATGTCTTGCAATAGAGTTAATTCTCTCACTTCTCATTGGGTTTCTCTTATATGCCATTGCAGACGAACCAATTTGTCCTTTTTCAAATGGCTCCTCTAGTTCTTTTTCATGTTGCAAAAGTCTCATATCATTTGCAAATTTAGAGCTACTCTGTGCAATAGAACTAAGAACATTTAAAACTCTTGTATCTAACTTTCTTGTATAAGTTTGTCCTGAAACTGCAAAAACTTTATCAAATCCCATTTTCTCTGCAATTTTTCCATCTATTTGTTTAACTTTCCATTCGTCTTTAAATAGTTTCATGAAACTTTCCTGTGTTCCAGTTGTACCTTTACATCCTAAAAGCTTCATATGGCTTTGTACAAATTCTAATTCTTCTAAATCTTCAAGTAAATCTTGAAGCCATAAAGTCGCTCTCTTACCTACTGTTGTAAGCTGTGCAGGTTGGAAATGTGTATATCCAAGGCAAGTTACATTTCTATTATCATACGCAAATTCTCTTAAATTTCTTATAACTGCAATTAATTTTTCTTTAACTAATTCTAAAGCTTTGCTCATAAGTATTACATCAGCGTTATCAGTTACAAAGCAAGATGTTGCACCAAGGTGAATTATTCCTTTAGAATTTGGACATTTTGTTCCAAATTCATATACATGTGCCATTACATCATGCCTACATTCTTTTTCCCTTTGGCTAACTACATCATAATCTATGTCATTGATATGTTCTTTCATTTCATTAATTTGCTCATCTGTTATGTCTATACCAAGTTCCTTTTCTGTTTCTGCAAGTGCAACCCATAATCTTCTCCATGTACTATATTTTGAATCTGCTGACCAAATCTCACTCATTTCTTTGCTTGCATAACGTGTACTAAGTGGTGTAATATATGTTTTTTCCATAAATTTAACCTCCAATTTTTTTATCACTTAAATATTTTATCACAATATACTATTTTTTTCAATTGGTATTGACTTTTTTTGACGTTTGCATGATAATAAATATGCAAATGTCTTAAATAGTAATAATTATAGGAGGTCTCATATGTCAAAAGTTGATGTAGTTTTGGGAGCATTTTATGGAGACGAAGGTAAAGGTAAGATTATTGATTATCTTTCAACAAATGCTGATGTTTCAATAAGATGTACTGGTGGAAATAATGCTGGTCATACAATAGAAGTAGATGGAGTTAAATTTGCCTTTCACCTAATCCCTTCAGGAATTTTAAACAAAGGAACACTTGCTGTAATTGGTAACGGAGTTGTTATTGACCCTAAAGTTTTAATAGAAGAAATCACAAATTTGAAAGAACATGGGTATACAGTAGATAATTTACGTATTAGTGATAAAGCTCATATCATTATGCCATACCATATAGCAGAAGATAAAATGCTAGAAGAAAGTAGAGGAAATCGGAAAGATAGGTACAACATGCCGTGGTATAGGACCTGCTTATTGTGATAAATATGAACGTTCAGGAATTAGAGTTCAAGATTTTATAAGACCTAGATTTGAAGAAATTGCAAGAAATAATATTGAACATAAAAATGTTATTTTCAAGGCTTTTGGATATCCAGAATTAAATGCCGATGAGATAATTAATGAATATAAGGAATATGCTAAAATCTTAGCTCCATATGTAGTAGATACTGTTGTTTTACTTCATAATTCTATAAATGAAAATAAAAAACTACTTTGTGAAGGAGCACAAGCTACACTTCTTGATATAGATTTTGGTTCATATCCATTTGTTACATCTTCTAACCCTTCTATTGGCGGAATTTGTACAGGTTCTGGTTTAAGCCCAAGAGATGTTGGAGAAGTTTATGGAGTAATTAAAGCTTATTCTTCTAGAGTTGGCGCTGGTCCATATATTACAGAAGAGAATAATGAAATAGGTGACAGGATTCGTGAGCTTGGTCATGAGTATGGAACAACTACAAAGAGACCTAGACGTTGTGGATGGCTTGATCTAGTTTCTCTAAAATATGCTGTTATGATAAATGGTATTACTGGAATTGCAATAAATCATGTAGATACAATAGGAAAGCTTGATAAAATTAAACTTTGCGTTGCATATAATCATAATGGAAAAGTTACAACAGATTTCTCAACAACACCTGAGTATTTAGAAAATAGCACTCCTGTGTATGAAGAATTTGAGCGGAAACTTCGGAGATATTAGTAATATTAAGTCATATGATGCTCTTCCAGAAAAAGCTAAAATGTATCTTTCAAGAATTGAAGAAGTAGTAGGCTGTCCTATTAAGTTTATAGGTACAGGTGCAGGAAGAGAAAATTTGATTGTAAGATAAAGTATATATTAAAACTTGTCAAAATTTTTGGCAAGTTTGTTTTTTATGTAAATATATGTTATAATAGTATTACATTCAGTTGTTGAAGAATGAATATATTTTTTAGGAGGAAAGCTTTATGGGAAATGTTACAGCAAAAGATATTGTTCGTTCAGTGGGATTGAGCAGCGAAATCGAGGCTCATTTGACAACCCCGCAGGATTTTGATGGAGATAAGCTTTATGATATCTTCATTCAAATTGCAACTTGTATTGGCAACGATCAGGCTATCGCTTTCGCCAATATGATTCGGACAGTCGAACCGTTGTCAACGGTAAACTTGTTGCACACTCTGTACCAGCTTGAAGAGGCAGACTGGGATTGTTGCTTCAGATATAGTACTGCTAAAAAGAGACGTGAATTTCTCAGTCATTTTGGCAAAGAAGAAGATCCCAGAGAGAAAAAAGGATTTGCCCTTAAAGACGATGACTTCGAAAGATAAAGAAAGCGGGTGCTTCAGCACCCGCTTTCTTTATCTTATTTTTGCCCAAAATATATTTTTTGTAATAATGCTTCTTCTAGTGTTTTAGAAAAATTTATTTTCATTTCTTCTGCCTTTGTGTTTACCCATTTTGGAATATTCACTGTTTTCTTTACAAGTTCCTTTCCCCATTTCTCAGCAAATTTACTAATATCAACTAATACATATGTTTTAAATTTAGAAACATAGTCCCAGTTTTCTATATCTAGCTTATTTTCTAATTCTTCAAATGTTATTTCTTCAATTTTACTAGCCTTTGGAATATTTTTTCCTTCATCTATTGCATCTAAAATTAAACCTGCAATTAAATCTTCTGTCATAGACATTGCATCTTCTAAAGTACTTCCAAATGTTGAAGCACTTGTATTTAATTCTTTTTCTAAATCTGGAACAAATACAGAATAATCTCCTTTCTTTTCCTCATAAAAAAGTACAGGATAAATAACTTTCATAATAGATTACATCTCCTATCTTAATTTCGCCTGTTTTAAAATATTATTTAGCGTTCCTTTTGGTATGTCACCTTTATGTCTTGGCACAGGAATACTTCCGTCTTACTGCGGTGTGACCCATTAGTATGATAGTGATACCATCCATGAGAGATAAGTAGCTTTTCTAACTCTCTAAATGTCATGATTTTTCCTCCTAATATTATAATACGTATCATACGTATTGTCAATATTTATTATCTCTCCTTATTAAGTTATATATCTATCTTTATTCTATTACCTACTATTTATCAGGTCAAGTTAAATCATTAGACAAATTTCGACAATTTAAAAGTTTTCTTCTTTCTAAAACAAATTTAGAAGTCGCAAAGTGCAACTTCTAAATTTATTATTAATTAAATTCTACATTTCTATATCATTACCATAATAGCTATCAAGTAAAATTTGTTTTATCTCTGTAACTAATGGAAGTCTTGGGTTTGCTGTTGTGCATTGGTCTTCAAATGCTTTTTCTGATAGCATATCTATTTTTTCTAAAAATTCTTTTTCACTTATGCCTTCATCTTTTAGACAAGAAGGAATACCAAGTTTTTCATTCATTTCCTTAATAGCTTTAATTAATGATTTTACACCTTCTTCTGTACTTCCTGCTTTAAGATTTAATCTCTTAGCTAGGCTTGCATATTTTTCGTCTGCTACAAAGAACTCATATTTTGGGAAAGATACAAACTTTGTAGGTTTTGTACTATTATATTTTATAACATATGGAAGTATAATCGCATTTGCTCTACCATGTGCTATGTGGAATTCTCCACCTAACTTATGTGCTATAGAGTGATTTATTCCAAGAAAAGCATTTGTAAATGCCATACCTGCTATACAACTTGCATTATGCATTTTTTCACGAGCTATTCTATCCGTTCCATCTTCATATGCCTTTGGCAAATAATTATATACAAGTTCTACTGCTTTTTCTGCTAACCCATCTGTATAGTCTGATGCCATGTTTGAAACATAGCTCTCTATTGCATGTGTTAAAACGTCCATACCAGTATCTGCTGTAATTTTCTTTGGAAGGCTCATTACTAAATCTGGGTCTAATATTGCAATATCTGGTGTTAATTCATAGTCTGCAAGTGGGTATTTTATATTCTTCTTTTTATCTGTAATAACTGCAAACGAAGTAACCTCTGATCCAGTTCCTGATGTCGTTGGTATTGCAACTAATTTCGATTTTAAACCAAGTTTTGGAAATTTATAGGTACGTTTACGTATATCCATAAATTTTAGTTTTAAGCCTTCTACATCTGCTTCTGGATGTTCATAAAATAACCACATTCCGTTTAGCTGCATCTATTGGGCTGCCTCCACCGAAGGGCTATTATTACATCTGGTTTAAACTGGTTCATCAATTCTACCCCTCTTTGGATAGTATCAAATGAAGGGTCTGGCTCTACATCTGAAAATATCTCTGAATGAACATATTCTTTTCTTTTTCTTAAATGATAAAGTATTTTATCAACATATCCGAAGGTCGCACATTGCTTTATCTGTTACAATAAATGCTTTTGTTATATCTGGCATTTTCTCTAAATATCCGAATAGAACCCGCTTCAAAATATATTTTTTCTGGTATCTTAAACCATTGCATATTAACACGTCTTTTTGCTACTCTTTTTATATTTATAAGATTTACTGATGATACATTTGCTGTTGTAGAATTCCCTCCAAATGTACCACATCCTAAAGTAAGTGATGGCATATTTGTATTATATATATCTCCAATTGCTCCATGTGTTGATGGAGAATTTACAATTATTCTTCCGTACCTTTACTCTCGTCGAAAATTCTCTTATAGTTTCTTCATCTTCTGAATGTATTACAGCTGAATGTCCGAAGTCCACCAAATTCAATTAGCTTTTCAGCAAGTTCAATTCCTTTATTGCAGTCGCTTACTGTATAATATGCTAAAACTGGACTTAGTTTCTCTTTAGAGAATGGGTGTCCCTCTCCTACTCCTGTTTCAGGAACAACTAATACTTTTGTACTTTCTGGAACTTTAATCCCTGCAATTTTTGCAATATTATATGGGCTTTGTCCTGCAATCTCTGAAATTAATTTTTCTTCTTTAAACATTCCTTTTTCAAGTTTTGTAATTTCATCTTTACTTAAGAAATAACAATCATTTTCTTTCATTAATTTTTCAAATTCTTTTGAAATCTCTTTATCTACAATTACTGCTTGCTCTGATGCACAAATCATTCCATTATCAAATGATTTTGAAAGTACAAGGTCTGTAACTGCTGTTTTTAATCTTGCAGTTTTATCTATATAGCATGGAACATTTCCGAGGACCCACACCAAGGGCTGGCTTTCCACATGAATATGCTGATTTTACCATCCCTGTTCCACCTGTTGCAAGAATTAAGTTTACATCAGGATGATTCATTAAAGCTCTTGTTGCCTCAACAGATGGCTCTTCTATCCATAATATACAATCTTCTGGTGCACCTTCTGAAATTGCAGCATCTCTTATTATTTTTGCTGTTTCAACGCTACATTTTTGTGCAGATGGATGAAATCCAAATACTATTACATTTCTTGTTTTTGCTGCTATAATTGATTTAAACATTGTTGTAGAAGTTGGATTTGTAACTGGTGTTACACCTGCAATTATCCCTATTGGCTCTGCTATTTCTTCATATCCTTCTTCTTTGTTTTCGTTTATAACACCAACTGTTTTATCATATTTTATACTATGATATACATACTCAGATGCAAACATATTCTTTGTAATCTTATCTTCGTAAATTCCGACGACCTGTCTCTTCTACTGCAAGTTTTGCAAGTCTCATATGATTTTCAAGTCCTGCCATAGCCATTTTTTTAGTTATATTATCTATTGTTTCTTGGTCTAATTCCATATATTTTTCAGATGCAACCCTTGCTTTTTTCATAAGTGTATCTATCATTTTGTTTACTTTTTCTAACTCTTCTTTACTTACTTCTTTTGCCATTTATCTATCATTCCTTTCTTTTGTTATTATATGGATTTTTTTAATATTAATTCATTTTGCTGAAACTATTATATAATAACAAAATCAAAAAAAAAAGCCCTTTTAGGCTTTTTTTATAAATTTTATTGATTATTTTTTATGTATTCAACTACATCATTTACAGTAACTATCTTTTCAGCGTCGCTATCTGGAATTTCCATATCAAATTCTTCTTCTAGTGACATTATTAATTCTACTATATCTAAAGAATCGGCACCTAAATCATCAATAAAAGATGCATCAAGTGTTACTGCGCTTTCTACTGCTCCAAGTTGTTCTACTATTATTTCTTTTACTTTGTCGAAAACTTCTTCTGAACTCATTTTATATACCCTCCTTAAATAACATTCTAGTTTAATCTACTCTTAAAAGATATTATATATTAGAAAATTTGTCAAGCCTTTTTTTATATTTTTTCAAATTCTTCTATCATCTTGTCTACTGCTTTATTTTCTACAAATTGTTCTGCTTGTTTTATTGTAAAATAGAATAAATATTCATCTGAGCTTCCATGTGCTTTAACAACAGGTTTTTTTACCCCTAAAAATAAAGCTCCACCATATTCTTTATAGTCTACAGTTTTTGCAAATCTATTTATTGCTGGCATACAAGGAATTGCTCCTAGCATAGATAAAAAGTTTCTTTTTAAGCTTTCTTTTAATGTTCTTTTTACAAATTTACCAATTCCTTCAACTGCTTTTAAAAATACATTTCCTGTAAATCCATCTGTTACTAATATGTCTATATCTCCTGAAAAAGCATCTCTTGCTTCTACATTTCCAGCAAAATTTAAGTTTAATTCTTCTGATTTTTCTTTCAAAAGCTTATAACTTTCTTTTGTAAGCTCATTTCCTTTTGTTTCTTCTGTTCCTATATTTAAAAGTCCTACTCTTGGGCTTTCTACTTTATATGTGTTTTTTATATATATCGTGCCCATTTGTGCAAATTGCAAAAGATTTACTGGCTTACAGTTTGTATTTGCACCTGAATCAATTAACATTAGTCTACTTTTATATGCAGGAAGTATTCCGAGCAATCGCTGGTCTATCTATTCCTTTTATTCTGCCGAACTAAAAGAGTTGCACCGAGTTAAAAGTGCTCCTGAATTTCCAGCAGATATAAATACATCTCCTTTACCCTCTTTTAAAAGATTAAATCCGAACTACCATTGAAGAATCTTTTTTATGTTTTATTGCAACAGTTGGAACATCTTCCATTTCAATTGTTTCTGTTGTATTGTGAATTTTTATATTGCTTGCCATTTCTTCTATTTTTTCTTTTCCAAAGTATTCTTTTACTTTCTGGTTTATGATTTTTTCATTTCCAACCAAAAGTATCTCAGATTTTATCTCAGATGCTGCCTTTATTGCTCCTTTGATGACCGCGTCAGGAGCATTGTCTCCACCCATTGCATCTACTAATATTATCATTCTAATTTCCCCTTGTCTTATATATTATATTTTTAAGTTTATTTATTACTTATTAATTTTATTATTAATTTTTAAAAAATGCAATATATTTGACCAAATATTCTATAATATTATGGCAAAAAGCCGAAAGCGATAGTTATCGCTTCCAGCTTTTATTTGCCTCTTTGATAGTAGATTTTTAATCAATATAATCAAGGAAAGTATCCACCGATGTTACACCGCGCCAGTCGTCCCACGTTATGACCTTGTCAGGATTTTCGATATACCTATTAATTAACTTTCTTGCAAGGTCTACCGTATCTCTGATCTCGTTTTCTGACGTAGAATTCTTGTTTTTTTCTGCCTTTTTTTTGTACTCATTGTACTCATCTTCAGGTATTTTATCCTTCTCGTAATAATGCTCCATTGCTGTACGATAGGCATTATACCTAATTTTGTCCCTTAATCCTTTTCGGTACTCGCTTCCATCCGATTTAATATGATACAAGTCATAGTCTATAGTGGGCATATCCTTAAGAATGCTATTATGCCTCTTTACATCTTCGGCGGAAATTTCTTCGTCTCTTATAGCTTTGTTATAAATGGTTAAATAGCTGTCCACATACTTCTCTAATTGCTTGCGTGTAATCTGGTCTGAATTATATGCTCTCTTTACCATCTCTCTTGCGTTAAAGAAATAGACGCAATCTGTACCCTTGCTGTACTTATTATTGCTGTCTTCCTCCTTTTTGTCGTCTTTCTTGTCTGTGCTTTGCGAGCCCGAGCTGTTGCTTCCGCTTGTATTCTGGGATTTCTTTTCAAGCTCAGTGATTCTGTTTTCAGCCTTTCCTATCCGGTCATTTGCTTTAGAAACATCACCCCGAATGTCGGAAATAGCTTTGTCATACTTAGAAGACGTTCCTTCTACATTGGAAGGTTTCTCCTGAAGTGCAGAAATACTTGCGTCATGCTCGGACAATTTCTCCTCTACGTTTTCCATTTCTTTCTGTAAATCAAAAAGATCTTCGTTAGCGTTAGCCAATGCTTCGATTTGCTCCGCCAAGCTTTGCTCAAGCGTGGATATTGAGTCCTTTACTTCATCCACACTTTTCTGCGATTCTGATACCACATCTTCGTTTTCAGATGACGGCTCATCCACATTAGCTGGTGCCTCCTCTAACTTAGAAACCTGTTCCCGAAGCTCAGCAATAGCCAAGTTTGCTTCAGAGCACTCCTTTCTTGCTTCGTTAGCATCTGATACCGCAGAGACTGCAATGACCATAGCTATAACCGCAATAACTATTGCAATTACAGAAATAGCGCCAGAAAGTGTTCCTGCACCAGAAAGTGTCTTTCCTTGTTTCCAGTTATCAGCTTCTCTCTCCTTTCCTTCTTCTTCGTTTACATCTACTTCGTTCCGTTCATCACTCATATGAACTTCCTCCTTTTTCAAATTTTATGCTACTTTGAGCTTTATGTTAATTATACCATGTTCTTCCAAATTTTACAACTTTTTTATGTTTATTCTAGGATATTATACAGACCAAAAAGGGTGGCAAACGCCACCCTTTTCAGAGAGATATTTCCCATATTTTTTACTGTTTAGGAAAAATCAGTTCTCTATGATTATTAATCAGTTCTTGATAAGAGTCGTCTAATTCTACTCTGACAGATAAGAGATCTCCTTCCACCGAGAATCTAACGCTTTGTAAATTAAGTGCCGCAATATATGACAGCAGGCATACATCTATTTCTATCTTCTTTAATGCTATTTTTTCAGCAGGTACATTAAGGTCAAAACATCCCTGTTTTATTTCGATCCTGCAATTTGCCTTTTCTTCTTTTCTGCTTTCAAAAAACCTAAATGTCAAAAGATATTTTTTTACTGCTTCTCCTTTATTAGATTTCCGTCCGTTCCTGTTAGTAATATCTTCAAAGTAGACGCCAAATCTTCTAAAAGACTTATTTTTTAAGTCTACCCTTTCAAGGAAATCATTAATCTCCTTGAGATTTGGTTCTACGCCCTTCCGTGGGAAATCAAAAACTAACTTCATGTTACTCTCCTTTCAACCTTACGCACTTGGCGTTTTTCTGTTACCATAATATTATATCATTTTTATATTAATTCTTCAACCTTTTTTACATAATTTTCCTACAAAAAAATGAAGCCTTTTAAAGACTTCATTTTTATATATTTTACTTAAATCTTAAGCAATGATATCAGATACGATACCAGAACCTACTGTTCTACCACCTTCACGGATAGCGAAGTTTAGTCCCTTTTCAATAGCTATAGGTGTGATTAATTCTATTGTCATTGTGATGTTATCTCCTGGCATAACCATTTCTGTTCCTGCAGGTAAATCAATAACACCTGTAACGTCTGTTGTTCTGAAATAGAATTGTGGTCTATATCCATTAAAGAATGGTGTATGTCTTCCACCTTCTTCTTTAGTTAAGATATAAACTTCTGCTTTGAATTTTGTATGTGGATTGATTGTTCCTGGTTTAGCAAGAACTTGACCTCTTTCGATTTCATTTCTTTGAGTTCCTCTTAATAATGCACCAGCATTATCCCCTGCTTCAGCAGAATCAAGTGATTTTCTGAACATTTCAAGTCCTGTTACTACTGTTTTCTTTCTTTCTGTTGTAAGACCGATTATTTCAACTTCTTCACCAACTTTAATAACTCCTCTTTCTACTCTACCAGTTACAACTGTTCCACGTCCTGTGATAGTCATAACATCTTCGATAGGCATTAAGAATGGTTGATCAACTGGTCTAGCAGGTGTTGGTATATATCTATCAACTTCTGCCATTAATTCGTTAATACATGCATATTCAGGTGCATTTGGATCTTGTGATGTAGACTCTAATACTTTTAATGAAGATCCTTTTATTATTGGAATCTCGTCTCCTGGGAATTCATAGCTTGAAAGTAAGTCTCTAACTTCCATTTCAACTAATTCTAATAATTCAGGGTCATCTACTTGGTCACATTTATTTAAGTATACAACGATATATTTAACACCAACTTGTCTTGCAAGTAAGATATGCTCTCTTGTTTGAGGCATAGGTCCATCTGCTGCTGAAACAACTAATATTGCTCCATCCATTTGAGCTGCACCTGTAATCATGTTCTTTACATAGTCTGCGTGTCCTGGACAGTCAACGTGTGCATAGTGTCTATTATCTGTTTCATATTCTACGTGTGCTGTATTAATTGTAATTCCTCTTGCTTGTTCTTCTGGTGCTCCATCGATTTTGTCATAAGCTGTATATTGTGCTTTTCCTTGTAAACCAAGCACTTTTGTTATAGCAGCTGTTGTTGTTGTTTTTCCATGGTCAACATGGCCGATTGTACCAATGTTAACGTGTGGCTTTGTTCTTTCAAATTTTGCTTTTGCCATTTTTTAAATCCTCCTTAAATTTGAGCCTAAGTTTAGTTTCCCTAAACTTTAAGCAATATATTTTAAAATTTAATAACTATATTTTGTAGTCACTCGCATTTTATAACATTTTTTCAAAAAAAGCAAGTATTTTAGAATTATTTTTAATTCCAATTAATCTTCTTTCTTAACTCTAGATGCAACAATTGTCTCAAGTACAGATTTTGGAACCTCTTCATAGTGACTTGGCTCCATTGCATATGTTCCTCTACCTTGTGTTTTAGAACGAAGATCAGTTGCGTAACCAAACATTTCTGAAAGTGGAATAAATCCTCTTATTATTTGACTACCACTTCTTGCTTCCATTCCTTCCATTCTTCCACGTCTTGAGTTAACGTCTCCTATAACATCTCCCATGTATTCTTCTGGTACTGTTACTTCAACTTTCATTATAGGTTCTAGGATAACTGATTTACCTTGTTTAGCACCTTCTTTAAATGCCATTGAACCTGCAATTTTGAATGCCATTTCTGAAGAGTCGACATCATGATAAGAACCATCTACTAATGTTGCTTTGAAGTCTATAACTGGGTATCCAGCAATAACTCCTGATTCAGCAGCTTCTCTTATACCTTCTTCAACTGGTTTGATGTATTCTTTTGGAACTACACCACCTACGATCTTGCTTTCAAATTCTATTCCCGAACCTGGCTCTAATGGTTCCATTTCTAACCATACGTGACCATATTGTCCACGTCCACCAGATTGACGAATGAATTTTCCTTCAACTCTTACAGCGTTTCTAATTGTTTCTTTGTATGCAACTTGTGGTTTACCAACGTTACATTCTACTTTGAATTCTCTTTTTAATCTGTCTACAATGATATCTAGGTGTAATTCACCCATTCCTGCGATAATTGTTTGACCTGTTTCATGATCTGTATGTGTTTTGAAAGTTGGGTCTTCTTCTGCAAGTTTTGCTAAAGCTATACCCATTTTTTCTTGTGCTACTTTGTCTTTAGGCTCTATAGCTATATCAATAACTGGCTCTGGGAATTCCATTTCTTCTAGAATTACTGGGTGGCTTGGATCACATAGAGTATCCCCTGTTCCAACCTCTTTTAATCCTACTGCTGCTGCAATATCACCTGAATATACTTTATCAATATCTTCTCTGTGATTTGAGTGCATTTGAAGAAGTCTTCCTATTCTTTCTTTTTTATCTTTGTTTGCATTTAATACTGTTGTTCCTGATTCAAGTGTTCCTGAATAAACTCTTATGAAGCATAATTTTCCTACAAATGGATCAGTTGCAATTTTAAATGCTAATGCTGAGAATGGCTCTGAATCAGATGCTTTTCTTTCTGTTTCTTCTCCATCTAATGTTTTACCTTTTATAGCTGGTATATCTAATGGTGATGGCATATATTCTACAACAGCATTTAAAAGCTCTTGAACACCTTTATTTTTATATGAAGAACCACAGCAAACTGGAATCATTTTGCAAGCAAGTGTCCCAAGACGAATACCTTTATTAATTTCTTCCTCAGTAAGTTCTTCTCCATCTAGGTATTTCATCATTAATTCATCATCTTGTTCTGCTACAGCTTCTATCATTTTGCTTCTATACTCTTCAGCTTTTGCTTTTAAATCATCAGGAATATCTGTAATTTCAATTTCTTTTCCTAAATCATCTTTATGAATAAATGCTTTCATTTTTATTAGGTCTACAATACCCTTAAAGTTTTCTTCAGCTCCAACTGGTAATTGAATTGGAACAGGATTTGCTCCTAATCTTGATGATATTTGTTCTACACAAGCATAGAAATCTGCACCAGTAGTGTCCATTTTATTTACATATGACATTGTTGGTACATGATATTTTTCAGCTTGTCTCCAAACAGTCTCTGACTGTGGTTGAACTCCACCCTTAGCTGCAAGAACTAATACAGAACCGTCAAGTACTCTTAATGATCTTTCAACTTCTACTGTGAAATCAACGTGTCCTGGAGTATCAATTATATTAACTCTATGATCTTTCCAAAAACATGTTGTTGCAGCAGATGTAATTGTAATACCTCTTTCTTGTTCTTGAACCATCCAGTCCATTGTTGCTGCACCTTCATGAACTTCACCTATTTTATGAGTCTTTCCTGTATAGAAAAGTATTCTCTCAGTAGTTGTAGTTTTTCCTGCATCTATGTGTGCCATTATTCCTATATTTCTTGTTTTTTCTAACGAATATTCTCTACCTGACACTTTTTTATCCTCCTATTTGTTAAAACTTGTAATGTGCGAAAGCCCTATTAGCTTCTGCCATTCTATGTGTATCTTCTTTTTTCTTAAATGCTCCACCGTTTCCAGCCACTGCATCAATAATTTCACCTGCTAATTTTTCAGCCATTGTTTTTTCATGTCTTTTTCTTGCATATCCTACTAGCCATCTTAAACCTAAAGTTTGTCTTCTTTCAGGTCTAATTTCTAATGGTACTTGATATGTTGCACCACCAACACGTCTAGCTTTTACTTCAAGAACTGGCATTATACTATCAAGTGCTGTTTCAAAAACTTCTAGTGGTTCTTTTTGCTCTTTTTCTTTTATGATATCAAATGCATCATAAACTATTTTTTGAGCAACAGATTTCTTACCATCTAACATTATATTGTTAATTAATTTAGTAACAATTTTGCTATTATATATTGGATCTGGTAATACATCTCTTTTTGCTATATATCCTTTTCTTGGCACTATTCTTCACTCCTTTTTTAAAGATTTGATGTTTATAAAAAACATCTAAAGTTACTCTGGGAAATTCCTTCCCCCGTAAGTGCATATAATCTATATCAAATTTAAGTACCTTAAATTTAGTAAGTATTATAAGCACAGTTAAGTTTGATTTTTTTATTTTTTAGGTTTCTTAGCTCCATACTTAGAACGAGCTTGCATTCTGTCCTTAACTCCTGCTGTGTCTAGTGTACCTCTTATTATATGGTATCTAACACCTGGTAAGTCTTTTACCCTTCCGCCTCTTATTAGAACAACGCTATGCTCTTGTAGATTGTGTCCTTCTCCTGGTATATATGATGTAACTTCATATCCATTTGAAAGTCTAACTCTGGCAACTTTTCTTAAAGCTGAGTTTGGCTTCTTTGGAGTAACTGTTTTTACTACTGTACAAACACCTCTTTTTTGAGGAGATCTACTATCTGTTACTCTGTTTTTCTTAGAGTTAAATCCATGTTGTAATGCGGGTGCTGTTGATTTAGCACTTGAAGATTTTCTCCCTTTTCTTACTAATTGATTAATTGTTGGCACTTAAATTTCACCTCCATTCGTGATTTTCTTTACTTCGGATTAACTAACTGTAACACCCAAAGTGTTAATAGCTAACAAAACCTCAGTCTTGTTTTTCTTGAATTTGTTAGTTCCGTAAAACCAACGCTATTTATTTTACCATTTTTTAGATATAAAGTCAATGTTTTAGGCATAAAAAATAGATGCTTTTTCGCATCTATTTTTTATATTACTTGTATTTTAATTCTTTAATCATTATTACCTTCTTCTTGATTTCCATTATCTTGTGGTTCCTCATCTCTTTGTTCTGTTATCTCTACATCATAAAAGCTAGCTTCCTTACCATTTGATGGGAATCTTGTAGATATATTTGTACTTTCTCCTACTTTTATTGGATCTATATATCCACCAACTGGCATCACTTTATTTCCATCTTTATCTAATACATTGAAATTTATATATTGACCTACTGTATCACTTCCAGAATTATTAACAACTTCAGCTGTTAATTCAGTTAAGCTTTCCCCTACTGAAAATTTAACATTTGAAATTTCTAATCCTTTATATTCTTTTTTCTCAGAAAGTTTTTTTCCTTCTACTACTGATGTTCCACCTTCAGAATCTCCTTCTGTAGGTTTTTTATCATCTTTATTGCTACTTACTGCTATAGTTATAATGACTATTATTAAAACAACAATTCCTAGTAATACTCCTAATCTTTTAGTATCTACTTTTATTTTTTTCATACTTGTTTTTTTCCTCCTAATAGTTTACTAATTAATTCTAATCATATATTAAATTTAACCTAATGTCAATTAAAATATTCATTTTTTATTTAAAATTTTTAGCAATTTTATTTATTAAAGTTAAAAACCAATTTTCTTCTGAAGCATTTGATTTTACTTCTTCTGTGCTCGTTTCTATATGATCTGTTTTTGGAAGTGAAATATATACTTTTTGTTCTGCGCTAGGTTCGCTCATACCTAACATTGTCCTTGCATCTTCTTCTATTTTCTTTAAATTTAAACTACTTTCAATATTAGCTTCTAATTGAGTAGTTTCTTTTTCAAGTAATGCAAGTTTTGCTTCTTCTTGTTTAAGTTCCTTATGTGTATCATCTATTAAAGAGTATCTATAACTAATTACAAAGAGTCCTATAAAGCATATAGCAACATACATAGTTATTTTTCTATACATGGCTTTAAGTTTTTTTGATTCTTCTACTCTACTAATTCTTCTTGCTGTACTTTTTTTAGGATATGTTCTTTTTACTGGCTCATATTCTGGTTTTAATTTTCTAGGACTTGTTTCATATTGATATGCTCTTGTATATGCCATATGCCTTACCTCCTCTCTTTTGTTTATATATAAATTCTTTTGTTTAAATCCTCTCAAAAATTCTAAGTTTTGCTGACTTTGCTCTAGAATTTTCTTTTTGCTCCTTTTCACTTACAATAATTGGCTTTTTATTGATAGTTCTTCCAAGTTTTATTGCTCCACATACACAGTATGGAAGATCTTTAGAGCACGTACATATTCCAGTTGCTTTTGTATATGCATTTTTAACTAACCTATCCTCTAGAGAATGAAAAGTTATAGTACATAGCCTTCCATGTGGTTTTAGTAAATTTATTGCTGAAATTATAGTATCGTATAAAGGTTCAATTTCATTATTTACTTCAATCCTTATGGCTTGAAATGTCTTTTTTGCAGGATGTCCGTAAGTCTTGAAATTTAGCAGGTATACTCTTCCTTATAATTCCTACTAATTCTCCTGCCTTTTCTATTGCTTTTTCTTCTCTTGCAATACATATATTCCTTGCAATACTTCTTGCAAATCTTTCTTCTCCATATTTATTTATAATGTCATATAATTTTTCTTCTGAATATTCATTTATAATATATTTGGCTGTGAGTTTTGATGTTTTATCCATTCTCATGTCTAGATCTGCATCATCGGCCATATAAGTAAATCCACGTGATTTTGTATCTATTTGATATGATGATACGCCAAGATCTAGAAGAATACCGTCTACTCCGATCTATTTCCAATTCTTCTAGTATACATTTTATATCATCATGGTTTCCATGTATATATTTTATATTATTGAAACTTGATAACTTTTCTTTAGAAACTTTCAGAGCATCTTCATCTCTATCAATTCCAATTAGTAATCCAGTATTATTTAATTTTTTTGCAATTTCAAAGCTATGTCCTGCACCTCCGAATAGTTCCATCTACATATATTCCATTTTGCTTTATATTTAATCCTTCTATGCATTCTTCTAGCATTACTGGCTTATGTACAAATTCCAACTCTTTCTCCTTAAATCTTTTTTTGTTAAAAACATTACAGCTGGCAAATCTAAAAGTCTACCAGCTGTAACACATTTCTATATTCTTTTGTTTTTAGTTTAATTTTATCTTTTGATTTATAATTCTTTTGTTTATTTTTAATTTTTTCCTTAGTAATAAAGTTTAAATTTTCTTTTGTTTTTCTCTGAATTTCTTTTGTTTTTTTAATTTCTCTTTTGTAATCATTAAGGTTTTATCTTTTGTTTCGCCATCTTTTGTTTATTTATATAAACTTTTGCAAGTTATATACCTAAAAATGTGTCCATATTTTCTGCAATTTCATCTGCAGAAATATTTTGTTGTCCATTCTTCCATGTTTCTTTATTCCAGATTTCTATTCTTGTACCAACTCCAAGCACAATAATTTCTTTGTCTAATTTAGCATACTCGCGTAAATTACTTGGAATTAAAAATCTTCCTTGCTTATCGATTTCACACTCGATAGCTCCTGATAGGAAAAATCTTACGAAATCTCTAGCATTTTTATTTGTAAGCGGAAGTGTTTTTAGTTTTTCTTCGAAGTTTAACCATTCGGTTTGTGAATAAGCAAAAAGGCATCCATCAAGTCCTTTTGTTAAGATGAATTTTTCCCCTATGTCGTCTCTTAACTTTGCTGGCATTATTACTCTGCCTTTGGTATCAGCAGAATGCTCATATTCACCTATAAACACCGATGTTCCACCTCCTATCATTTTTGTGACACTTTCTACCACTTTCCTCCACTTCGATACCATTTTAATATAAATCTATTAAAAATGCAATAGTTTTTTTAAAAAATTTAAAAAAAATAAATGTCCTAATTGGACATTTTAAAACATAAAAAAATTTGGCGACGACCTATCTTTCCAGCAGAGAAATCCGCAAGTATTTTCGGCACATAAGGCTTGACTTCTGTGTTCGGCATGGGAACAGGTATTACCCTTATGTTATAGTCACCAAAAGTATATAGTGTAATAATAAAAGATTAGTACACTGAAAATCGCATAGATAAAATTAATTG
>CAOJZU010000014.1 GCA_948466265.1 uncultured Clostridium sp. | reverse complement strand
TTGCCATATCTTTTGCAGATACATGAACTATACCATTTGCATCTATATCAAATGTAACCTCAATTTGTGGTACTCCTCTTGGTGCTGCTGGTATTCCTGATAATTGGAATCTTCCAAGTGTTTTGTTGTATGCTGCCATTTCACGTTCACCTTGTAAAACATGTACTTCTACACTTGTTTGGCCATCTGCTGCTGTTGAAAATATTTGTGATTTCTTTGTAGGTATTGTTGTATTTCTTTCAATTAATTTTGTAAATACTCCACCATATGTTTCAATTCCAAGTGATAAAGGTGTTACATCTAGTAATAGTAAATCTTGTACATCTCCTGATAAAACTCCTCCTTGAATTGCTGCACCAATTGCAACACATTCATCTGGATTAATACCTCTATCTGCGTCTTTTCCTGTTATCTTTTTAACCGCTTCTTGGACACAAGGAACTCTTGAAGATCCACCAACTAATAATACTTTGTGTAATTCTGATGCAGATATTCCAGCATCTTTAAGTGCTTGATTAACTGGTCCAAGTGTTGATTCAACAAGGTCATTTATTAATTCTTCAAATTTGGCTCTTGTTAAAGTTATATCTAAGTGTTTAGGTCCTGTACTATCTGCTGTAATAAATGGTAAGTTGATATTTGTTTGACCTACTCCTGATAATTCTATTTTAGCTTTTTCAGCAGCTTCTTTTAGTCTTTGCATTGCCATTTTATCCTGTGATAAATCTATTCCTTGTTCTTTTTTGAATTCTTCTACTAAGTAGTTTATTATTCTTTCATCAAAGTCGTCTCCACCTAATTTGTTGTTTCCACTTGTTGCTAAAACTTCGAATACACCATCTCCGATATCAAGTATTGATACATCGAATGTACCTCCACCTAAATCATATACCATTATTTTTTTATCTGTGTCTTCTTTATCCATTCCATAAGCAAGTGCTGCTGCTGTTGGTTCGTTTATTATTCTTAGAACTTCTAGTCCTGCAATTTTTCCTGCGTCTTTTGTTGCTTGTCTTTGAGAGTCACTAAAATATGCTGGAACAGTTATAACTGCTTGAGTTACTTTTTGTCCTAAATAATTTTCTGCATCACTTTTTAATTTTTGAAGTATCATTGCTGATATTTCTTGAGGAGTAAATTCGTCTCCTTCTATTTTTACTTTTCTGTTTGTTCCCATATCTCTTTTTATAGAAATTATTGTGTTATCTGGGTTTGTAACAGCTTGACGTTTTGCAATTTGTCCAACTAGTCTTTCACCATTTTTAGAAAATGCTACAACAGATGGTGTTGTTCTATTTCCTTCTGCATTAGCTATAACTACTGGCTCTCCTCCTTCCATAACTGCTACACATGAGTTTGTTGTTCCTAAATCGATTCCTATAATCTTTCCCATTTTTCATTTACCTCCATAGTTTTATTATTTTTATCTTATAAAATCTTCTTTCGTATAATTTATTTTTTAAAAATTAATAACTTAATTAGCGACTATTACCATTGAGTGACGTATCACTTTGTCGCCCAATTTATATCCTTTTCTGAATTCTTCTTTAATTTCTTTTTCACCTAAAGTTTCGTCTTGAACCATACTGATTGCTTCATGTAGTTCTGGGTCAAATGTCTTTCCTATACTTTCTATTTCTTCTATTCCAAATGATTTAAGCATATCAATATATTGTTTTAATACTAAGTCTATTCCTTGCTTATAGTTTGTATCTTCTGTCTCTGCATTTGCAGCTTTTTCTAAGTTATCTAAAACTGGCAATAATTTGCATGCAACATCTCCTACAATAGAACTATAAAGTACTTCTCTTTCTTTGGCACTTCTTTTTTTGAAATTATCAAATTCTGCCATAATTCTTTTTAGTCTATCTGTAGTATTATCTAGTTCTTCTTGTATTTTTACAGCATTTTTGTTTTCACTATTTTCTTCTAACTTTGTTTCTTCTTCAACATTTTCATTTTCTTCCATAGTTTTCCTCCTATCCCAAAAATTATTTACTCTTTTCTATTTAAATCGTCATTAAGTTTTTTACTAATATATTTCATAACAGAAACAACCTTTGAATAATTCATTCTTTTTGGTCCTATTATTCCTATTGTTCCTATATCTTTGTCGCCAATTGCATGTTTAAATGTAACTATACTAAAGTCTTTTAAATCTTCATTATCACTCTCATCACCTATATATATCTTTATATCATCTGCAAACCCTGTATCTAGTATATCTAGCATAACTTCTTTTGTATCTAATATATTTACAAAATTCTTAGCAAGTTCTAGACTTCTAAATTCTGGAAGTTCAAAAGA
This sequence comes from uncultured Clostridium sp., assembly GCA_948466265.1. The sequence goes on along the minus strand of CAOJZU010000014.1, from coordinate 34,802 downwards.
TTTATTTGTACCTTCTAAATATATTTTTTCTTCTTCCTCTATAAGTTTTTGCATTTGCTCTATAATAGGCTTTATTATATTTATACTATATTTTAACTCTCTAAAAATGTACTCTTCAAAAGATGTATCTATTTTTTCAAGTGGCTCTCCTTTTAATTTATTATTAAAAAAGTAATTTAGAGTTTCGATTTGTTCTTCTGTTATATCTTCATCAAATTTTATAATTGTTTCACGAACAAGCCCTGTATCTGTTACAATTATACCCATAAGCATTCTTGTTCCTAACATTACAAATTTAATCTCTTCTATGTTTTGTTTTGATGTTTTGGGTCCAATACTCACTGTTGTATAATGTGTAATTTCTGATAAAGTTGTTGTTGCAATCTTTGTAAGTTCTTCTATTCCTGCAACTTTATTTTCAAGTTTTTCCCCAATATATTTGATTTCTTCTAAGCTTATATCATCATATTTAAGTAGTTCATCTACATATAGCCTATATCCCTTTGCTGAAGGTATTCTTCCTGCTGATGTATGAGGTTTTTCCAAATATCCTGCTTTTTCAAGCTCTGCCATATCATTTCTAACAGTTGCTGAGCTTATATCTTGTTCATATTTTTCTACAATGATTGCTGAGCTAACAGGTTCTGCTGATTCTATGTATTCATCTACAATTTCTTTTAATATTTTTCTTTTACGTTCATCTAGCATTTACTTGTCACCCCTTTTGTATATATTAGCACTCTTTTTTATCGACTGCTAATATGATATACTTTTTTTTAGCACTTGTCAATAGTTTTTGCTAATTTTTTTAACTTTCACTAAAAAAATTAGCCATAGCATTATAAAACTATGGCTTTAAATTTCTTTATTTTATATCCAAGCTTTCATAAGTTTTAATTCTCCTAATAAAGTATATTTTCCCAAATTTGATGGAATTAGGAATGTATCTCCTTTTTTTATTTCTCTTAAGAAATTCTCTGTTTTTATTTCTCCGCTTCCCTTCTATAACAATATATTCTAAGAAACTTTCTTTGCTTGACAGTTCTTCTTTTTTTCCATTAATGTTTACCATATCTATATTGAAAATGTCTGACTTATACATAGATGTATCGTTCTTTATTAAATTATAATTATATATTTCTCTTTTGTTATTTAAATTTATTACATCTAGTGCTTTTTCTGTATGCAATTCTCTTGGTTTTCCTAAGCTATCTACTCTATTCCAATCATATACTCTATATGTTACATCACTATTCTGTTGTATTTCACATATAAATACTCCATCCATTATTGCATGTATAGTGCCTGAAGGTATTTCAATAAACTCTCCTTTATGTACATCTATATAATTAACATTTTTCTCTATATTTCCCATTGCAGACTTTATATTATCATTATTTACATTATCATTAAATCCATATATTATTTTAGCATCATCTTTGCAATCCATTACATACCATACTTCAGTCTTACCAGAATCATTTTCATTTTTCTTTGCATATTCATTATTTGGGTGTACTTGTATAGATAAGCTTTTGTTTGCATCTATAAATTTTGCAAGTATTGGAAATTTGTCTAAATCTTCACAGTGCATTCCAAAAACTTTACTTTTTTGTTCCTTATCATTAAATAAATCATCTAAACTTCTTCCTTGAAATTCTCCATTTGCAATAACGCTTAGACCGTTTTTATGTGCAGATAATTCCCAAGATTCTCCAATATTATCCCCTATGATATTTCTCTCAAATATTTTTGATATATTATTTCCACCCCATATAACATTTTTATATATAGGTTCAAAAAATATAGGTTCCATAGCTTTTTCTCTTTCTCTTTATTATTCACATATTTTAAGCATTGCTAATTTTAGTTCTTCAAGTTTTTTATTTGCTGATTCCATGCTTCCTTCTTTAACACCCATATAGAATTTAATTTTTGGTTCTGTACCAGATGGTCTTGCACAGCACCATGCATCATTTTCAAGTGCATAATATAATACATTAGATTCAGGAAGGGTTGTTACTCCATTTTCTCCTGTTATTAGATTCTTAGTTTTCTTTTCTTTATAATCTCTAATTTCTACTACTTTAAAATCTCCTATATTTTCACATGGGGTATTTCTTAATTTTTCTATTATAGATTTTATCTTTTCTGCTCCATCTATTCCTTTCAAAGTTATTGTAGCTAGAGTTTCTCTATAATATCCATATTTTTCATAAATGTTTATCATTTGCTCCCATAAAGTAATTCCATGTTTCTTATAAAATGCTGCTGCTTCGCAAAGTAACATTACTGCAACTACTGAATCTTTGTCTCTTGCATGAGTGCCTGCAAGACATCCATAGCTTTCTTCAAAGCCAAATAAATACTCATAACTTTTATCTTGCTCAAAGAATTTTATTTGCTCTCCTATAAATTTAAAGCCTGTTAGTGTTTCTATTAATTTTATACCATATTCATCTGATACAGCTCTTGTCATGTTTGAAGATACAATAGTTGAAACTATTGCTCCATTTGCAGGTATAATATTTCTTTTCTTTTTTTCTGATAATATATATTCTGCAATAAGTAGTGCAGACATATTTCCTGTAAATGAAACATATTCGTTTGTTTTAGGGTCTTTTGCATAAACACCTAATCTATCTGCATCAGGGTCTGTTGCAAGAACAATATCTGCATTCTTTTCTTTTGCAAGTTTTAATGCAAGCTCAAATGCTTTAGGGTCTTCTGGGTTTGGATAACTAACTGTTGGAAAATCTCCATCTGGCATTTCTTGTTCTTCTACTACATATACATTTTTAAATCCAAGTTCTTTTAATACTCTTCTAACTGGAATGTTCCCTGTTCCATGTAATGGTGTATATACAATTTTTATATCGTCTGCCATTTCTTTTATAACATCGAAATTTAAAGATTGTTTTTTAACTTCTTCTAGATATCTATCGTCTATTTCTTTTCCAATTTCATGATATAGTCCTTTAGATACAGCTTCTTCTTTTTTCATGCTTTTGATTTCGCTATATTCTTTTACATTTAAAACTTCATTTATTATTTCTTTATCTTTTGGAGCAGTCACTTGCGCTCCATCTTCCCAGTATACTTTATATCCATTATATTCAGGTGGATTATGACTTGCTGTAATTACTATTCCTGAGATACATCCGAAGTTCACGAAGAGCAAATGAAAGCTCTGGCGTTGGTCTTAAAGATTCAAATCTGTATGTTTTTATTCCATTCGCATTTAGGCATAAAGCTACCATTTCACTAAATTCTTCTGACATATGTCTAGAGTCATATGCTATTGCAACACCTTTTACTTCTCCTTTTTCTTTTTTTATGAAATTTGCTAATCCTTGTGTTGCTTTCCCAACAGTATATATATTCATTCTGTTAGTTCCAGCACCTATTATTCCTCTTAAGCCTCCTGTACCAAATTCTAATTCTTTATAAAATCTTTCTTTTATTTCTTGATCGTTTCCTTTTAAGCTTAATAATTCTTTTTTTGTATCTTCATCAAATACCTCATCAGTGCACCACTTTTCATATTTTTCTAGGTAATCCATAATTTAACCCTCCCTTAATTATATATTTATTGTATTTAGCCCTTTTATTTCCTTTGGAGCAACAACTATATAGTCTTCAATCTTATAGTAATATAAGTTTGCTTCCTTTAATAAATCTTCTTGACCTATTTTTAGAATATATACAGATTTATCTGGCATTTCAGATTTTTTAAGTTTCTCTAAATTTTCATTTTCTGTTTCTTTTACTCCTTTAACTGGTCTTGCAAAATAAAAGTTACTAACTGTACATCCATTTTGATTTGCAATATACTCCATCTTCATAAGCTCTTCTGAAGTAAATTCAAAACTCTTAAGATAAAAAACATGATTGTATTCATCTAAAACTGTTTCCCAAGTAGCTCTGTCAAAGTCATATTTCTGTTCTTCATAGTTAAATTTATTAGTCATTACTTTCTTCAAATCTAATAATTGAATAACTAGGCACAGTATTATAAGACAATTTGCTGCTTTCTTACTATCTATATTCTTATTCACTAGGCACATACTTATCAAAAATATTAAGTAGCATGGGGTCCATATAAATCTTCCTGAAGCTCTAAATGCTCCAAGTAAGTTTTCTATGAAATTCGGATATGATATATTTGTTAATACTTTTGGTCCAAGTTTTATGCTTGTTCCTAATGAAAGTATAAATCCTCCCAAAAAGCATAGAATTAAGAATATTATATTGGGATTTTTTAAAGTTTGTATTGCCTTGTCTTTACTATAATTTTTTATAACTAGTATTACTGATAAAAAACACATTAAAAGTATTCCAAATCCTAAATATCCTAATCCCTCATATTCTCCGACAAGTTGCTACTTCGAAATCTTGCAAAACAGTTGAAAATCCTTGTGGATTAAAGAATGTATTTAAATTGGCATTATATATATTTAGTCCATCTAGATAATACGAATTTACATTTGATGCTCCTATAATACATATAAGTAAAATAGAACTTACACACGATATAATAAAAGTTATAATAGAAACTTTATATGATTTTTTATCTTCCATAAATTCTGAAACAAATGAAGAAAGCATTATAATAACTATCATTGGAATGTAATATATATGTATCAATGTTGATATACTTAATAATAAAGTCCACAATACTATTTTCCTTTTTGGTCTTTGCCTATAATTATCTCTATATGCCCAAAGACAAAGTGAAGCAAGTATCAAGAAATTCGCACTTAAAGCAGTATGATAAAACATTCTTTGTAGTATATATGGAGAAACGATAAAAAATACTGTTCCGAACCATAACATAAAATTTATTATTTATAAATTTTCTAAGTAAAGTAAATGCAAATATTCCTTGTAATACATAACACATAAGTCCAAAGATACCAAAATATTGAAATGTTTCTGGCAGAATGAAAGATATAGCTTTAAATATTATTGCAAATAATGGAATTGAATCTGTAAACATTATTGATGCATAATTTGGATATGACAATGTATTAAATAATCCTAATGGAAATGTACAATCTGAATTTCTAAAAGAAACCCATCCATAATAATGCTGCGTTAAATCTCCTGATGGATACAACCAAGTATTATGAAGCCATGAAGCATGTAACCAAGTATCGTCTGTTACATTTAACACCTTATAACCATATATTATAACAAAAACAGACATTCCAATTAGACCTGATAAAATCGTAAATAGTAGTATTTTATGTTTTTTTATCCAATTTAGAAGTTTTTCTTTCATTTGCAAAATACCTCTTTTACTATTCAAATTCTTAAGTTTTTTTCAACCCAAGCCTATTTTTTAATGACCCAAGCATTTTCTTTACTAAATCTATTGTATACTTAAATTCATTTGTTCTAAACATTGTAATTACTATGATTAAGTTTGTTATAATAACTGAAACTATTGCTCTTAATATGAATGGTATAATTCCTCCAAATCCACCAATTGACCCAGGAAGTAAATTACAAGCAAAATATGAAATTGCATACATTAAAGCAGTCACAACAAAGTATTTTATATATTGTATATAATATTTTGCAATTCCACCTTTTAAAACATATTTAGAAACCAAGTGTGGTTCAACTGGAAGGTCAACTACCAAGATTGCGACTATTGTACCAATAAATACACCTGCAATTCCTATGGTTTTTACAAGTATAAGTGATACTACTAAGTTTACAGCAACTTCCCATAATGGTTTTGTTTTTCCATTCCAATATACTCCTGCTGCCTCACAAAACATCCAAGGAGTCTTTCTCATTATATCTAGGTAAAAACGAAGTGATATAAGTATTGTTATGAAAGTACCGAAGTAAATATCCTTCGTTTGATATTGTTACAATAAATGGTCCGAATTAGCATTCCAAAACAACATGCACAAAAAGATGCTATCCAAAAGTTAATAAAATTAATATTATAAAACACTTCTCTTTGAGCTTCTTCAGAACGTGTTGCATGTAAATTGCCGAACGCTTGATAAAACCGCAGAAAACACTTGTGAAATTAGTGTGTTTAGTGCTTTTGTAATCATAAAATAGTTTGAATATATTCCTGAAAGTGCAAGTCCTATATATTTGGAAATAAGAAGATTATCTGTTGCGTCTCTTATAACACCACCAATCTTGTGGAATATCATTGCAAAAACATTTTTCTTTATTTCTCCAAATGTATTTTCATCCAGTTTTTCTACATTTTTTTCTTTAAGGTATGGATACTGTTTCATTGCAACTCTTGATGCAATAAAGTTTGTAGAAATTGTGCCTAATACTTGTATAGCTAAATATATATAGTAGTTTCTAGTTACATAGATTAATACTATTTGTAAAACTGAAATTACAAGTAAAACTCCAGTATGTATAGCAGTGTCTAAATATTTTTTTTGGTCACTAATTAAAAGTGTTCTGTAATATGAGTAAAAATATGAGATTGCTGTATCAAAAATAAATATTAAATATACAGTATTTAAGCTTGCCATATTTTGATTTTCAATATCGTTTATGAAAAATCCATAAAATGGCATAAATAATATACCTGCAATTAATATTACTGTTCCTATAATTCTATATGCTTTCTTAAATAGTTTCATTAATGATTTTACTTTTTCAGTATCATTGCAGCTAAGTGGTTTATATAAGCTAAAAGCTATTGCAGGACCTATTCCAATTTCTACTAATTGAAGAGCAACTAAAATATCAGAGAATACAGCATTTATTCCTAGGTACTCCCCTAACACTCTGATAAATGCAATACGAACCACTACTCTAAGCACTTGCTGAACAATTTGTGCAATTATTGCAAAAGATGCATTTTTTACTGACTGTTTAGTTCTTTGCATTTTATCCTTCCTCCAATACTTCTTTTATTGTTTCTATATATTTTTTTGCAATCTCTTCTTCGTTATATTCTGCTTTAAGTTTTTTTGATATGTTTTCTAATTTTTCTATTGATGGTTTATTTTCTAACACCTCTAATATTTTCTTTGAAAGTTCTTCATAATTTTTTCCATCTTCATAATAGAAAACTTCTCCCATTGTTGCTTCTTCTAAAGAAGTTTCTTTTGAAGATATTACTGGAACTTTGCACAGTGCAGCTTCAACTGGCGTTCTTCCAAAGCCTTCTCTAAGTGATGTTGTGATAAATAAGTCTGCATTATAAAAAAGGCTACTTCTATCTTCGTCTGATATTCCAGAAAGCATAATTACTCTTTTCTCTAGTCCTTTTTCTTTTATATATCTTTCTACTTCTCTATATCCACTTGATAAAGAATCAAGTTCAGGTCTTCCAACAAATACTAACTTATTTGGAATTTTATCTTTTATCATATTAAATGCTTTTAAAAGAGTAATTTGATTTTTGTGTTTAAAAAATGAATTTATTGATAATATATATGGGTCTTTTGAATTTATAATTTCACTTGAAGGCTTTTTAGTTTCTTTTGGAATATCTACTGGGCTTGGAATTACTGTGATTCTTCCATTATATTTGGGGTTTATTTCCTCTAATCTTTTTTTAGAATAATTTGAAAGTGTAACAATAGATTTTGTTTTATTCATTATATTTACATTAGCTTGTTTTAATTTAGCATATTCAGATGAAGTTTTATCTTCTATTTCATCTAATGGTATTACATCTAGTATTGAAATTATCTTTTTCTCATTTTCTAATATGACTGTGTTTGGTGCAATATATGGATAAATCATAATATCTAAATTTGCTTTTTTTACCTTTGCTGTTTTTATAGACTTAACGAAATTTAATCTATTTATTCTTTTAATATATCTAACGTTTTTAAACCATACTTTTTGGCTTATGACTTTGCAATTTGGGAATTTTTCTTTGTAAATCTCTTTTAAATCATTATCTACAAAAATTGTGATATTATAGTCGTCATCAAATTTCAAAAGTCCTGATACAATCTCTTCACCATGTTTTTTTATTCCTGATGGTCTATCATCCATTATATATGTTAAATCTATTCCAAGATTATATTTCACCTAAACTCTCCCCTTCACATAGAATATTTGCTGTTTCTTTTGTACACTTTTCCCAAGTAAACTTCTTTGCATGTTCTAGTCCTTCTTGTATCTTTTTTTGTCTTTCTGCTTCATTTAAGTCCATAACTTCTAGTATTTTATTTCCAAGCTCTTCATAATCTAATACGTTTTGATAGTAAAAAGCTACATCTCCTCCAACTTCTGGAAGTGAAGAATTATTTGCAGTTATAACTATTGATTTATTTACCATTGCTTCCAAAATCGGAAGTCCAAATCCTTCATAAAGTGATGGGTATACAAACATTTTTGCATTTTCATATAAGAATTTTTTTTCTTCCTTTGATATATATCCTGGCATTATTATATCTTCTTTAAATTTAGATTCTTCATATAACTTTAATATATTTTCGTAGTTCCATCCAAGTCCGTCCTGCTAAAATAAGTTTCAAATTTGTACCTTTTTTTTCTTTAATATATTCAAATGATTTTATCAAAGTTTCTATATTTTTTCTAGGTTCTATTGTACTTAAGAAAAATAGATATGGTGTATTTTTTATTTTAAACTTTTCTCTTATTTCTTCTTCATTTATTTCTAATTTTTCATCAGATTTTGGAAAATTCACTCCCAAATATGTTACTGAAATTTTTTCTTCAGGAACTTTGTACATTTCCATTATATCTTTTTTTGTAGAATTTGATATTGCAATTATTTTGTCTGCTGATTTCATGTTTCGTTTTAAAAATAACTTTATTGATAATATATTTCTAAATGCACCAACATTCTTGAATTTGTTCATTGCTAAATCATATATTGTGATATAAAATTTAATATTTTTTGTGTATTTGTTTCTTTTAGGAAGCATATACTGTGGTCCCCAGAATATATCTATCTTATCTTCTGCAAGCATTTTCTGAATCTCATAATTTATCCATCTTACTCTTCTTCCCTCGATATTTTCTTTTATAATGAAATTTGCATTTGGCTTAAAGTCAAGTACTATATCTGAATTTGAATATAAATAATACTTATTATTCTTGTCAGTTCTATTTAATTCTTCTAAAATCTTTTCTACATATGTACCTATTCCAGTCTTTTGCTTTCCAAGCCACATTGCATCTATTCCAATATTCATTTTTGCTCCTTAAAAATTAATTTTTCTTGTTTAATATTTCAATTGTCTCTTTTGCTGTATTTTCCCAAGTAAATTTTTGAACTTGCTCTAAGCCTTGATTTATCTTACTTTTCTTATCTTCTTCTGATAAATTTATAACTTCTAATATCTTATTTCCAAGTGCACTATAATTTAATGTGCTTTCATAATAAAATGCTGCTTCCCCCCCAACTTCTGGAAGTGAAGAATTATTTCCAGTTACAACTAACACCTTGTTTGACATCGCTTCTAATATTGGAAGTCCAAATCCTTCATATAGCGAAGGATATACAAAACACTCTGCATTTTCATATAGAAAACTCTTTTCTTCTTTTGATATATATCCTGGCATTACTATATCTTCTTTAAATTCTGAATTTTGCATTAAGTCTAATACTCCTTGATATTTCCATCCAAGTCCCCCTGCTAATATTAATTTTAAATTCATATCTTCTTTTCTTCTTATATAGTTAAATGCTTTTATCAATGTCTCAATATTTTTTCTAGGTTCTATTGTACTTAAGAAAAATATATATGGAGTATCTTTTATTTTAAATTTTTCTTCTATTTGTCTTTTTTCTTTTTCTGTAAGCTCTTTTTCCTCGTGTATATTAGTTCCACAGTATACTACCTTTACTTTATTTTCAGGTATTTTATATATTTCTAATATATCATTTTTTGTAGCCTTTGATATTGCAATTATTTCATCTGCATGTTTTATGCTTTTCTTTAAAAATAGTTTTTGGACTATTGTATTTTTAAAAGACCCAACTGTCTTTAGTTTCTTTATTGCTAAGTCACATATTGTTAAAACAAATCTAATGTTTTTTGTATATTTATTCCTTTTTGGGAGACAGTGCTGTGTTCCCCAAAATACATCCACATTATCTTCCTTTAACATTTTAGGAAGTACATAATATAACCAAAAGCTACCTGGCATGTGACTTTTGCATTGTTTTATTTTTATATTTTCTTTTAGATTTATATCAAGTTTGACATCTCTACATGAATACAAAATATATTCATCTTTGTTTTCTTCAGAATTATTAATCCTTTTAATAACTTCCTCGATATATGTTGGTATTCCTGATTTATTACCACTTAATCCTCTAGCATCTATTCCAATAACCATAAAATGCTCCTCCTATTTATTTTTCAAGTGATGCATATTTATATCCTAAAACCATAATTATCCAATAAAATGTTAATACTAAGTCTGGAACTCCAGCAAAGAATGATACGCTTCCTCCTAATACACTAACTATAAACATTACGCTTAAAGCTTCGTCTTCTTTTCTATTTTTAAATAGCTCCTTAACTGTTATAAATATCATATACAAATAGATAATTGCTCCAAAAATTCCTGTGTTTATCAAAATATTTGTAAATAAGCTAAAAGTTCTAAATGAGCCAAATCCCAAACCAAATATTGGAGAATATTTAAATAATGAAAAACCTTTGCTTTCCATGCTCATTCTTTCTTGACCAGAACCTGATGCTAATTTATCTATTGTCATTTGCTTTATTGTTCTTGCCATATTTTGGAATGCTGATTGATACTTGATCTCCTCATCTTTATCTTCACTATCAGGGTCTTTTACCTCCTGTATTATAGGTAATGGCTCTATTGTTTTTAATTTATATCCAATTTTTACAAATCCAACACTTAGACCAAGTGCAATTGTACATGAAACAACTGTTGTTACAAGTAATTTTAGGAAATTGCTTTTTCTATCTGATAATATTCCGATTTTTTATAAAGCTAAATAAAATATATAATCCAAATAATCCATATATTGCAATTAAACCTACATATGTTGTAGAAGATGTTGAAAGTATTGCACATGCAGTTGTAACTACTAATAATACAAATGTTAATATATATTTTTTATCTTTAAATTTATTTTTTAAGCTTAAGAATGTTCCTATTACAAACGGCAAGAAACACACAAGATTAACTGCAAATGTTGATGGCTCTAACGCAATAGAGCATATTCTTTTTATGTTATTGCTTATCTGTTCAAACCCTTGTGCTGCATAAACATTATTATTAAATAAAAATGCTGGGTATGGTATTCCAAAATAAAATGTTACAAATTGAAGCAATCCCCATACTACTGCAAATATTGAGCTTATACAAAATACTTTTAATAATTCTTTTACTTCTTCTTTTGTTTTTATCTTAAATGATAAAACTGTCATCATAACGAATACAAATATTATAATTATGCTCTGTGTTATATTTGACATGCTAAATTTTAATAAAGCAGGCTCTCCAAAAATATCTGTATATGGTACTGATGTTCTTGATATCAAAAGATATAATTCTCCAAGTACTATTGCAATTATAAACATTATAAAAGCTGAACCTAGTTTATTTTTCTTTAATCCTTCTATAATTTTTTCTTTACTTATTTTTGGCTTTGCCTTTATAAAATCTATAACTTCTCTTAAAAGCCACATTACTCCTGTAAACTCAAAAGTTTGAAGTGGTGTTGTTGTAATATTTATATGCAAAAGTTCTGCTGCTGTAAATGTTGATAAAAATACTACCATATATAATAATAACTTTTTATTTTTAAAAAATGCGTATATTGATACGGCTATTGTAACTACTCCAAATAATGTTAATTCCATTGTCAAAACTCCTTTTTTCTACTGTTTATCATAAATTTTAAATATTTCGTTTGTTTTCTTTGCTGTTTCCTTCCAGTCAAAGCTTTTGGCCCATTTTATTCTTTTTTCTTTATCTTCTTTTTTATCTTCTCTTGCAAGTTCATCTTCTATTTTTTTTATCATATCTTCTATATCTTTTGGGTCAAAATATGGTATTAAGTCCCCTCCAACTTCTGGAAGTGAAGATGCATTTGAAGATACTACTTTTGCACCACAAGCCATAGCTTCTATGACAGGTAAACCAAACCCCTCATAAAATGAAGGAAATACGAATAAATCTATTAAATTATATAAATCTATTAATTCTTCTTCATTTACTATTCCTGTATGTATAACTTTGTTTTCTATATTTAATTCTTTCTCTTTATCTTGCAAACCTAAATAATTTTCAAAAGCCTTTCCTACTAATAATAACACACACTCAGAATTATTCTTTAGTTTACTAAATGCTTCAAGTAATCCTTCTAAGTTTTTATGTGGCTTCAAATTTCCTACATACATAAGAATTTTTTTGTCTCTTGGAATATTAAACTTATCATATAAATATCCAATTTTTTCTTTTTGCTTCTCCCTTGCGTTTTCTTTTAAGCCATTGTATGTTACTATAATCTTGTTTTCATCAATTTTAAAATACCTTAGTATATCTTTTTTTGTGCACTCTGATACTGTAAGTATAGCTTTTGACTTTTTTATTGCCTTTTTCATCATGAATTTTACATAATACTTTTTAAGAGGATTTCCAAAAAACTCACTATAAACTAAATGTGTTAAATCATGTATTGTAACTATCATATCTCCCTTATAAAATAAAGGTACATTATAGTGGGGTACATGTAAAAGGTCTACTTTAGCTTTTTTTAGTTCTTTGTATGGAAATTTAAGCTGTTCTTTTATTCCATATATAGGTGAATCGAATTTAATTACTTTTTCTATTTCAGGAATATTTTTAAGTTCAAGTTCATTTCCAAGTGCTATTTTGTAACAATTGTTTTTTGCTAAATTTTGTATATACGTTCCTATTCCAGACATATTATACATTCTAGCATCTACTGCAACTTTCATTTTCTAACTACCCTTTATAACTTTCATACATTTCTTTTAAGGTTTCTTTTATATCTGTACCGTTTAAAATACTTAGCTGTTTTTGAATTATCTGCTTGGATATATGGTGTATCTATTTTTCTAACCTTTTCTTCGTCGATAACTATTTCTATATCTTGACTTGATAAAGATATAATATATTTTAGTAACTCTTCTATTTTGTATGATTTCCCAGAACCTACATTATATACCAATTCTTTTTCGTCTTCTTCTAATAATTTCCTATAAACAGTGACTACATCTCTAACGTCTGATATATCTCTATATGCGGATAAATTTCCGTACAGAAATCTTACCGTGGTTTTCCTGTTCTTTCAATTTCAGCAACTTGCTTGCAAAAACTTGGCATTGCAAATGTGTCAAGCTGTCCGAGGCCCTGTATGATTAAAGCTTCTTGTGCACACTACATTTAAGCCATATTTATCTTTATACATTTTTGCAACATTTTCTGCTGCAACTTTAGATATTCCATATGGGTTATTTGCATTTACTATATCTTCTTCTTTAAGTGGTTTATCACTTTGCTCATATTCTTCACTTGAGCCAATTAACATTATTTTAGCATTTGGTATAACTTTATATGCAGCATCTAAAATGTTAATTGTACCTATTATATTAACTTCCATTGTTTTTTCTGGGATTTTCCAAGATAATCCAACTGAGCTAATCGCTGCAAGGTTTATCACATAATCAGGTTTTACTTCAGTAAAGACATTTTGTATTCTCTCTTTATCTAAGATATCCATATCGAAATATGGTATATCATTATCTATATTTTCTGTTTTCTTAATATCACAAGCAATTACTTGATAACCATTTTCTTTAAACTCTTTTATCAAGTATTTACCAACAAATCCACCTGCACCTGTTATAAGTACTTTCTTCATATATATTTTATCCTCTCTATTTTGCAAGTAATTCTAAATCATTTTTAACCATTCTATTAATCAAATCTTCATAGCTTATTTTTCTTTTCCAGCCTAATACTTTTTCAGCTTTTGAACAGTCACCAATTAATAGTTCTACTTCTGCAGGTCTGTAGAATTTTGGATTTACTTTAACTACAATTTTTTCTGTTCCTTTTAATGTAGCATATTCTTCACTTCCTGCTCCATGCCATTCTACATCCATTCCAGCAGCCTTAAAGCTAAGTGTTACAAATTCTCTCACAGGATGTGTCTCTCCTGTAGATATAACATAATCGTCTGGAGTATCTTGCTGAAGCATTAACCACATAGCTTCTACATAATCTTTAGAATGTCCCCAATCTCTTTTTGCATCTAAATTTCCAAGTTCTAATACATCTTGCATTCCCATCTTTATTTTAGCTACAGCCATTGTTATTTTTCTTGTAACAAATTCTTCTCCACGTCTTTCAGATTCATGGTTAAACAAGATTCCAGAACAAGCAAACATATCATAGCTTTCTCTATAATTCTTTGTTATCCAGTGACCATAAAGTTTTGCAACTCCATATGGGCTTCTTGGATAGAAAGGTGTTGTCTCTTTTTGTGGTATTTCTTGAACTTTACCAAACATTTCACTTGTAGATGCTTGATAAAATCTAGCATCTGGTTTTACTTTTCTTATTGCTTCAAGCATATTTAAGACACCTATAGCATCTATTTCTGCTGTACCTACTGGTGTATCCCAAGATGTAGCAACAAAGCTTTGTGCAGCTAGGTTGTATACTTCATCAGGATTAGATTCCCTTACAGCATCCATAAGTGAAGCTAAATCTGTTAAATCTGCATATATTAGTTTTACTTTATCTTTTAGGTGTTTAGCATTTCCATAATCAACTGTACTTTTTCTCCTCCATATACCATATACTTCATATCCTTTTTCTAATAATAGTTCTGCTAAATAAGAACCATCTTGTCCCGTAATTCCTGTAATTAATGCTTTTTTCATTTAATTTTCCCCCATTCTTAATTTTTCATTGTATTTTTCATTTATAAAATCTGTTATTTGTTTTCTATAATTTTCTTCACTAAACTTTAACGCATGATTTCTTATCTCACTTTTGTCAAACTTTAGCGTTTCAAATTCTTTTATTGCATTCATTAAGCTCTCGCTCGTTTGCTCTTTAAAAAATATTCCTGTTTTTTTATCTATAACTGTATCTAATGCTCCACCTCGCCCAAATGCAATAACTGGCCTTCCGGCAAGACATTGCTTCTACTGGGACAATCCCAAAATCTTCTTCTCCTGGGAAAATTAAAGCCTTACATTCTGATATATATTTTTCTACCACTTCGTCTGGCTGTCTTCCCATAAATGTAACATATTCTTTATCAGCGATTTTTTGTAAGTTTTCTCTTTCTGGTCCATCACCTATTATGATAAGTTTTTTATGAAGTTTTGAGCATGCTTCTACTGCTAAATCATATCTTTTATATTTTACAAGTCTTGATACTATGAAATAGTAATCTTTTTCTTCATTTGAAGGTAAAAATTTATCTGTTCTAGTTGGTGGAAAAATAACTTCTGCTTCCCTTCTATAATGCTTATTTATTCTTTCCTTTACTTCTTTAGATATTGCAATAAACTCGTCTACTCTCTGAGCTGCTTGATAGTCCCATAGTCTCATATAATTCATGAAATATCTAATAAGCTTTGTCTTAAATTTTGACATTCCTTCTGTATATTCATCTCTCATTTCCCATGCATAACGCATTGGTGTATAACAGTAACATATATGAAGAGTATGTGGTCCTGTTATTATTCCTTTAGCACATGCTGAACATCCACTAATTACAACATCATACTCATTTAAATTGAATTCTTCAAATGCTTTTGGCATAAATGGTAAATATTTTTTATGATTATATTCTTTTGATTTCTTTTTTTGAAGTGAAGATGTTATAATATTCATTTCTTTAAATTCTTCTGACATATTCTCTGGACTATAAAATGTTGTATATATAGGTGCTTCTGGGAAACATTTATGTAAGTTTATTATACATTGCTCAGCTCCACCCATATTTGTAAGCCAGTCAGCTACTATTGCGACTTTCATTTTTAACATCCTTTCTTATTTTTCTATGTTTCTCAATTCGTGTACTTTAGAAATACTATCTTTGTTTCCAATAACTAATACTTCGTCTGTATCTATGCAAAATATATTTTCTGCATCCAATAAAATTACTTTTTTGTCTCCTGCATAAATGATATTGTTTTTAGAATTGTAGTTCTTTATATTTCCATTTAGAATATTATCACTTTCGTCTTTTTCTTTATATCTTTCTAATGAGTTCCATGTTCCAATATCGTCCCATCCAAAGTCTCCCGGAATCACATAGATATTCTTTGATTTTTCCATTACTGCATAGTCTATTGATATAGACTCACACTTTGGATACAATTTATCAAGTTCTTCTTTATAGTTTGTGCTTTCTATTTTTGGCAAATGGCTTAAAATTTCATAGCTTGAGTAATTATGTTCTAATTCATTTAGCATATTACCTACATCGAATATAAACATACCTGCATTCCAAAGATATCCTCCTTGGCTTAGATACTCTTTTGCAGTTTCAAGGTTTGGTTTCTCAACAAATCTTTCTACTTTTATAACTTCTCTATCTTCTTTTTCAAATTTAATATACCCATAACCTGTCTCTGGTCTATTTGGGTTTATTCCAATTGTTACTATTGCCTGTTTATTTTTATTTTCTACATAGTCTTTTGCTGTATTTAAAATATTACAAAATTCTTCTCCATTCTTTATTGCATGGTCTGATGGAAGTACTGCTATTGTTGCGTCTTCATATATTTGTTTTATATAAAGACATGCAAGTAATATGCAAGGTGCTGTATTTCTTCCTTCTGGTTCTATTATAATATTTCTTTCTGGTAAGCTTTCTAATTGCTTTTTTACTAATTCTTTATATCTCTCACCAGTTGCAACAAATATTCTTTCTGCTGGCATTGTTTTAAGTAATCTATCATATGTAAGTTGTATCATTGTTTTTTCGTCTATTAATTTTAAAAACTGCTTTGGCATCTCTTCTGTTGATTTTGGCCAAAACCTTGTCCCTTTTCCTCCTGCCATTATCAAAGCACAAAACATATATATTCCTCCGTTTTTTCTTCAAATAATAAAATGCTATTGCCATTATATAAAAAAAGAAAAAAAATATCAAGTAATTTCACGATATATTCATAATTAAATGTAACAAGTCAGAGAGATAATGAAAATTAAAGTCCGCGCAGGGTAGCTTATATATTATTTTTAAGCGAGTACGACCTACCCAAGGTTTTTTTATGAAAAAAGTACAGTGTGTATCTAAAACTTAACATAGCAGAAGTATAAACGCCTTGGAGAGCGGAACGTAAAAAATAATATATAACTACCCGTTGCAGGACATCTATAAACTCAAATCTCTTAATTGTTACATTTTAATGAACTGTTTTTAAACAAAAAAGACCAGAGTAGGGAATATATCCCATTTCTCTAGCCTTTTTCTCCTTTTCAAAGGAACGCCTGTAAGACTTTATACAGTCTTTCCTTCTCTGAAAGAGAATTACATTTTTTTAATGCCTTTTCTGCTGTGCCAAGTATTAACATGTCTAATTCTGATACCTCTGTTTCGCCATGCTCCATATCTCTGGTTTCTACTTCTTCGGTATTCTCACTTTCACTTTCAGTGCACTCTTCTTCTAATTCTTCTGTGCGAAGCACCATTTTAGCATCAAGTACTGATAATACTTTAAGCACATTATCTAAGCTTGGTGAGAATTGTTTCCATTTGCATATATAGCCTTGTGATATTCCGCATTCAGCTTCAATCTTTCTTATGCCAATATGTTTTATATCTTTTATTTTGTATATATATCCTAAAAGATCCTCTACTTTCCGTACTTCTCTTTCTACCATAAACTTTTCCTCCTTCAGGTTTTATTTATGGTATATATTATATATTATATTTATGTTAATTTCAAGTATTATACTTCTTTTCTTTTATCATATTGATAAATACAAACTATTCCAGTTCCTGCTAATAATACAAGTAAGCTAATTATTCCACCTATAAATGGTATCTTGCTTAATGCCCAAAGCACAAGTGATACTGGAACTAATAATAAGCCTTTTTTGAATTTATCTTCTATATTTAATTTTGAAGTAATAAATTCATTTGCTACTACTGCAACTATAAATGCATTTACCATAAGAACTACGGCATATACAAGTGCCATAAACAATCCAATTCCTGCTAGTACTCCTGTCAATAGGAATATAAATGCTATAATTGGTATTAGTATTGTAAATGCAAGACCTATTGCAACTGCAAGTAGTCCGTGAAGCGAAACATATTCTTTTGCTTTTTTTACAAATTTAGGTGCAATTAAACATATTAATAAGTATAATAACAAGTCAAATGCAACTGTTCCGAACAGCTCCAAGTACATAATCTAAAACTACATCAGCTGTAGTATCTGATTCTTCTTTTGATTTATTAAATTTAGTTTCACCTTCAACTTTTAATTTATCAGCATTTATTATTTCATTTTTTGCTTCATAATTTAAGTTCCCATATACAGTAAAGCTTTCTCCTGTAATATCTATATCTTCTCCATAAAGGAATGCATCTCTTCCTACATTTCCTGCAAGTTCCATTTTACCAGCTGCTGCAATTATTTGTCTATAAACTCCTGCATTTTCTCCAAGTTTTAAATTATTTGCTGCTACATATGCATCTAAAACCATCCCATCAATAGTTAATTCATTTGCAAAAGCAAATAGATGACATGCTACATATGCACTTTCTGTAATTTCAATATTTGAACCACATACAAATAATGAACCATTTATTTCTCCAGTAACTGTTACATTGTTTCCAAAAATAAATACGTTTCCATCAACCATTTGGTCCATAACATATGCCTTGTTTCCTGAAGCTACATATAGGTCTCCTTCATGAATATCTACATCTGTTCTCGCGCCTGATGCAGGGTTTTGTCCATCATTTGTAGTTTCGTCTTCATTTATAGGCATTATACCATCTTCTGCATTTGTAGCAAAAACAGTATTTCCTAATAAGAATGTCAAGCTTAAAACTGTTAATAAAATAAGTGCTAAAATTTTTGTTTTTCTCATTTTTTTATTCCCTTTCTTTTATTTATATTATATTTTTCAAATTAATGTTTATACATGTTTCCAATATCTTTTCTATAATGTAATACCTCATCTACATTTCCGTTCTAGGGCTTTATATACTTTTTCTTTTGCAGTTTCCATTGTATCTCCTGTAGTTACTGCTGCAAATAATCTTGAATTTCCAACACTCTCATAATTTTCTCCTTGGGTTTGTTTTGTGCTTGAGAAATATATTTTTACACCTTGCTTTTCTATCTCGTCTCTTTTTAAAGTAAATTTTATAGGTTCCTTAGAGCTTGATACTGCATAATTCGGTGTAACTATATATACAGTAAATGTATTTATCTTCTTAAATTTGCAGTTATCTTCACTTAATGTTTGATTTTGTATATTTTCAAACAATTCTTTAAATGGTGTTTCAATTGCATTTAGTATGTTTAAGCTTTCGGGATCTCCAAATCTTGCATTGAACTCTATAAATTTTATTCCGATTTTCACATTTAAAGAACCCACCATATATAACTCCGTTGAATTCTAAAGAATCACGATTTACATACTCTATGGTTTCTTTCATTAATTTGCTACATACTTCTATATCTTCTTTAGTTAAGAATGGTAGCATTCCGTCTTCAAACCCTAAACATCCCATTCCACCTGTTCCAGGTCCTTTATCTTCGTCAAATCTATATGGATAATCAAATGTTGTAGGAGTTATTACTAAATTTTTGCCATCAGTTAGACCAGTAACTGTAAATTCTCTTCCTTCTACTTTGTCTTGAATAATTACATTTCCTGATTTATCTAAGCATTCTTTTGCATAATCGAACCCTTCTATTTTTCCTTTAAAATGTATTCCTCCAACTTTAACACCTTTTCCTCCTGTTAACCCTTCTGGTTTTACAACAAAGCTATCATCGTCATATCCATCTATTATCCTTTTCAAATCTTCTTCGTTTGTTACATTATAGTTTTTAATTATCATTTCAGGTGCAAGTTTTTCTACAATGTCAAGTGCATATGTCTTACTCCACTCTATTTTTGACCCTTTTGAGGTTGGTCCAAATGTTTTTAATCCAAGTTCTCTTGCTAAATCTATTAACCCATCTTGTAAAAGATTATCACTACTTATAATGCAATTTTCTATTTCTTCTTCCTTAATAAATTTTTTAACAACTTCCTTATCAAATGGATCTCCTATTAAATATTTTCCACCTGATTTTTCTGCAAATTCTGCGATGCTTGGATTTTTGTATGGCATTACTGAATAAAGCTCATACCCTTTTGATACATACTCTGCAATTACTGCTTCTCTTCCACCATTACCTAGTAATAAACATTTTTCCATTTTCTATCCCCTTTCTTTTACTATATCGCCTATATCAACTAAACTTTTATTATAACTTTTTATTATAACTTTTTTCATAATTAAAATTTTTATTACATAATATATTATACAAAGTGCTGAAGCTGAAAATATTATTGTTCCAAATGTATTATAAAATTTTGAATATAGATGTATTAAATATGTTGTAAAAATTGTACATGCCATTATCTCTGTGCCATGAAGCCAACAATCTGATATATCTTTTTTGTATGCCTTCTCAAAAAGAAAAATTGTAATGATTAATAAAAATACTGAAAATACTTTTAAGTCTACTAGATAGTTTTCCGTTGGAATATTTGACATTCCTAAATTCAGAGCAAAGAAATATATGATAATAACTGCTCCAAATGCTATATTTTCAAACCTTTTTGAATTTATTTTTTCTTTTATATTTTTAGGTATCTTCTTTTTTTCTTCTAATACTTTGCCTAATTTTTCTATATTGTCATTTGTTTTTATATTTTCTTTTTTCATATGTTTCTTCCTTCCTAGCGCATACTATATAAGATAAGTCCACCTAAAAAGAAATTTAGGTGGACTTAAAATTTTTTAAGCTCTTGGATGCGCCTTCTTATATATATTTTGTATTGTCGCATCTTGGAATTGCATATATATTTGAGTTGATGAAATATCTGAATGTCCTAACATAGTTTGAATTGCTTTTAAATCTGCACCATTTTGTAAAAGATGTGTTGCAAATGAATGTCTTAAAATATGTGGTGTAATATCTTTTGTTATATGCGCTTGATCTTTATAGTATTTTACTATTTTCCAAAATCCTTGTCTTGTTAATCTCTGACCATTTGTATTAACAAATAAAGCTGTAACTCCATCATCTTTGATTAATATATTTCTAGAATTTTCAATATAATCTTTTAACGCTTTTAATGATAATGTACCTAATGGAATGTTTCTAGCTTTATCTTTTGCTCTACAAGTTACATATCCTTCTGGTAAATTAACATCTGATATATCTAAAGAAATTATTTCTGTAACTTTCATTCCTGTAGCATAAGCAAATTCTAGCATTGCTTTATCTCTTATTCCTTTTAAATCAATATTTTTAGGTTGCTCTAATAGTAACTCAACTTCCTGAGAAGTTAAAACTGATGGAACTCTTCTTTCTATCTTAGGAGATTGTATACCTTCTGTTGGATCTCTTTTAACTTTTTTAACTCTAAGTAGGTATTGATAAAAAGATCTAATAGATGCTAAACTTCTTGAAATAGTTGAACTTTTTTTACCTATCTCATTCATATGTTTTAAATATTCTCTAATATCATCTTCATTTACTCTTAAGTAATTTATTTTGTTTTCTTCTACATAATCACTATATTGCATAATATCACGTCTATATGATTGTAAAGTGTTTTGTGATGCCTTCTTATCATTTTCTATAAAATCTAAGAAGTTTTTAATTTGCTTTTGCATTATTCATCTCTCCCCATTATTTATTAACATAAGATATATATGTTATATCAAATTAACTAAAAAAAGTAAATACTTTTTTGTAATTTTTTATAAATTTTTTAAAGTTAACATAAGTATATTCGACGATACATATGTTTCTATAAATGATGCTAAAACAAGCATAATAGCTAAAATCGCAGAGAATATTGTATGTCTTAAAATCTCAAGTTTTATGTTTTCTCTTCTTCTATCTTTCATTATTGATTTGTATAGTCTTATACCACTTATTGCAAGTGCAAACAGTATTGGAATAAATACTATATTTTGCAGGAGCATTGAAGATAAAATAAATACTGTTCCATTTTTTACTCCTAAAGTTGCAATCATGCTTGATATACTATATCCTAAAACAAATCCTCTAAAGCATACCACTCCATATACAACAAATATGCCTATTACTGTAAGCCCTGCAAACCAAAGCCAAATTGCAAGCCATATATTATTTTTTACAGAATTTATAAAAAGTTTTGTATAATCTACACTTATATCACTTTTAGTTTTATCTGCAAATTCTGTTATGTAAGTACTTATTTCCTCTTGCTCAGCTTCACCTGCATTATTTATAAATAGTACTCCTGCTACTACTCCGAATAAGGAAAATCACAGTAACAATTATATAGTTTTTCAAATTATTCTCTATATGAGTACGAATGGCACCCTTTTTGTCTTTGCCTAAAACTTTTTGTATTCTTTTGTTTTGCATTACATATCACTCTTTCGCATTTTAATTTTCTTTTGTTAATTTTTATGTAATACAAAAAAGATATAGAACTATTTTTTAGCTAATTTATTGAAATAGTCTAAGCATAGTTCTATATCTTTTACATCTTAATTTTTCCATATACTCCGCCGCCGTCCGACTATCTATTTCCATTTTTCCGATTAATTACATTCATAATATTTCTTGCAATCTTTTCTCCGGCAAACAGATTCTATGTCATCAAAAGATAATTTGTGTAAGATATTCATTTCTGTTTCAAAATTGTCTAATAATTTAGCCATAACTTTTGTACCAACACCAGGAATAAATGTAAGCGGAACTTGATATACATATGTGGGTCTACTTTTAGGACTTTTAGTCTCGCTTTTATCTTTTATAATTTCTATTCTATCTAGAACTCCCATTGTAATATTTCTGCTATCACAAGTATCGCATTTTGCAACTGGCATTTTACCTTCTATTCTTTTATCGCAAACTTCACAATACGTTCTATGGTACTTTCCGAAGTTTTGGATCTAGTCCATAGTTTGCTAAAATCTTTCTACCATTTTCATTTTTTATTGCCATCATTAATTCTTTAAAGCTTATATCTTCTACCTGCATTTTGTTATATTCCCTTGCAATTTTAGGAAGTGAATGTGCATCTGAATTTGTTAAAAATGCTTTTGTCTCTAGCTCTGATATTTGATCTGCTAAATATGTATCAGAACTAAGTCCTAGCTCTATAGCTGGGACTTTAGAATATTTTTCTTTAAATATTTTTTCTAATCTATCTGTACAATTTCCATAAAAGCTTTTGTGTGGTGTAAAGCAGTGTGCTGGAATTAGTACTCCATTATATTTTTCTACTATATCAATTAACTCATATGCTGAAATATCTGCTCTTTGTGAGCTTAATGTCATATTTTTTATATGATGTGACATTTCTTTTGAAAATGCTTTTATGTCTTTTAGATATGGAAAATAGCATAAATTATGGGCGCTACCTGTTTTTCCATGTTCATTTATCTCTGATGTTTCTATCTCACTCCCAAGTATTATGCATAGTTTATCCTTATATATTATTCCGCCGGTCTTTTAATTCTTTTGCTTCACCATTTCTTAGGAATTCTTCAATATCTTCTATTACATAAGGAGATGCAGAATCTATTATCCCTGCAATATTTATTCCTTTTCTTTCTACACATTCTTTTGCAATGTTTTCAAAATTAAGACTTCTTGCTGCTGTTATTTTTATTGGCTTGTTGTTTTTTGTTCTTCCTATGTGTATATGTAAATCTGCAAATATTTCGTACATTTTAACGTTCCTCTTCTTCTTCAGGTTCTGGTATGTTATCTTTTTCATTGTCTAAATGTAATACATAGCTAACATTAAGATTATAATTTTTTTCTTTTGCTTCTTCTATTATCATTTCTTTTGCTTCTTCTTGTCTGGTTACATCTTCTAATGTTTTTGCCCTACTTAAAATAGCCATCAAATTTACTTCTTCTTTTGCTTTATTTGCAGCTTTTATAATATAGGTTATTCTATCATTTGCTGCACTTGGTCTTTTGTGCAAATCATTTACTCCTGGTAATTCTCTCATGCAGCAACACCTTCTTTCAAATACATAAATTCTTTAAACTTTTCCAAATATCTATTATGTTTCCCTTTTAAATTTCTATTTTCAATTAGATTTAGAGCTTCATCAATCGGAAATCCTTTTCTTTCAGGTCTATCAAGTACAAGTCCTCCGAAGTTATCTACAAGTTCTAATATATCACTTTCTTTTTCTCTATTTTCGTCTCCTTGATATCTATTAACTTCTGAGCATATTTTGCAAAACTTCTTTGAAAAGCCAAGAGATTCTAAATATTCAGCACCGATCTAACGCATATCTCTTTATCTTATCTAAATCATGTGCTACAATATTTTTCTTACATGCATATAAAAGACATGCTGTAAGTACCATATTTCTATCTACATCTATTTTCATTGTGTCTATAAATAATCTTGCTACTTCGGCTTTTAATATTACTGAATTATCAAAAAAAATTTTTTCTCTTTTTTTCATATAATATACTATCTCAAGCTTTTTAATGAAGTCCTGTTCTGATAAAATATAGTCAGCAAATGTCTCCATATACTTACCTCCATAATATTCTTTAGTTTATTGCAATTTTATTATATTTGAAATTCACAAACTTTTCAATAATGTCACAGAATTGTTAGAAAAATGTATTTGTTTTGTAATATTGTTGACATTCCCTCCTATTCTATGCTAAAATTAATATGTTATTGGCCCGTTGGTCAAGCGGCTAAGACGCCACCCTCTCAAGGTGGAATCATGGGTTCGATTCCCGTACGGGTCACCAATTTAATAAAGCTATGTAAATACTAAAAAAATAGTACTTGCATAGCTTTATTTTTTTGACTTATGTTCACTTTTGTGATATAATATTTATATAGAAATAGTCAAGACTTAAAAGTAGAAAATCAAGGAGGACATTGACAATGACATGGTTAAAGAAAGAAGTAAAGCAGTTTGACTTAAAGGAGCCTGATATGTACATTTCTCCTGTGGTTAAGCCACTGGATCAGTACTCCCAGCAGGAGCTGATTGATTCTGAGGCAAATAAGATTGTTCGACATCTGATTTTGCCCAAGTTAAATCAGTTGCATGCTATGTTTCCTTATACCAAGGATCTTGAGCTTCGGGTTAGCATAGCATCAGGTGCACGTCTTGAAATATTGTCTGTGCCTTTTGCTAGCAATATCTATTACCTTTCTGATCCGGTATCAAACCTTGGCGTCTTCATTGACACCATGAAAAAGGTAGTTGAAATTGCCAGTTATTATGGCATCCATTCAGAAAAGCCTGAAGGAGCAAGTTACCGTTCCTTTACCAAAGAACTTGATGATGACACTATCTTCTATGAAAAGATGATGGCGTACAAAAATCAGGAACTTGAGGCATTAATGGAAAAGGCAAGGGCTGAAAAAGCGGCGAAGGAAAAAGCAGAGGCTGAAGAACAAGCAAGAATTAACAAAGTGCTTCTTTATGAACACAACTGCTTACAGGCATTGATTGCAAGTGTGCAGGCTGCGGGCTGAAAGTCCTTCAGAAAAGACCACGATGTGTATTTTTACATCGTGGTCTTTGCCATTTTTCACTTCATTACTTCATCAAATACTTTTGCTAAATACTTCATACTATTTGCACATTCGTCTAAAGTATTTCCTGTAGCACCTACTTCTATTATTGTGCTTGCTGTTGTTAAGTGCTGATTATATCTTGCATTACGCAAAATTATTGGTCTAAATAATCCGTGGATATAATTCATTTGCTTTTTTTTGCATCATTATCGCAAATTTTAAGTTTTCTCTCCAATTTGGGTGAGTTAGTCCTCCACCATCTGTTCCGAATTACAAACATAAGTTGGGCACATTTATCTTCTCCAATTTGCACACTCGGCCCATATGTATTTGTACTTCCGCACTGCATCTCTATGAAGGTCTATTGCAATTTCTCCATCTTGATGGCTATTTAAAATATTTTTTAATGTAGTAAGAGACCTATCATATGACCCATTATATGAAGGGTAATCATGATATGTTTTATCATGTATAACAGTTTTGCCATATTGCTTTAAAGCCTCTTCTAATTCATCTCCGTGCTCTTACTACACTATATCTTAAATCTGTTGTTCTATATGTCCCTGTCATTTGATAATTATATTTTTCACTAGATGTATAACTTTCACATGTATGTGTGTGATATATAATGACTTTATTTTTATTTTTTAAGTTATAGTCAGAATTTCCAATTAATTCAGCCGCATTATATTTAGATTGATTTTTAATTTGTATATCATTTGAGCTATCTGTAAATGATGCTTCTATATTATTCTCGCTTATAACTTTAGTTTCTAAATTTTCGCCCAAGCTTACTGTTCTATCTATTTCTTCCTTAACTTCTTCTTCCGATTCTTCCGTATTTGCTATTTCCTGCAAATTTTCTTCTATTTCTCCTACCTCATTTAAGCTACTTAACATTTCAAGTTCTATATCTAATATTTTATATTTGTTATTTATCTTTTCTTTTTCTCTGTCATCATCTGATTCTTTATTTCCTAACAATGGCACTTCCATTTCAATGCAATGTAAAAAAGAAGAATTTTTAGTATCACACACAGCCTCTGTATGCTTAAATTCTTCTCTTCCGATTTACAATTTTTATTCCACAAATTACTATTATTAATAGCATAATCAAAACTAATATATATTTTATTAAATCTCTTATATTTATTACAGCAATATTCATAATTTCTCCTTCTAGTTTAATTTAATAATAGTAATTATATGTCCTAAAAGGAGTTTTATGATATGAATATGCATCATAAATAAAGTGGCTTTTCTTCACCTATTATACCTATATCTCCATGTCCTGGATAAATCACAGTATCTTCTGGAAAGGTTAATAATTTATTTTTTATAGAATTCATAATATCTTCTTCACTTCCGTGTTGGGAGATCAAATCTACCATATGTTCCTTTAAACAAAGTATCTCCTGTAAATAGCAGATTATGAGCTGGAGCATACAAAGAGCTTCCTCCGGTTCGTATGCCCTGGTGTATGAATAACATTAAATACTATGTCTCCCACATGCAAAGTGTCTCCATCATCAACCCTAGAATCTGCACATATATCTATATTTTTAGTTCCACATATACCACTTAAATTTACAATTGGATTTTGCAAATTTTCAGCTTCTGTTCTATGGATTAAAACCTTTGCACCTGTTTCATTTTTTAGAGTCTCAAATGCTCCTGTATGGTCTGCATGACAATGTGTTAAATAAATATACTTTAAATCTGTGTTTAGCATATTTAAAGTTTCAGTTATTTTATCTATATCTCCTGCTGGATCTATTACCATTGCTTCTTTTTTATCTTCATCAGTAAGAACATAGCAATTTGTATAATTTCCAATCATTGTTTCTATTTTCAATCTTTTTAAAATCATTTGTTTTTCCTTTACTTCTTTCTTTTAACTTCATAAACACTATCAATTTTTCTAAGTGCTTTTAATACTTTATTTAATTCATCTAGGCTTTCAACCTCAAGTGTCATCTCTGTTATAACTATTCTTTCTTTATTTACTTTAGAATTAATAACTAACATATTAGCCTTTAAATTGCCCATTTCTTTTGCAATATCTGCAACTAGTCCTGTTCTATCATTTGAATGCAATTCTATTTCTACTTTATATGATGCCTTTTCTGCTTCACACCATTCAACATCAATAATTCTAGCTTCTTCTTGGAATAATTCTTTTATATTTATACAATCCTTTCTGTGTACAGATACTCCTCTCCCTTTTGTAATATATCCTATTATCTCATCTCCTGGAAGTGGATTACAACATTTAGAAAACTTAACTAGACAATTATCTATTCCCTTTACAATAACACCTGATTTAGGATTTTTAGCAGGAGTCTTTTTCTTACTTGCAAGTTTTTCTATCTTTTCTTCAATATTTTCCTCTTGATGTTCTTTTCTATATTCAAAAAGAAGTTTTGATATTATCTTCCCAGCAGTAATTGCTCCAAATCCTATTGCTGCATACATATCATTTAGAAAGTTATATTTATATCTTTCCATAGCCACATCTAAGTATTCCTGCTTATATAACTGTTCCTCGGTCATACCAATCCTTTTAATTTCTTTTTGAAGTAAATCCTTACCTCTTTCAATATTTTCTTCTCTATTTTCTTTCTTAAACCATTGTAAAATTTTATTTCTAGCACTTGTGCTTTGAACAAATTTAAGCCAATCTCTACTTGGGCCTTTTGAATTTTCAGTTGTTATTATTTCAACAATATCTCCGACTTTTTAATTTTGTAATAATTGGCATCATTTTTCCATTTATCTTAGCACCTGTCATTTTATTTCCTATGTCTGTGTGTATATTATAAGCAAAATCAATAGGAGTTGCTCCCTTTGGAAGAACTTTTATATCTCCATTTCTTGTAAATACATACACTTCGTCTTCAAAAAGCTCTGTTTTTAATGTATTTAAGAATTCTTCTGGGTCTTGCATATCTTTTTGCCATTCTAAAGTTTCTCTAAGCCACGAAAGTTTATCTTCCTGTACTTTTATAGTAGTTTTTTTAGTTCTGTTTGCTTCTTTATACGCCCAGTGAGCTGCAATACCAAATTCAGCAATTCTATGCATATCCCATGTACGAAGTTGCACTTCAAACGGGATTCCCTTAGGTCCAATAAGTGTTGTATGTAATGATTGATACATATTTACTTTTGGAAG
Source organism: uncultured Clostridium sp. (assembly GCA_948466265.1). The sequence goes on along the minus strand of CAOJZU010000014.1, from coordinate 5,851 downwards.
AGCTATATAATCTTTAAATCTACCTGGCATAGGATTATATAAATCATGCACAACGCCTAAAGCTGCATAACAATCTTTTACTGAATTTACAATTATTCTAAGTGCATGCAAATCGTATACTTGGTCTAAACCAATATTATCTCTTTGCATTTTTCTATATATACTATATATATGTTTTGCTCTCCCTGTTATTTGAGCATCTATTCTTTGAAGTTTTAATTCTAATCTAATTTGTTTTTGTATTCTTTCGATAAACTTTAGTCTTTCTTCTCTTTTTTCATCTAACCCTTCTACAATTTCTCTATACTCTTCAGGTTCTAGATACTTAAATGCCAAATCTTCTAGTTCCCACTTTAAAGAATATATACCAAGCCTATTTGCAAGTGGTGCATATAAATCCATTGTTTCCCTTGAATTTGCAATTTGTCTTTCTCGTTTTAAATATTTTAAAGTTCTCATATTATGAAGTCTATCTGCAAGTTTTATAAGAATAACTCTTATATCTTTTCCCATTGCTAAAAACATTTTCCTATAGTTTTCAACTTGCTGTTCTTCTCTTGTTGTATATTGAAGCTTCCCAAGTTTTGTAACACCGGTCAACCATTTCTGCAATTTCCATACCAAATTCTTTTTCTATATCTTCTTTAGTAACTTTAGTATCTTCTACTAAATCATGCATAATAGCAGCACAAATTGTTTCATCATCTAGATTTATTTCAGACAAGATATTTGCAACATTTAGTGGATGTATAATATAATCCTCTCCAGATAATCTTTTTTGATCTACATGGTTTTGTTTTGCAAAATTATATGCTTTTAATATTAATTTTGTATTAACATTTCTTCTAGTATTTTTTAAATTATTTATTACATCTTGCACAGTTAATTCTTTTTCAATTTGCATAGCTTAAAACACCTCTTTATAACGACTTTATCATATCCTTTAAAGTAATCTGCATTCTTTCTATTCCATTATATGAGTTTATATCAAGATTACCTACAATGTCAACTTTATCTCCCAATCTATAGTTGTCTGCATATTCTCCTAAGTGAAATCCTATTGCATCAAGCTCAAAATTTTCATCTTTTAATCTAAGTTTAAGATGCTGACCTTCTGTTATAGCTCTTATTGATTCTATTCTCAAGTTTTTTATTACAAATAATGGCATTTCATTTGCTTCACCAAATGGCTCTAATTTCTTTAGTTCTTTTATTGCCTCTTTCGAAATATCTCTTAATGAAACCTCCATATCTATATTAAGAACTGGATTTATTTCTTCAAGTCCTAATTTATCTATATAATTATTTATATCTTCTTTAAATTTTTCTAACTTCTCTTTCTTTAGAGTTACTCCTACTGCCATTGCATGTCCACCATATTTTTCTAAATCTTCACTTACAAAGTTAAGTATCTCATGCAAATCGAGTCCTGCTACACTCCTTCCAGAGCCCTTACAAATACCATCTTCTTCACATAGCAAAATACTTGGTTTCAAATACATATCTGTTATCTTTGAAGAAACTATTCCTATAACTCCGTGATGCCATCCTTTATTTGAAAGAACAATAATGTTTTTGTCATTTTCTTTGTTTTCTTCTATTTCTTTTAGCGCTTCCCCCATTATTCTTTTTTCTGTATCTTGTCTTTCTTTATTATATCCATTTAATTTTTTTGTAAGGTTTTGTATTTCTTCTAAATCTTCTGTAATAAATAGTTTTAGTGCATCTTCTGCAAATCCCATTCTTCCACAAGCATTTATTCTTGGTGCTAATCCAAATGATACAACTCCTGAGTCTATTTTTTTGAAACCTGATGCTTCTAGTAAATATCTTAGCCCTGGATTTCTATGTGTTTCTATAAGTTTTAGTCCAAGTTTTGTAATTACTCTATTTTCACTAACTAGTGGAACTATATCTGATATTGTTCCAAGACATACTAAATCTAAATATTTTAAATATTCCTTTGCTTCTAAATTTAATTTTATTGATAATCCCTGTATTAATTTAAATACAACTCCAACTCCTGCAAGTTCTCTAAATGGATATTTACTTGATTTAGTTTTAGGATCAATTACTGCTTTTGCATTTGGGAGATTGTCTAATGGCTCATGATGGTCTGTAATTATTGTATCTAAACCCAAACTATTTGCATATTCTACATCTTCTATTCCTGATATTCCGGCAATCTACTGTTATCATTAATTTTATTTTAGTCTCTGCTATTTCTTTTATTGCATCTTTATTTAAGCCATATCCTTGTTTTAGTCTATTTGGAATATAATATCCGAACTTCTAATCCTCTTTCTTCTAAAAACTTTTTTAATACCGTTGTACTTGTTATACCATCTACATCATAATCACCAAATATGACTACTTTTTCTTTATTTTCTATTGCATTTATTATTCTTTCTACTGCTTTTTCCATATCAGGTAACAAAAATGGGTCATAAAAGTCTTCTCTTGTTGGTTCTAAAAATACTTTTATTTGTTCATCACTTAAGTTTTTATTCGCTATTATTTTGGCTGTAATTAAGTTTATATTAAATTTCTCTGATATTCTTTTTGCTTCTTCTATGTTGTTTGAAACATACTGCCATTTCTTATTCATTTTTTAATTCCCCGTTCCTTTTTTAGTCTTAGTATAAAACCAGTTATCCCTCAGATTACTCAGTCTGAGGGATAACTAAAACATTCTATTTTAAAACATCTTGAACTGACTCTGCAATAATCTTATTTACATCTGCAATTAATACATTAAACTTTAATTCTGACTCAAAATACGATTTTGCCAATTCGTCTTCCATAAGTTCTATATAAATTTTTTGCATTTCTTCAAGTTTTGCTTTCTCCCTTTCTTCTCCCTTTAAAGCTTCTAATTGCACTGCATATCTTTTCTCCTCAAATTTCTTAATCTTTTCTTTTACATCAGGTCTTGTATCTAAATCTTCTTTTATTTTTTTGTATTCTAAATATTCTTCAGATGTTTTAAGCTCGTGAGCTAGCTTATTTGCAGTATCATATACATTCATTTAATTTAAGTCTCCTTTCTTCTTTATGCCAAGGCTTCTCTTCCTCTAAATGTAAGTAGAGTTCCTTTTGATTTTGCTTTCTTAGTTTTTCTTGCATTTTCCTGTGCAATTTGATGTTTTTGCTTTTCTGCCATAGTTTGACATATAGCTTTTTGATATACAAAGTGAGTATCTTGAGCAATTTTATTCCAATTATATACATTCTTTACTTTAGCTTTTGCATTTTTTGAAATATTATCCGCAAGTTTACTATCATAAAGTACAGAAAGTACTGAATCTGCAATAGAATTTGCATTTCCTGCATATGACTTCATTCCATTTATTCCATGATCAACAATTTCATTTAATCCACCAATATCTGATACTACTGTTGGAACTCCTGCATACATAGCTTCTAATGCAACAACTCCAAATGGTTCATATGTACTTGGAAACACTGCAACATCTGCTACTTTATACATCTTACACAAATCTTTATAAGCAAGTTTCCCTGTAAAATATACTTTATTAGATATTCCCAAGTAATCTACTTGAGCTTTTAGCTCATTTAGCATTCCACCTGCTCCTACAATTACAAATTTTGTATCATTGTATCCAGATAGTATCTTAGGTGCAGCTGAAATCAGATGCTGAATTCCCTTTTCATAAACTAGTCTTCCTGCATACATTATAATTTTTTCACTATCTAATGCTACTTTTCTTCTAAAATCATAATCTTTTTCTACTCCATTATACATGCTCATATTTATTCCATTTGGTATCACACTAACTTTTTCAAAAGGAAGTCCGAATAATCTTTGCATTTCACATTTCATATAATTACTATTTACAATAACTTCTGCACTCTCATATGTAAGCATCCATTCTGTATCATTTATATATCTTTGTGTATCATCATGTATACCACTATTTCTACCATTTTCTGTTGCATGTATTGTTGCACAAATTGGTATATCATATGCATCTTTTAAAGCTTTTGCTGCATTTGCAACTAGCCAATCATGTGCATGTATTACATCAAATTTTCCATTTTTATTTATTATTTCTCCGTGCTTTTGCTATCATTTTAAAATTAAGTTGCAATACCCAATCTATAAAGTTGTTTGAATTTATCATGTAATTATCTACTCTATATACATTTACCCCTTTATCTATCTCGAAGTATGGTGCATTTCCTTCTCTAAATGTTACAACTGTAACTTCATGTCCATCTTTAATTAACCTTCCTGATAAATCATATACAACTTTAGAAATCCCTCCTACTACTCTAGGTGGATATTCCCATGTAAGCATTAGTATTTTCATGAGCAAAAGCCCCCTCTTTTTATATTCTTTAGTTTCTTGATTATAATTGTATATTAACTTTTCCTAAAAGTAAACAAAAAAATTAATTTTTTTTTAATTTTTTACATTGTTTGATAATATATGTCATATTACAAAGAACTCGCTACACGTAATTTGTGTAGCGAGCTCTTAATAGATATCTTATACAATATTTATTATTCTGCTGATTCCTCTGCGTCAGGAGCCTCATAAGCTTCTAAAATAGCGCTTTGTATTTTCTCCCTAGTTTCAGCATTGATTGGATGAGCTATATCTTTGAATTCTCCGTTTGGAGTTTTTCTGCTTGGCATAGCTATAAATAATCCATTTTGACTTTCGATAACTTTAATATCGTGTACTGCGAATTCATTATCGAATGTTACAGAAGCAACAGCTTTCATTCTGTTCTCTGAATTAACTTTTCTTAAACGTACGTCTGTTATTTTCATGTTTTGTTCACCGCCTTATACTAATTGTTATATTTTGTACAACTAAATTTATTTTATGTACTATTTTTATTATTCGTCAAAAAAAATTTTTTTCCTTCTATTTTTTACAAAATTTCTTTCATTTTATCTTTATTTTTTTTATCATTTGCTGTATAATTTATTTCAAGAGGTAATTTATGAAAATTGTAAGAAGAATTATATTATTTATATTTATTGTATTTTTAGTAATTGTAGGATATTTTACTGCTGATGGTTATATGTTATATAAAAAATCTATGACTGAAACAAGCTTAGAAGATAGAATTGCAAATATTAAAGAATCAGAAAACTTTACACATCTTTCTGATGTGCCAAACTATTATAAAAATGCAGTTGTTTCAATTGAAGATCACAGATTTTATTCTCATCATGGAGTAGATGTTATTGCAACTTCTCGTGCTTTCATTAATAATATTGTAACAATGGAATTACAAGGCGGTGGAAGTTCTATAACTCAACAAGTTGCAAAAAATTTATGTTTTACACAAGAAAAAACTTTAACTAGGAAATTTGCAGAATTATTTGTTGTTTATCACTTAGAAAGAGATTATGAAAAAGATGATATTTTGGAGCTTTATATAAATAATATGTATTTTGGTAATGGATATTATAATATTTATGATGCATCTATTCGGATACTATAATAAAAAGCCTGCTGATTTAAGCTTGTATGAGGCGACTCTTCTTGCAGGTGTTCCAAATGCTCCTTCTGTATATGCTCCAACTGTAAATTTAAAACTTGCAGAAGAAAGGCAATCTCAAGTTTTAGACGCTATGGTAAAATATCGTACTATGTCTAAAGAAGAAGCAGATTCTATAAAATCACAGCAAGAAACTAGAAAATAATTATAGCAATAGAGAGAAAATTAAAACTTCTCTTTATTAAAAAATAAATTTTTTTTAATAAAGTATTGACATTTTCTTTTAAATTTAGTATACTAGATTTCGTCGAAAGAAAATGGGCGCATAGCTCAGCTGGGAGAGCATCTGCCTTACAAGCAGGAGGTCATA
>CAOJZU010000013.1 GCA_948466265.1 uncultured Clostridium sp. | reverse complement strand
TGCAAAAAGTACATGGAACGGAAAGCAGAGTTGAAAATTTAAAAATTGACAGTGAACCACCATATATAACAGATATAAAAGTACCAGACGGAGCTACGAGGGACAAACACTCAACCGCAATCGAGTTTACTGTCCGTGATGATGACTCTGGGCTTTGGGAATTCCTTTCGGGCGCGGGAATGACTGTAAAGTGTTACGCTGAATTCAATGTTTACAACTATCATGATGTTGAGGTTCCTTACACGATGGGAGGAACGAAGGTGACAGGATGGCACAGAGAGAACCTTAATATCAGTACCGCTGACGCGAAAGGTAAAACGTTCAAGTTTAATTTTACTAATATAAATACTATAGGTCCAGCAAATGCTAAACTTTATATCGTTCTATGCGATAAGGTTGGCAACAGGTACGAAACGAGGCTAACAACTCAGCCTACTATACCTGGTGAGCTTGCTCACGAAGCGGATCCGAAGCCTAATTCCGGTGATTATGTGAAAAGACGGATTCATATTACTAACAAGTAAGACCGGAAAAACTAATAGATTGGCTAAAGGATCCGGCAGTGGATGGTACTTACGGCATGGCTTATGCTTCGGACGGCTACAGTTATCCAGACTTTGAACCTATCAGCATCCCGAGCTATGGTATAATTTGTGATGCCGGAAGTACTATAACGTTTGATCGAGTTGATGTGGAATTACAAGCTGATCCGACCGCTTCGTCGGAACTTTTATGGGCCAAATACAAATCGACAGTTGGGTCGGCTAAACTATCGACCGTAGATACGTCGTATGGTACATTCGAGATAGTGTGGAAGAATAGTAAAGACAAAAACTGGAAGGTTTGGAATAATTATAACGGCACTAATATATATGGACTTAATAAGGGTCATTTCTATCATTATGATTCGAAATTCCCGAGTGAAAACGCTGCGAACCGAAAGTTAGTGGCAGAGGAAGTACTGAGCAATTACTTTCGTAACTAAAGATCTCACTTAGGATATAAAAGTTTGGAACAAGTAATAAAAAAATATACTAAAGAGTTTAGTAAATCTATAAAATGTAGTGTAATCCTTTAAGATTATGCTACATTTTTTAAAAATATTTTTAACCTATTGCAAAATTATTTACTACATGATACAATAATACAAAATTAAGATAGGCAGGAGGTGAGAAACTATGGAAGAAAAACAATTTGATATACTAATTAATGAAATTAAAGATTTAAAAGGCGAAATGAAAATACTAAATACTCGTATGGATGTATTCGAAGAAAAACTTGAAAAAACAAAAATAGAATTAAAACAAGAGTTAGCAGAGACAAAAGAAGAACTAAGACAAGAATTAGCGGAAACAAAAGTAGAACTAAAACAGGAATTAAAACAAGATATAAAAGATGTCAGAATAGAACTAAAAAGGGATATATTAGGTCAAAAGAACGAGTTAGTAGAACAAATCCAAGATTTCAAGGAAATTAACACTAGAGAACATACAGAAATGAGAGAATATTTCCAAAGTTTATATCAAGAAAGTAAAAAAGACAGAAAAGAGTTACATCAAAATGTAAATGATTTAAGTGCTGCACATAAGCTAAATAGAATGGATATAGATAAGCTTATGTCAAAATGTTAAATCAAAATTAAAATCAAAATGCAAACTTCATTGCACAAAAAATAATTAAAACAACAGATGCCTTATAAATGAGTACTTAATAAAAAGTATTTATTTACAAGGCATCTGTTCATTTATTTTTTTGTTCAAAAATCATAAAAAAGTTGCAATTTAAAATTCAGAATGATAAAATAGAATAGTTAATTTATGTACAAAAAATAAGAATAAAAAATATATCGAAAATGGAGTAAAACAAAATGGGAAATACAAAGAAAAAAGGGGCACATACTGCTTCAAGAAAAACAACAGGAAAAAGAAAAAAGAAAGTAAAACAAGATGCATATGTACAAGCAATAGTGGTAATGATTTTCAGTATATTGCTTGCTGTACTAATATATGGAAAAACAGGAACCTTTGGGAAAGGCTTAAGCCTTATGCTTGGAGGTTTAATGGGATGGATAAAATACTTTGTACCAATAGGTGCTTTTGTAGTAGGAATAGTTTTAACACGTGAATCAAAAGAATTCGTAGTGCCAAAACTTATACAATTTGCAGTAATAGTTTTATGCATAAGTGCATTAATGAGCTGTTTTCAAATATCAGGAAGTGAACTAAATATAAATGATGATTTTTCTAATTTAATTTCAAGAGCATATGACCTTCGGAGAACTAAATAAGGGTGGCGGAGCAATTGGAGCAATAATTAGCGTGCCTATGACAAAAGTTATTGGTGGAGCTTCATATGTTGTACTAATAGGAATTTCAATATTACTTTCAATATTCACATTTGGAATTAAACCAGCAGAGATTGTAGATAAAGTATCAGAAAGAATAAGGGAAGCTAAAGAGTATGACGAAGAAGATGAAGAAGGAGAAGAAATAGTAGAAAGACCTATTCATAAGAAGAAAAAGGAAAAGAAACATTCAGTTATTATGGAAGACTTATTTGAAGATGAAGAGCCACGTGAGAAAAAGAAGAAAAGTGAATATGATATACCTTTGGAATTTGACGAAAAGGAAACTGTATCAGTCAAGGCAGAACCTGATAAATCTCGGAAATGGGGAATTCATAGAAGCAAATTTATTTAAAGAGACAAAAGAAGAAAAACAAGAAAGAACAAAACAAGAATTACAGTTAGAACATTCACAAGTAGAACTAGACGAAAATTATGAATTTCCACCAATAGCTCTATTAGAGCTAGGAGAAGCAAAAAAGGCAAAATCTAAAACACAACTTGCAGATAATGCGCTAAAACTTCAAAAAACCTTACATAGTTTTGGAGTATCAGCAAAAGTTGAAGATGTAGCAGTTCGGACCTGCAATTACAAGATATGAGCTTAAACCTGCAGAAGGTGTAAGAGTAAGTAAGATTGCAAATTTAGCAGATGATATTGCACTTAACCTTGCTGCACAAAGTATAAGAATAGAAGCGCCAATACCTCGGAAAACAAGCAGTTCGGAATTGAAATACCAAATATAGATACAGAAATGGTACATTTAAGAGATGTAATAGATTCAGAAGAATTTGCAAAATCAGAATCAAAACTTTCTATGGGACTTGGAAAAGATGTAAGTGGAATGCGAGTTATAGCAGATATTGCAAAAATGCCTCATTTACTTGTAGCTCGGGAGCACAGGTTCTGGTAAGAGTGTGTGCATAAATACATTAATTACAAGTATAATATATAAAGCAAAGCCAAGTGAAGTAAAACTTGTTATGGTGGACCCTAAAATTGTTGAACTTTCAGTATATAATGGAATACCACATTTGCTTATTCCAGTTGTAACAGATCCAAGAAAAGCAGCAGGTGCACTTGCTTGGGCAGTTCAAGAAATGGAAGATAGATATGCTAAATTTGCAGCAAAAGGTGTAAGAGATATAAAAGGATATAACAAAGCACTTGAAAATGAAGAAGAAGATGGAGATGCGAGGAAACTTCCACAGATAGTAATTATTATAGATGAGCTTGCAGACCTTATGATGGTTGCAGCAAAAGAGGTAGAAGATGCTATATGTAGGCTTGCACAAAAAGCAAGAGCAGCAGGAATGCATTTAGTTATCGCAACGCAAAGACCTTCTGTTGATGTTATCACAGGACTTATTAAGGCAAATGTTCCATCAAGAATTGCATTTGCAGTTTCTTCACAAATAGACTCAAGAACAATACTTGATATGGCAGGAGCTGAGAAGCTTCTAGGTAAAGGTGATATGCTATATTATCCAACAGGAGTGTCAAAGCCTATAAGAGTTCAAGGCACATTTGTATCAGATAAAGAAGTAGAAAAAATAGTAGATTTCTTAAAGAAAGATGGAGAAGCTACATATAACGAGGATATTATAGAATCAATCGAAAATGCTAATAAATCAGACAAAGAAAGAGAAATTGAAGTAGATGAAGATGATGATACAGATCCAAGATTAAATGAAGCTATAGAACATGTATTAGAATGCGGTACAGCATCAGCATCATTTTTGCAAAGAAAAATGAAAGTACGGATATGCAAGGGCACGGAAGAATAATTGACCAAATGGCAGAAAGAGGTATAATATCTGGATACCAAGGAAGTAAGCCAAGGGAAGTTTTAATGACAAAAGAAAGATGGCTAGAGTTAAACTCAGCTCCAATGAATACAAGTGAAGATACAGATAGCATTGACCAAATAGAAGAATAACTAAGGAAGGGAAACCTTATATGAGAACAAATGATATCTTAGCAAAATTTAAAAGCAACAATAGTAAATTAGAGTCAGTATTATATAAGAAGAAACTATCAGGAGATGTAAAAAATCTCCTGCTTAATATGTTATACAGAATAACTACTTCATATAATGACTATGCAAATGTAAAAGTGAATGTGCAAGATAAGAATGAATTTGTACAAAATATAATAAATATAATAGACAAATGTGAAAATATAGAACTTATAAAGCAAGTTTCAGAAGAAGGACAAGAGTTTATAAAAGCAGGAATTACATCTAAAGTAGATACCTATTTTAAAACAATAAAAGTATTTCAATCGGAAAAAGACATGCTTTTTGCACTTTTCAAAATGAATGATACAAAGATGTATATAGATGAAAAATATAACATTATAAGAATAGCATTTCCAGAGATGATGAATGAAGGAAGAGATATAAATAATATTGAAATAATAAGAGATTTTAATGCATGGTCATGGAATACTATTTTCTCAGAGATAAGCAATATAGATTGCAATTTGATTTATCAAAATCTGCAAATATTACTTGGATATGAGTTTCTAGATAATCTGATGAAAAAGGATATGCAAGCTGAGATTTTAAATAAGCTTGAAGAAAAATTAAAATCATATTATGCAAAAGGAAATGTAGAGAAACTATTAAAACATATATATAAATTGTCAATTATAATTTGTGCAGAAAGAAATAAAAATGAGAAAGCAAGATTACTAGATGAAAAGGAATGGGAAGAAAAAGAGCTTGCAAGGCTTAAAAATAAGACGGCTTTGGTTGAAGAACTTACAGAAATAAAAAAGACAAAAGCTAAAGAAATTAAAAAGCTTGATGAGATAATAGCAAGCAATGATTTGTTAATTAAGGAGTTTGAAAAAAGAAACAAAAAGTTGTCTGAATATAGGAAAATTTTTAGTCCTGATACTCTACTTGGAACATTAAAAAAAGAAAGAAAAAAAGCTTTAAACGAAATAGAAGAGGCAAATTCACTTTTAGATGCAAAAAAATATGTAGAAAGAAAAGAAGAATTAGAAGATGATTTAGAGCTATTAGAAGATATAGGAAAGAAGAAAGCAAAAGAAAAGCATAAAATAAATATTCAAAAGATATTTATAAAATGTATGGAAGAGAAGGTAGACAAAATAATAAATATTGACCAGAAGAAAGAAGCCATAACACTTTTTAGAATAATAAGATATTATAATTTTATCCCGTTTGATGAGAATAGATTTATAAGTGAAGTAAAAGAAATTAACGATGACTTAAGCAAATTACAAAGTAAAATATTATTAAAATTATATGATTTAAAAGCAATAAATCCTATAACTAAAGATTTACAAACAGATATCGGAATAATCAATACAGTATTTGAAACAAGAATAATGGATTTAAAAAATATAAATATTCGTGTAGAAAATCAAAATAATAAAATAGCTGTAAAAATATATGATAGTGATATATTAGAAATGGAATTTACACTAGATAATTTAAATAATGTAGAATTTAAGGCAAAGAAAAAAATTAAGTTGTTTGAAAAATAAACGAAGGAGGAAGCCATGAATATAACTTTTTTAGGAGCAGCAGAAGGAGTTACAGGTTCAAATTTTTTAGTAGAAGGAGCAGGCAAAAGCTTTTTAGTTGATTGTGGATTGTTTCAAGGAACAAAGAAAGAAGAAGATAAAAACGACGATGAATTTGCATTTGATGTTAAAGAAATAGATTTTGTTTTACTTACTCATGCACATATTGATCATGCAGGAAGAATACCTAAGTTATATGTAGAAGGTTATAGAAATCCAGTTTATGCTACAAAAGCAACATGTGATCTTTGTTCTATAATGCTGCCAGATAGCCGGACACATCCAAGAGATGGAAGTGGAATGGAAAAATAGGAAAAGAAAAAGGGAAGGTAAACTTAGTGTATCTCCTTTGTATACAGCGGAAGATGCTGAAAAAGCAATAAAGCTTTTTGAACCTATGGTTTATAATGAGCTTATACAAATAGATGAAAATATAACAGTTAGATTTAATGACGCAGGACATATGCTTGGATCTAGTATAATTGAAATTTGGATAAAAGAAAATCGGAAAAACTGAGAAGATAGTTTTTACAGGTGATTTAGGAAATAATGATATACCACTTTTAGCTTCACCTACAATGATTGAATCAGCAGATTATTTAGTAATGGAGTCAACATATGGAAATAGGATTCATATGAGAAATGATGATAAAGCTGAAATGTTTTTAAATATAATATATGAAACTATAAGAAAAGGTGGAAATGTAGTAATTCCATCATTTGCTGTTCGGTAGAACACAAGAAATATTATATGAATTAAACAGAATAAAGGAAAATACAAAAGATGAGGAATTTATAAATAAATATAAATTGCTTATGGAGACACCAGTTTATGTAGATAGTCCGCTTGCAATATCTGCAACAGAAATATTTAAAGATAATGAAGATTTATTTGATGATGAGGTAAAAGAAGAGATTAGGGCACGGAGATAATCCACTAGAATTTAATGGACTTAAATTTACAAAAACTCCTGAAGAATCAAGAGCATTAAATGAACTGACAGATCCATCTATAATCATATCTGCAAGTGGAATGTGTGATGTTCGGAAGAATAAAACACCATTTAAAACATAACCTTTGGGATTCGAAAAATACTATTTTATTTGTTGGATATCAAGCGGCACGGAACTCTTGGAAGAAAGATTGTAGAAGGTGCTAAAAAAGTTAAGATATTTGGAGAAGAAATCGCTGTAAATGCAAGGATTGAATATATTGAAGGATATTCTGGACATGCAGATCAAGAGTGGCTTTTGAATTTTATATATTCATTTATAAATAAACCAAAGCATATAATTTTGGTTCATGGCGAGAAAGAGTCAGAAAAAGCTTTAAAAGATAAAATTCTCGAAGAAACAAAGATACCTGTTTCTATACCGAAATATGGAGAAATATATAAATTAGAAGAAAATAATGTATACCTTGAAGGAAGATTAGACTTAGAATCTGTACGTAGAGTTCAAAAAGTAGAGATTATAAATAAAGTAAAAATGCTAAGAGATGAAATAACAGATATGGAAGATATTTTAAGAACAGAGATACTAACAGAAGATACAAAGGATAATGATATAAATAGCATTACTCTTAAATTAAAAGAAATTGAAAAAATCATAGTAAGTATTATAGAATAAGCGAGGTTTTTATGAAAACATATTTAAATGATGCAATTATAGGTAACAAGGAACTAAAAGTAGGACTGACTGGAGCAGGAGAGATTGTTAGAATTTGCTATCCAAATATAGATTATAGGCAGTTTATAGAGTTTATGCATATGGGTGTGAAAATAAATGACTCTGGAATAATCTATCTTCATGATGACCCTAATAATGTTTATCTGCAAGAATATTTAGAAGATACAAATGTATTAAGAACAGAAATAAAAAATATGTATTTCAATTTAAGGATGGAACAGACAGATTTTGTATCAATGAATAAGAATGTTATTATTCGTAAATATGTGTTTTCAAATGAGCATGATATACCACTTGATATAAAATTTTTAGTACATTCAAAAGTACTTACAGATACAAATAATTTTATGCGGAGCAAAGGCTATAGATAATGGGCTTTTGCAATATTCTCATGAATATAATATGGCTATTCTTTCAAATGATTTAAAACAAAACGGATATAATATTAATGGTGCAGACGAAGCTATAAGGCGGAGGGATTTTATATGATAAAGACTATATAGGAATGTCAAATAATTCAGCTATAAGCTATGATATTCGGAGTTTTGAAACCAAATGAAAAAAAAGAATTTAGTATAATTATATTTGTATTTGACAACAAAGAAAATAATTTGTTAGACGAAATAGAGTCAAAGATAGAAGATATAAGAAAAATCGATGTAAAAAAAGAACTTCAAAGTACAAAAAGCTATTGGAAAAAATATCTAAAATCTCATATAAGACATGATATTATAGAAGATTCAAATTACAAGGAGAGAATAAATAATATATATAAAAGAACAATCTTACTTTATCCGTTATTAACAAACCATATAACTGGCGGAGTATCTGCTGCAATGGAAATAGACGAAGAGTTTTCTAAGTGCGGAAGATATTCATACTGCTGGCCAAGAGATTCTGTGTATATTACAAAGGCACAAGATTTAATAAATATGGAAAAAGAAACTGATAAATTCTATAAAGTATTTTGCAAGAAAACGCAGTCTAAATCAGGAATGTGGGAGCAAAGATTTTTTACAGATGGAACTCTTGCTCCTTGCTGGGGATATCAGATAGATGAAACAGCAAGCGTAATATATCGGAGTTTATGACCATTATACAAGGACTAAGGACAAGAAGTTTTTAAAAGATAATCTTAAAATGCTTGAAAATGCTTCAAAGTTTTTAGAAGAATATAGAAAAGATATAATAGAGAAAAAAGGTAAGCTAAAGCCAAGTTATGACTTATGGGAAATGCATGAGGGCGTAAGCATATATTCTATTGCTTGTATGTTTTCGGCAATAACAGCAATGCTAAAGATTTATGATATTTTAGAAGAAGAGTTTGCAGGGAATAGATTAAAACAAGATGCGATACTTAAAGAAAAAGAGATATTAAATCAAGGAAAAGATGATTTAAAAAGATATGTTCAAAATAATTTGTATGACGAAGAAAAGAAAAGTTTTATTAGGAATGAAAGTGACAAAAAAATTGATATTAGCATACTTGGACTAGTTACTCCCTTTGAAATGTTTATGCCAAAGGATAAGAAAATTCTAAATACAATAGAGAGAATAAATATGAATTTAAGAACATATACAGGCGGGTATTTAAGGTTTGAGGATGACCACTACACAGGAGATAGACCTTGGGTTATTTCAACATTGTGGATGGCTTTGTATTATATAAAAGCAAATGATTTAAAGCATGCAAAAGAATGCTTTGACTTTGTTGTAAATTCGCAGACAAACCATGGATTTTTAGGAGAACAAGTTGAAAACCGTGAAATGAAATCTGCTTGGGTTATTGGACTTGCTTGGTCTCATGCGATGTTTATTATAGTTCTTGAAGAACTTATAAAATTAAAGGTTTTGTAAAAAGTTGATATCTATGAAAAATGTAGGTTTAGGTGTATAAAATATGAAAGGAAATTTAAAAAAATACTTAGCTTCCTTTTTTATTCCAGTTATTATTTTTCTAATTGCTGAAGCATTAAAAGGGTTTAATTTAAATGGTAGTGATTTAATTGTAGATGACTTAAGAGAACAGTATACTTATTTTTTATTATTCTTAAAAAAAGTTATTATGGGAGAAGAATCTATCATATATTCTTTTCAAGTAGGCTTAGGAACTAATATGTTTCCTAATTTTGCCTATTATATTGCATGTCCATTTAATATATTAATTATATTTTTTAAAGAAAATCAAATTTCTTTTTTTATAGAATTTTTGATTTTGCTGAAAATTGGTCTAGCTAGCCTTTCTATGTACATATATTTAGCTAAAAGAAATATGGATTTCTTGAAATGTATGATATTTTCGTTTTGCTATAGTTTATGCAGTTATATGACTGCATATTATTTTAATATTATGTTTCTAGATAGCATTTATTTTTTACCTCTAATAGCTATTCGGAATTGACAAGTTAATAGAAAAAAAGTCATCTTTTATATATTACTTATTTTTAACTTTAGCTATTATTTCTAATTATTATACAGGATATATGCTATGTATTTTTTCATGTTTTTATTTCTTACATCAAATATTAATCCAGAAAAAAATAAAAGAATATAAAGTGATAATAAAATTTATAGGAATATCCTTATTAGCAGGGCTTTCTTCTCTAATGATATGGCTACCAACAGTAAGTCAATTAATTGGAGGAGATAGATATATTCATTCTAAGCAATTTAATCTTGAGTATATTATGTCTAGATTATTTATAATAAACATTAATCAAGCTTCTAATATAAAACAACAGTATTGGAATTTAAATATATATACATCTTTAATGACTATAATATTGTTTATTTATTATTATTTTAATATAGAAATAAATAAACAAGAAAAGATAATTAATTCTATTTATCTTGTTTTATTTATACTATCGTTTTTAATACCAGAGATTAGTTATATTTGGCATGGTTTTTCTGATCCAGATGGATATTATTTTAGATATTCATTTATATTTTCATTTTTTATGATTGCATTAGCTTCAAAACAAGATTTTAGTAAACTAAATCCTAAGATACTTTTTTCAATTATAATATTCTTAATTTGTACTTATTTCTTTTGCTTCCAAGAATATTTTATAATTGCTAATATCATATTTTTAGGACTTTATTTAATATTGATAGTGAGTAGTTTAAAAAACAAAAAATTGCTAGTTTATTTTATTATAGTGATTGAATTGTTATATTCTACTTTCTTAAACTTAAATATAAATTCTTATTATAAAGAGAGAATTCCAGTAAATGAAGTGTCTAATTTCAACGATTATGTAATACTAGAACCAGGATATAGAAATTTATATTTAGGGGATATCCAACAAAACTATGGAAGAGGGATTAGTTTTACTTGTGGTGCTTCAGTTGATTATTATTCTTCTAATATAAACTTTGATATTATTAAATTTTATATAGATTTAGATATGGGAGGGTTTAAAAATAGCTATGGTGATAACATTGTACCTCTAACAATCAGCAAAGTTTTATTAGGAACAAAATATATTTATTCTTATACAGAATTACAGGATTACCCAGTTAAAGAAATAGTTAAAGAAAATGATAAGAATATATATATTCATGAAAACAGATATGCTTTACCTTTTGGATTTATTACATCTAAAGATTATCAAAATGATGGTCAAGAGTCTGGGATTCAATATCAAAATCATTTATTTAAAAGTATGACAGGTATAGAAGAAGATGTTATATATGAGACAAGCGAAGAAAACAATCTTAATTATAGTGTATATAATGAACAAAATTGGAATAAAAAGGTGAATTATAAAATAGATTGGGATGTGCTTGAACAAGGATTTGAAATATTGAATCAGAGAAAATTAGAAAATATTGAAATTTGTAAGAACAAATTTCAAGCGAGTATAACATCAAATGATTCAGGAATTATGTTTTTGTCAATTCCATATGATAAAAATTTTAATGTTTATTTAGATGGAGAGAAAGTAAGTTATAACAAAGTATATGATACATTTATCGGATTTGATATAACAGAAGGAAATCATACTATATCAGTAGAATATAAAAATAAAATTATTTCTTATAGTTTTATATTTAGTATGTGTACTATAGTAATATCATTATTTTACTTTAAATTTTCTAATAGAAAAAAGGATATATAAAAATGCAAAAAGACACTAGTATTTTACATAAAACTATGGTATAATAAAAAAATAACTATTGGAAAAACTTTCCAAAGGTAAAAATTCTCCTGTTTTGCAGGATTAACATAGATAGCAGTTAAAGAAAAAAATATTTTGATGGAGGAAGAAAGAAAATGAAAGGTTTTGCAAAGAAAACAGAAACTAGTCGGGAAGAGAGTGTTCTGGAATTAGTAACAATGGAGAACAATTACGAAAAAAGAAAGACTCTGAAAGACACATTAGGCGAGGCTATAAAGCAGATTGGTTTGTTTATGGTTTGTGTAGCGGGAATGATTGTTGTGTGTGTAATGACAATTGGTAATGGTGCATACACCTACAATGAGGACACATATCATGGGATTGAAAATGAGATGCTTAAGTTTGCAGAGTCTAACAAGACTGTTTCTGATATGAAGGCCCTTGAGGAAAAAGTCGGAAATGTATATTATAGGTATACTACAAAGAGTGGCACAAAGCTTGTATGTAATCGGCGGAATGGATTTTTTAACGCCAAAGTAACGACATATCTCTTAGATAACAAAGCGGACAAACCTGAATTAAATCGTAACTTCCATTCAAGAAATGAATATATGTTATGGTTTTGGTTTGTATTTGCATGTTCAGTCATCATAGGATCGTTTATGCTTTGGCTTATATGCAACTGTATGCCGTATATTATTAGGGCAATTTATGAGAAGTCACATAAATTGATCAGAAAAATTGAGGAAAAGGTAAATGTAGTAAAGACAAAAAGAAGCAAAAGTGACACACAGAGATAAAATCTTTCATAAAGTACCAAAAAACCCTTGGCGATGCCAGGGGTTTTGCGTTAATATTATTGCATTTTACATAAAATTATGATATAATAAAAAACGAATTATGGGCAAAAGTCCAAAGAAAATAAAACCCTCTGATTTTGGATAATGGGTTATGACATAAATAAAAAATGAATATTTTAAAGGAGGTAATTAAATATGAAAGGAAAGAAAAAAGAAAAGCGGTATT
This sequence comes from uncultured Clostridium sp., assembly GCA_948466265.1. Next base: position 27,840 of record CAOJZU010000013.1, on the reverse strand, counting down.
TCTGCGATTGGTGGGAAAAACTAATTAATAAAGATAGCTTATTTATAACTTATATTATTATTATTATATTTACAGCTTTAGGTGTTTCTTATTTTGCTATAACGCATTATTTAGATAGGCAGGAGGAATATAAAGATTTACTTGATGACTACTCAGACACGCTATATGATGAGCTTGAAGCAGATGTCGTAAATCATATTAATACAAGAAAAACGATTGACGAAGTTGCTCTTCATGAGATTGCAGACACACATAGTAGCTCGTATGATGGAGAAGTGACTATCCTTAACTGCTCTAAAAAGAACAGCAGTGGTTTTGAAGCAAGAATAACTATAGCTATGTCAAGAAATGCGAAAATATTATGGATAAACAGAGAATTCAAAATGAAAGAAGAGTATATAAAAGATAAAGAAAGAAATATTGTTTGGCGTGAGTATCCACATATTTTGGCTATACTTGTAGCAGTAATGATATTTGTCATATATACTTCACCATTCATTGCTGCCAGAATATCCAAAAAGCGCAAGAAAAGAGATGAAGAGCAGAAAGCAAAGAACAAAACAGGCTTTGAGCAGTAAAGACCGCTACACAAAAACTGATTACATCTAAAGACTCCTTTCATAAAAGCGAAGACCCCTTGGCAAATAGCCAGGGGTTTTTGCTTTTACAAAAAAACTCTTGCAAAACTTTAGAAAAGGAAATATAATAAGAGCATAAGTTTAAAATAAAGGAATGAGAAAACAAAATGAAAATAGGTATAGTAGGACTTCCAAACGTTGGAAAGAGTACAATGTTTAACGCAATAACAAATGCTCGGTGCAGAATGTGCAAATTATCCATTTTGTACAATTGAGCCAAATGTTGGAATGGTAGCAGTTCCAGACGAAAGACTAGATAAATTAACAGAAATTTACGAGCCAGAAAAAACAACACATGCAGTTATAGAATTTGTTGATATTGCAGGTTTAGTTAAAGGCGCAAGCAAAGGAGAAGGACTTCGGAAACAAGTTTTTATCACATATACGTGAAGTAGATAGTATCTGCGAGGTTGTAAGATGTTTTGAAGATTCAAATGTAGTACATGTAGATGGGGATATTTCGCCAGTAAGAGATATCGAAACAATAAACTTAGAGCTTATTTTAGCAGATATCGAGACAATAGATAAAAAAATAGAAAAAGCTAAGAAGATGTTAAAATCAGATAAAAAATATGCTTTTGAGATTGACGTTCTAGAAAAAACAAAGAAGGTATTAGAAGAACGGTAAGTCTGCAAGAACAATTAATTTTACAGAAGAAGAAATGGAAGTTATAAAAGACGCATATTTGCTAACAATTAAGCCAATACTATATATTGCAAATATTAGTGAGAACCAAATAGAGACAGCAAATAGTGATAAATTCGTAAATGAAGTTAGAGAATATGCTAAATCTGAAAATGCTTTAGTTGTTCCTTTATGTGTAAAAATAGAAGAAGAATTATCAGGACTAGAAGGAGACGACAAAAAAGAAATGCTTGAAGCACTTGGACTTGAAGAATCAGGATTGGATAAAGTAATTAAAGCAAGCTATGATTTATTAGGACTTATGTCATTTTTAACAGCAGGAAAACCGGAAGTAAGAGCATGGACAATAAAAAAAGGTACGAAAGCACCAGAAGCTGCAGGTAAGATACATTCAGATATACAAAGAGGATTTATTAGAGCAGAGATAATGTCGTATGATGACTTGATGAATGAAGGATCTGCAAATGCAGTAAAGGAAAAGGGCTTGCTTCGTGTTGAAGGAAAAGATTATATTATGCAAGACCGGTGATATTGTACTTTTTAGATTTAATGTGTAAATTCGAACAAAAAGCAGCAATCTACGTCGTTGTTCTACGGACAAATCATCCTCGACAGGCAAAAGCCTAGTCTGTGGTGATTTGCCTTGAACGCCTAGTATCTTACTACTTTTTGTTCAAATTGAATAATAATAAATGATAAAAACTAAAATTTAAGTGCAGGAGCGGGTTGAAGGTAATCAAGTTAGAAATTCTTGAAATGTTTTATGGAAATAGTTAAAGCTTGCCTTTAAAGGGTGCCATAAAACATTTTTAGAATTTATGCGTAGATTAGCCTGAACAGAGTGACAAACGCAAATTTTATTTTTATCATTATAAAATATAACATAAATGAAAAGATAGAAAGGAGAAAATAAAAAATGGAAAAGTCAGAGGGAAAGGTTTTGGAAGAAAAACTTTTAAATCAAAAAAGATCAGGATGGGAGACAGCAAGTGAAGAAGATAAAAAATTAATTTTTAAATTTTCAGATGAGTATATCGAGTTTTTAAATAAATCTAAAACAGAAAGAGAATTTGTAGAATCAGCTAAATCTGTTTTAGATGCAAATGGTTTTAAAGATATAAATTCTGTAGATAGTATATCTTGCCGGAGATAAAGTTTATTTTTCTAACAGAGGAAAAAGCATGTATATTGCTGTAATTGGAAATAAAAAGTTAGAAGAAGGACTAAATTTAGTCGGAGCACATATTGATTCACCAAGATTAGATTTAAAGCCAAATCCATTGTATGAAGATACAGAATTTGCATATTTTAATACACACTATTATGGAGGAATAAAAAAATATCAATGGACAGCAATTCCACTTTCTATTCATGGAGTTATTGTAAAAACAAATGGAGAAACTGTAACTGTAAATATTGGAGAAGCGGAAGAAGACCCAATATTTACTATAACAGATCTTTTACCACACTTAGCAAAAGAACAACTTGGGAAGAAACTAGATGATGGAATAAATGGAGAAGATTTAAATTTACTTATAGGTAATATGCCATATGGTGGAGATGATGTTAAAGAAAAAGTAAAATTAAATGTTTTAAGGATATTAAATGAAAAATATGGTATAACAGAAGCGGACTTTTTAAGTTCAGAATTAGAATTAGTTCCTGCATTTAATGCAAAAAGTCTTGGGTTTGATAAATCAATGGTTGCAGGTTATGGACATGACGATAAAGTGTGTGCATATGCAGGTTTAAGGGCAATATTAGAAGCAAATATACAGGATAAAACAGCTATATGTATATTATCTGACAAAGAAGAAGTAGGAAGCATGGGAAATACAGGAATGGAATCTGAAGTTTTTGATTATTTCGTATCAGAATTATTAAATAAATCAGGAGAAAATAGACCAAATCTATTAAATAAAGTATTTTGTAATTCAAGCATGCTATCTGCAGATGTTGGTGTAATATATGATCCAATATATGGAGGAGTGTCAGATAGAACAAACTGTGCATATTCAGCATATGGAATTTCATTTGATAAATATACAGGTTCAAGAGGAAAAGCAGGTGGTTCTGATGCAAATGCAGAGTTTATTGCAAAACTTAGAGGGATTTTAGAGAAAAATGATATCAAGTATCAAATAGCAGAACTTGGACGTGTAGATGTAGGCGGTGGAGGAACTATCGCATATATTCTTGCAAACAAAGGAGTAGAAGTAATAGACTGTGGGGTTCCAGTATTATCAATGCATTCACCATATGAAGTTGCAAGTAAATATGATATATACTCAGCATTTAGAACATATAAAGCATTCTACGAAGAAGTGTAAAAAGTATTAATATAGATATAATATCATCAATCTGATGATATTATATCTATATAGGAGGAAATAATAAAATGAAGTCGCCACAAGAAATTTTTACAAGTTTTATAAAAACAATTGATAAAGATGAAGTTATATTATTTATTACAACTTTTATAATAGGAATACTTGCTTACTATTCAATGAGCTCTAATTGGTTAACTAATCCAGATGGAATATATCACACAATGGTATATAAATATGAGTTTTCTAGCGAATATTATTATGGAAGACCACGGAATACCATTACTAACATCACTTTTGAATTTAAATGTGATTTCCAGTGTCACATCTGTTTGCTTTTCAGTATTTATTCTTTCTATTATTACTATACTAATTTGTAGAATATTTAAAACGAAAAATTTAATTATAAATATTATTATTGGATTAATAATAATGCTATTTCCGTCTATTTCTAGTACATTAACATATTATTACTGCTCAAGTTATTATATAATAGCATATTTATTATCTGTTTTGGCTTGTTATTTTATTATAAAACACGATGACACAAAGTACATATTTTTATCAATAGGATTACTTATATTTTCAATTCATATTTATCAAGCATATATAGGTGTAGCAGCAACTATATTCCTATTATATTTGTTGCAGTGTTTACTAAAAAAAGAGATGTCAATTAAAGAGATTTTAAAAAAGTTATATAAATTTTTATTTATCGGAATAACATCTGGAATTCTATATTTAATTACGTTATATTTGCTGATAGAACTACTTGAATTTGGACTTACTACAGATAGAAATTTTAATACTATGGGTCAAATAAATATTACTAAATTACCATTCTTAATAAGAGATACATATTATAATTTTTATCAATATTTTTTTGGAAATGAAATTATAAACAATGCTTGGGCAAATAAATATATATTTAATATATGTATATTTTTATTTGGTATTATAGTAATTACTTTAAGAATTATTAAAAATAAATTATACAAAAGTTATTCTAGACTAATATTGATTATTATCTGCATAATGGCAATTCCTATAGTATTAGATTTAATAACCATATTAGCTCCATCAGTAAGCATATATGAAACGACTGGGATAATTATGCTACCTACAATGAATTTATTATATATTTTTATTATTAGTATTAGTGAATATGATCGGAAATTATTTTCAAAATCATATAAAGTGGGTAAATATGTTTTTATCGGTAACGCTTTCTATATATTTGATTGCATTCACATCAGCTTTTATGAATTGCCTTAGATTAAATAAAAATCAAGCAACTACTGTTGCAGATATGATTGTAGATCAGGTAACAGAAAAATATGGATATTATAATGAAATGCCAGTTGCTATTATTGGGGATTTTAATAAACGGTAATTTTCCTAGAAATTATCCTATTTTATATAACATTGTAGATGGAAGTATAGCAACATATGGATGTTTTTGGTCGGACTTTTATATTTCCTCAGAACTTTGTTGGATACGACTTTTTAATCAGTATCATGGATTGAATTATAAAGCTGTTTGGGAAGAATCAGCTAATGATATTTTCAATAATGAAGAATATAAAAATATGGATATTTTCCCTAATAATAATTCGGTTAAGAAGATTAATGATATAATTGTTGTGAAGCTTAGCTACTAACTAAAAAAGGCAAAGCACTTAGGTGCTTTGCCTTTTTATTATAGGTCTTATTTAATATTTTCCAACATATATTTTAAATGTCTTAATCCGATCTTTTATAGTGCGTAAATGAGGCTTTCTATTTCTTTTATCTTTTCTTAGTGTTATTGGAACTTCAGTTATACTATATCCAGCTCTTGCAAATTTGAATATTATTTCTGTAGCAAATTCCATACCTTCTGTTTCTAAACTTAAAGAAAGTGCTTTCTCTCTATTTAATCCTCTTAGTCCACAATGAAAATCATTTACAGGTGCTTTTGAAATGATTTTACCAAGTATTGATAAAATAGGTACTCCTATTTTATGTGAAAATGGCATAGCCCCTTTTTCTATTTTACCTTTGAATCTATTTCCCATTACTAGATCATAATCTTGACTTAATTTTTCATAGAACAATTCTAAATTCTCGAAGTCATAACTCATATCACTATCTGCAAAAATTACATATTTACCTTTAGCTTCATTAATACCATTTATTAACGTAGCACCATATCCTTTGGTTGTAGCAGTAACAACTCTAGCACCATGCTCATTTGCTATTTTCACAGAATTATCAGAACTCATATTATCAGAGATTAATATTTCACCATTAATATTGTTTCTTGTAATAAATTTCTTTGCACAATCTATACATAAGCCAACTGTTTTTTCTTCATTTAGACATGGCATTAGTATTGTTAGTTCGATTAAATTATCCATATTATTATTCTCCTTATTAAGATTTTTTGGCTTTTCTAAACTAGGTGAGTTACGGATAGGCAGGCAATTTTTCTTATAAAATAACAAGTCCATTATTATAAATATACACATAATGGTTATAAGTAAAGACCTATATGTAAAATAGCTATGCATATAAGAATGTTGCCTTAGAGCAAGAAACCAGACAAATGGTAATAATGATACTAAAATATAAGGTATACATCTAGCTATATTTATGTAATATTCTTTATAGTTTTTAGATATTTTTATAAACTCAAGATAATTTCGGACAATGGCTAACCCAAGTATAGTTATATTAATACGAATAAAGTTAGCAAAAAGTACATTTGAATATTTATATGAATAAGTTATTTCATTTCCCTCATTCATATCTAATGTACGGGTTCTGTGTAGTACCTGTGAAATACCAATATATAGAATGTTTTTCTTATATAATAAATCAACAATTAAAAATTTTGTAATCCAAGTAAGAGAGTAGCCTAATGCCCATATTATACAGTTAAATATAAAAATCTTAAGAATTTCTTTCATGTTTAAATTTTCTTCTTTTTGCTTTAATAAAAAGTATATGATTAATGACATACCTAACCCTAAGATAGGTGTTGTTAAAAAATCGAAGAAACATGTAATAGAACCCAATATAAAGAAAAATTTTTTTATGTCTTTGATTTTATGATATCGCTTTATTAGTATAATTGAACTAATAAACGTTATATAGAACATAATAGAATTTTCCATATTATATTGAATTATTATCTCGAAATCTACACAAAGTAAAGCAATTGCAAAAAATATAGCTGTTTTTTTATTTATCTTTTTACTGAGTTCAATTAGTAGCCATAAAGATAAAAGTAAAAGAATACATGATTGAAATATTCGTATTTGTGGGTAACTAAATATTAATAATAAAGGTCTTAAGAGAATTAGATACCCATGCCAGTATTTTGCATATTCCTTAGCAGTAAAGATATCGTCATTAGCTATTTTATATAAAGACTGTGTTTCTGATATATAATTAATATTAGTAGTTTCAGGTTCACCTATTTCATCAGTTAAAGTTTCCCTAGTAATGCTTGGATTATAATTACGTCTAACAATTAGTGCTGAATATAATGGATCATGATTATCTATAGAATATGCATTGTTGATCATTAAAGAATCTGTATAATTATCAGCAGGAATTTGTCTACCTAAAAATGTTTTTTGTGAATATTCTGTTTCAACAACTAGTATTTCAGCAGATTTTTGTACATTTTCTTTTATTTTGCTAGATGGAAATAATGATGCCACATATAATAAACTAATGTATAGAATAATTAAGAGTCCAAATATAAGAGTGTATTTTAGTACTTCTTTATAAAACTTTTTCATAATATGTTAATATAAATCCCTTCTTGCATTTTTAAGTAATTATACATTAAGATTTCCATAAAGTCAATTACCAACGCTTTTAGTAGTTGATTTTTATTAAAAATATAGTATAATCTATATTAGAACAAATGATATAAATAATCGAAGATATATAAGGAGAAAATGAAAATGTCAGTTTTAGTAACAGGGGGAACAGGTTATATAGGAAGTCATATAATAGTTGAATTATTAAATAGCAATTGTGACATAATCATAGTTGACAATTTATCTAATAGTACAAAAGATATAGTAAAAAAAATAGAAATAATAACAAAAAAAAGATGCAAATTTTATGAAGATGATATAAGAGATAAAAAAGCATTAGAAAAAATATTTGGCGAAAACGAGATAGATTCAGTTATACATTGTGCAGGTTTAAAAAGTATAAGGGAATCTGTAGAAAAACCAATAGAATATTATAATAATAATGTAATAGGTACAATTAACTTATTAGAAACAATGATAAAATATAATTGTAAGAAATTTATATTTAGTTCATCAGCATCTATATATGGAAATTTAGGAGTAATAAAATATGTAGAAGATATGGGAAGAAGTAAAGCTACTAGTCCATATGGAGCAACAAAAGCTACAATTGAGGAGATATTGGAGAACTTATATGTATCAGATAGCCAATGGAAAATATCAATACTTAGATATTTTAATCCTATAGGAGCACATGAAAGTGGAATGATTGGTGATAATCCAAAAGGTGCACCAAATAATTTAATGCCATTTATACAAAAAGTAGCAAAATGCGAACTTGAACAATTAACTATATTTGGGAATGATTACGATACAAAAGATGGAACAGGAGTTAGAGACTATATTCATGTTACTGACTTAGCTAAACGGACATGTTTGTGCACTTAATAGATTAAATAATGCAGGTGTACATATATATAATTTAGGTACAGGATATGCATATAGTGTATTAGATGTAGTTAAAATATTTGAGAGTGTAAATGGAGTTAAAGTAAATTACAAATTTGAACCAAGAAGAAAAGGTGATTTAGCGATGTTTTATGCTGATCCAAGTAAAGCAAATTCAGAATTAGAATGGAAAGCAGAAAAGGGAATAGAAGAAATGTGCAGAGATAGTTGGAATTTTTATAAAAATTTATAAAATTATGCTAATGCATTTAAAAACAGAGAAAAGTGGTTATTCAAACTGTTGAATAACCACTTTATCCTCGGAAGAACATAAAGGAACTTTTTGCAGATTTTGATGGAAAATATGAACCAATAGAAGTAGATTGGGGAGATATAAAAGGAGATGAAATATGGTAAATCAAGGGACAAATCGTTGCCCCTCTGATTTTAATCTTTCTTTTCATACTCTTTTAAAAGTGGCTGAATTTGTTTACCGATCTAGTGCTTCTTTAATTGTCGGAATGACCATATCAAAATGAGCAACAAGTGAATTTGGTTTTTTCACATAGTCGTCTTGCCCAAATGGAACAAAATACACGTATTTCAAATTCATTAAAGTCATTATATTTTGCCCGCTTAAGCCTAAACCGTCATTTGTAGATACAGCAACAATAATTGGACTTTGATTTCTAAGAGTTGCTTTGACAGCAAGATTTGCGGCATTATCAGTTATACTATTTGCCATTTTTGCCATAAAATCTCCTGTCGCAGGAAGAACAAGCATGGCATCCATTTTATACATTGGACCAAACTTTTCAGCTTCAACAATATCTTTAACAATTTTTTTTCCGGTTATAGCTTCTACCTCATTTACAAAATCTTCAGCCTTTCCAAATCTAGTATCATAATCTACAACTTTATTAGATAAAACAGGATAAAGATCATAGCCTTCCTCTTTTAAATTTTTAAGTACCACTAATACTTTTTTTAAAGTACAAAAAGATGCAGTAATTACTACTCCAAGTTTCATTTGTTTTGCACCACTTTCTTTAATACTTTAAGTAAAATGTCGGATGCTTCTTTAGGAGCGTATTTGCTTGGAATTCCAAGATATAAATTGTAATTTAAGTTATATTTTTTAACTAGTTCTTGATTTATTCCAAAAGGACTTGATGCAATATCTAAGATATATGGGACATATCCATTTGATACAGCTTCTTCTGGTATTACATTGTATGGTATAGTATTAATTACAATATCTGAAACCTTAAAGACTTCAGCAATATTTTCAGGACTTAAAGGATAATAATTTTTTACCTTATCTTTATATATAAGTTCTTTGGGCCTTGATATTACATAAGTATTAATACCAGCACTAGTAAGTCTTAAATATAGCTCTTTTCCAAGATTACCATATCCTAAAATACAAATACTATCATTTTTTCTATCTCTAATATCGTCTATTGTACCTTCAACAGTCAAATTGTTATTTATATCTTCAACTTCTTCATCATCTAAAAAACTAATAATTTGTTCTTCAGGAATTAATTCTAATAGCTTTTTAGTCTTAAGACCAGTAAAGACTAATGTATCTTTATCTAAATTTTCAAATATATCTTCTGATAAAGAAATCATTCCATTTTCAGACTTTACTTCTAAATTATCACTTAAACCATTTATAGGAAATAAAATCATATCAAATTTTGATAAATTTAAATTCTCTATATTTTCTTCATGTATATTTGGAGACTCCATGTTAAATCCTATCTGATATACAGTGTCACTTTCTTCCAGTTCCCTCATCATGTACTTATATCTTTTATCTCCACCTAAAAACAAAATATTCATAGCATCCTCCCTCTTACATAATATTTTATTTTCTTTTAGCAAAAAAAGTTACTAAGTCATAATATATAAAATAAGTTGAAAAGTTGAGTTCGAATAAGAAATGTGATATTGCAAGAAATATGAGATAAATGTCATCTGAGGAACACCCATGCACGTAGATGGTAAATTTATCAAGTATTAACAAAGCAAGATGACTATTATTATTTGAACGAAAGAAAGGGAGGAAAAAATAAATGTGTGCAATCTGTGGATGGCAAAATTTAGAGGAAGATTTAACTAAAAGGCAAGATACATTTAAAGAAATGGTGGAACTTATGTCTTGCAGGGGAAAAGACAATACAGGACTTCATTTTGAAGAGAATATAATGCTCGGACATAAAAGACTTGCTATAATAGATTTAGAAAATGGCAATCAGCCAATGTACTACAAAGATTATATAATTGTATATAATGGTGAACTCTATAATACAGAAGATATAAAAAAAGAATTAAAAGGAAAAGGATATACATTTGATACAACATCGGATACAGAAGTGATACTAAAGGGATATGCAGAGTTTAATGAAAAAGTATTAGATAAAATGGAAGGAATATTTGCATTTGCAGTATATGATAAAAAAACAAAAGAACTATTTTTAGCAAGAGATAGATTTGGAATAAAGCCATTATATTACTGCAAAAACAAAGATAATTTTGTTTTTGCTTCAATGATAAGAGCTATATTAAAGTCAGAGGTTGTAAAGCCATATTTAAGTAAAAAAGCTCTAGGAGAAATACTTGCCCTTGGACCTTCAAAAAAACTTGGAAGCGGAGTATTTACAGGAATAGACGAACTAAGAGCAGCGCATTATATGAAAGTTAAAAATGGAGAAATAGAAATAAAAAGATATTGGAATGTAGAGACCAAAGAATGCAAGGATACATTTGACGAAGCGAAAGAAAAGGTAAAAGAATTACTTACAGAATCTATAAAAAGACAAATGATATCAGATGTACCTATAGCTACACTTTTAAGCGGAGGATTAGACTCAAGCCTTATTACAGCAGTAGTTGCGAATAATAAAAAGGATAAACTAACAACATATTCGATAGATTATGAAGAAAATGATAAATACTTTAAAAAGACTGATTTTACAGTATCATTAGACGAACATTATATAGATATAATGAGCAAAACATTTGATACAGAACATAAATATAAAGTAATAACTCAAGATGATGTAGTAAAATACTTAAAAGAAAGCCTTTATGCAAGAGATTATCCAGGAATGACAGATATAGAGTCATCGCTTCTGTGGTTCTCAAAAGAAATTTCAAAAGACTATAAAGTAATACTAAGTGGAGAATGTGCAGACGAATTCTTTGGTGGTTATCCATGGTTTTATAGAGAAGAACTTAATGATAGAGAGTTATTCCCTTGGATTAATAACTTAGAATATAGACAAAGCCTTTTAAATGAGAATTTACAAAACGAGATAAATTTAAGAGAAATAGTAGAAGAGGAATATAAAAATACAATAAATGAGCTAGAAGAAGCAGATAGAGATAAAAAAGATAAAAGATTATTTTATATAAATATGACACATTTCATGCAATGTTTATTAGATAGAAAAGATAGAATGACAATGTATGCAACTTTAGAGGCAAGAGTTCCATTTGCAGATACAAAACTTGTAGAATATTTGTGGAACTTGCCATTTGAATATAAATACAGTAATAACACAGAGAAATATTTATTAAGAGAAGCATTTGATGGAGTTATACCAGATGAAGTATTGCACAGAAAAAAGAATCCTTATCCAAAGACACATCATCCAAAATTTAAAGAAGAAGTAAGTAAACTTTTAAGGGAAAGATTAGAAAACAAAAATAGCAAAATGTATAAAATATTTAACGCCGATGAAATAAATAGACTATTAGATACAAATGATGAAAATGATGTACTTCCATGGTATGGTCAGCTTATGACAAAACCTCAGTTAATTGCATATTTATATGAGTTTGATGTATGGCTAGAAGAGTATGGTATTGAAGTAGAAGGAATAGAATAAAAAATTTAAAAACAGGTACTTGACATTTAAAAAGATTAAGGTTAAGATAAAAGTGCATAATTTAAAAATAATCATAAAAAAGTCAAAACCAAAAAAGGAAAAACCAAACCATGAAAAGAGTCAAACCAACAACCATAGTCCTTCAAGCTCTTAATACAAATGAGCTTAGAGGTATTTTTGAATATGAAAAAATAAGGAAAATGGATATAAAGACGCATTATCTTTATAGTGTTTTTTGTGTTTACAAAAAATACTAGTATAAGATTTTGTGTCTTTTCTTGTTGGTTAAAAAACAGACATTAAATTTATATATATATAAACAAACGAAACTAACTAAAGAAAGGAAAAAACAAGCAATGAAAAAAGTCAAAACCAAACACAGAAGCGAAAGTGGAATCACGCTAATCGCATTACTTGTAATGATAATCTTAATAGTCATTTTAGCAGCAGTAGCAATAAAAGGATTAACAGGAAACGAACGGAATATTAAACATTGCCCAAACAACAGCAAAAGATTATCAAATTGTAGCAAATAAAGAACTGATAGAACAAGACATAAGAAGTAGTATAATGAACCAAGGGCAGAAAGGAGAAGAAACAACACTTGGATCAATAGCAGAATACTTAAGACAAAACACAGAACTAATAAATGTAATAGTAGAAGGAGATGAAAATGATACAGAAGGATATATAATTGCCACTACAAAAGACCGGACATGTATATCAAATCTACTATAATGGAACATATGGAACAGTGAAAGTAGAATATATGGGAGGACTAGGTTCGGGAAGCTCAGGAGGAGATACAGCAGAAACAATAAAGAAAATATATCCGAACATAATAGCAAGTTATAACGAACCAAACATAACAGTAACAGTAACAATACCAAATGGAAAAATAAAGCAGACACAATTAATATATAAAGGAAAAGTTGTTGTAGAAGAAAAAGAAGGAAAAGGAATAACATACAAAGTAGACACGGATAAAACAGGATGGTACACAGTAAAAGCAGAAACAGACAAAGGAAATGTAAAATATTCGTATGTAAGAGCAGCAATAATATCAGATAAAATACAAGTGCCAACAATTAAATTATCAGAAGAAACAAAAAAAGGAGATAATGGATGGTATATAGAAGTACCAAAGGCCACAATAACAAATCCAGGGAAAGGTGAAATATATTACACATTATCAGGAGGAAAAACTCAAGAAGAAGTAGAATATACAGGAGAAATAGAAATAGACAAATCAGGAATAACAAGAATAACAGCATGGGTTCTTGGAGAAGACGGGAAAGAATCAAGAAAAGTAACTCAAATCATAAAAGTAGACATAGACGCGCCAGAAATAGAAAACATAACCCTAACAGGAGACAAAGGAGACAAAGTAGAAGGTAGTGAATACTCATGGATAATATCAACAGGAGAAATACAAATAATACCACAAATAGACGAAGAAACAAAGAAAGAGGACAAGCGGAAGTGGAATAATTGGTTATGAATATAAAGTAGCAGATACAAGTAACAAAATAATAAGAGAAGCAACAAGAGTAAACGACATAGAAAGAAAAATAAAAGTAGAAACAGATGGAAAATATATAATAACAATGAGACTAATAGACTTAGCAGGAAACAAATCAGCAAGCAAAACAATAAATGTATACAAAGATAGTACACAACCAGAAATCCGGACAAACATCAGTAGACCAAATAACAGATACAAGCTTCATAGTAAATATAGGAACAAAAGACGAATTATCAGGAATAGGAAAATACATATACTATATAACAGGAAAAGGAGAAACAAAAGAAGTAGAATACAACAAAAACCAAAGAATTGTCACAGGTCTATCCCCAGAAACAAGCTATGAAGTATATGTAAGAGTATATGATAAAGCAGGAAATTATGCAGAAACAGTAACAATACCAGTAATGACAAACCAAGAAGGAAATAATGGAGGGACAGGAGATAACGGACCAAACATACCAGGATTAAAAGCACCAAGAATAGAAATAGCAGGAGAAACAGAAAACCGGATACTATATAGGGGAAGTAACAATAAGAATAATAGACAGACTACCAGATGACGAAACAATAGCAAAAAAAATTAAATACACAACAAATGGAATGGGATATACAGAAATAGAAAGAGCAGGAGAAATAACAGAAGTAAAAATAAACATAGATGGAAAATATACAGTAAATGCATATATGCTAGACGAAACAGGAATGCAGTCAGGAATGAGTAACGTAGTTGCATTTAGTAGAGACCAAGACCCACCAAATACAGCAGTAATAACAATGACGGATATAACATCAAGTACATTAGGAGTATTAGCAACACGGCTCAGATGCAGTATCAGGAGTAAAAAGTTATACATTCCAGAAAAGTGCAACAAGAGATGGAGACTATGTAGATGTAGCGACAATAAACACAGGAACAGGAACATGTTCATACACATACACAGGACTTGATACAGGAACAAGATATTTCTTAAGAGTCATAGTAACAGACCACAGAGGACTAACAAGAACAAGTGGAACACTAATATCAAGAACAATGGTAGGAGCACCAAAAATAACAAACGAGACAGGAACAGGCTGGAAGCAAAGTAAGACAGTATCAATAACAATTTTACCAGGATATACAACAATGTATACACTAGATGGAACAGACCCATCAGCAACAAATGGAACAGCAGTGACAGGAAAAATAATACTAACAGAACCAAAAATAGTAAAAGCTGTATATGTACAAGCAGATACAGGAAATGAATCAGACATGTCAACACTTTCAGTTACACAGATAGACAACTTACCACCACTAGCACCAACATTAATCTCAAATACTATGAAAGAATATGCTGTTTTAGAGTTACAATTAAAAACGAGTGACGACTCAAGGTATTCAGGAAGAAACTCAGGAGTTTCTGAGATAAGGTACAAAAGACCATTTAGTGGTACATGGACAGACTGGACAAAAACAAGTTCTAGTCAAACTACATTAAATGTACCAATAAAGTTTACAGAATTTGAAGGTAAAACTGTAAGTATCGAAATACAGCTAAAAGATAGAGCAGGAAATCAGTCAACAAAAGATCATTCTTTAGAAGTTTGGCCATATAATGTTTATTACAGAAACGAGGAAACAATACTTTTTACTCGAACCCAATACTCAACTCATAACGACTTAGACTATCTTACAAGGTTTGGGAGTTACTATTCAGCCGCATTCGCAGATTATTATGATTCAACGCCTAATGCAGAATATGTCACATATGTAAATAGGATCTATTTATTGTCTAACGTGCAGGACCGGAGCGAGAATATCAACAAAGACATGGAACTCAAGCAACGGGTCGTATGGTGCGTGGGGAAGTACAGTGGGACGGAACTAAGAAAACGATTGGAACATTCACTTTCTATTGGGGTGTCGTTGGATTCTCTTTCAGGGGCGACCAATTTTATGGTGGAAAGGGTACTAACGTGGTAAGTGCTAACTTGATGAATATGAATGGCAATGCTTGGGATTCGGATGCAAACAACTTGGGATATCTTCTTAGGAGGATGACTGGATGTGATGCGGTATCACGGTAATTACGTCCATGCAGATGAATTTTAGATATCATGGTCTTTTGAAGTAAGGGTTCAATCTACACACGTAAATAAACTTGAACAATACAAAAAAACAACAAGGATGTAGGAGAAAAACTACATCCTTGCTACTTCATATACTTTAAAAAATATCTTTTACATTTCTCATAAATATAACATCTTCTATAATATCAATTACAGAATATACAATCATCATAATACCTATTGTAATAACTACTGAGCCTGAATTTAAAGCGATAAATAAACCACATGCAAACATTACAATTGCTAAGATTAAACTATAAACCCATGCACCTATATTTTGAGTACGTAATTTCAAAGCTAAACTTAATCTAATAAGTGAGCTGTATATTATCCATACTCCTATTGCAATTCTAAAAATTGAACCTATTGTATTACTACAAACAATAGTAATAATACCAATTACAATAGCCATTAGTCCGAAAATTAAGTCATAATTATAAAAATCATATTTTCCTTTTGATAGAAAATAGTTAACAGCTTTAAAAATACCTATAACGATAAATATTGTTCCTAATAAGTAAGATACAAAAGTAACTGTTTCTGTTGGTTTCCAAATAAGTACTACACCTATTATTGCAAATATAATTGATTCCAAAATTGAAATCCATCCTGTTTTTTTAAATAGTTTTTCCAAATATTCCATGTTTTAATTACCTCCTTTATTACATTTACTAACATTATATCATATAAATTCAAAAGTTACTAAAAAATTAATTTTCTTTATTCTCATTAAGCATTACATTTTCTTTTACTGCGGAAGTTTTTTTGATACTATCCATAACCATAATGAACTTGACATTTCCGAGTTACATCGCTATTCTTATTTGAAAAATTGTTATATTCATTTGCAAGTTCCTGTAATTTATTAAATCTTGTAGAAATGTCTTTTAAATCACTATTAATAGCATTTGCAATAACCCCAATACCTTCTTTATTAAATCTACTCATTCCGTCAGATAATGTACTTGCACCATCTGCCATTGTTTTAGCTCCGTCAGATAACTGAGTATTTGCGATATATAATTTAGATGTTCCATCACTTAAAGAAGCTAATCCATTTTTCATTTCTGAAGAACCATTATGCAAAGTATTTACACCAGTAGACAATGTATTTACTCCATCATATAAAGATTTAGCTCCGTTTTCAAGTTCTTTTGAACTAGAGTAGAGTTTTGAAAGATTAGAACTTAAATCACTTACACCTTTAGTTAAGCTATCTAGTGAACTTGTATTTCCACTCGAAAGAGATCCTTCAAGAGCTGTGTAATATCCTACTTGTTCTTGTAAAGCAGTTTTAGCCGTAGTCATATTTGTTTTTAGATCTTGATAAACATCAATTTGACTTTGTAAAAGAGCTTTTGTCTGTTCATCAGTTGCATTATCTCTTTTTGTAGTTAAATCTTGGATTGTTTTTGCATAACCTTGCTCAAGTTTTTCTAATTGTGTTATACCTTGATTTGCTTTATTTTTTGCAGCTTTTAATTGAGTAGAAACTGCTTGAATGGTATCTTTACCAGTTAATTTATTAACCTCATTTTCTAACTTGCTTGCACCAGTACTTAGTTTTCCTATTGCACTATTTGTAGCTTTAGTGCCATCACTAAGCTTCTTTGAACCACTTACTAATGTATTAGTTCCTTTATATAAAGTATTAATTCCATCATCAATTTTAGAATAATTTTCATATGCAGAAGTTGCACCGATCTGCTACTTCTTTCATTCCGCTACTGAATTCACCATACTTTTCTACATAAGTGTTAACACCATTTGATAAAGTTTTAGCACCATTTTCTAACTCTTTACCAGAAGACTCTAAAGTATTAATTTTTGCATATATTTCATCTAAATTATTAAATAAATCTAAATCACTATCTTCTATAAGTTTAGAACTTGCGAAGGTTATAAGATTTCCAAGCTCGAAATCTGTACTTTCCATAGTTATTTCAAAGCCACTTGGAATATCGAATTTATCACTTGAAATACCTAAACTTTCTCCAAGACCAGGAAGTGCAACACCAATTACAATAGCTTTACTTCCATCATCAATTACTTTTCCAGTTGAAATTTTAATATTTCTATTATTTTCATTATCTATCATAGTTCCACACAAAACTATAAATGGGGTATATAGTTTTTCTTGTTTACCATTCACAGTTACAATATGTTCGTCTTTATTTATATATTCTACGATAATTTTTACATTTCCACTTTTTCCGAGCCAAGTCTTCGCTAGATATTTCTTCTCCATTTAATTCATATTTAACTGTCATATCTATTGGCAAAGCTTTTTTACTTTCTCCTTGATAATATATGTCATTACCATTTGAATCCCAGATAATTTGGTTTCCTTTTTGAGTAAAAGTTTCCTCTCCATTTACATTTTTAATATTAAGCAAATCTGATATATCGTTTATTAAATCTTCTTTAGCGTCATTAACTAAATGATTACTTACCAATGTTTCATAATTTTCTCCATTTTGGTTTAATTTAGAATATACAGTTTCGTCTTTAGTATAAGCAAAAACAGGGGAGGTAGTATATGTTAGTATTGTACAAAGTAAAACACTTGAAGTTACTTTTGAAAATATTTTATTTTTCATTTTAAAATCATCCTTTCTTATATATAAAAATTATTTTTTCATACTTGTAGTTTTACAAATTATTTTGTCAAACACTGTAAGAAATGCAGGTAGTACTGCTATAACGCAAACTACACTTACAATTGCACCTCTTGACATAAGAGTACATAAAGACCCAATCATTTCAATTTTTGAGTAAGCTCCAACTCCGAATGTTGCGCCAAAGAAGCATAATCCAGAGATAATAATAGAACCGGATGGAACTTCCAAGAGCATTATCTATAGAAGATGTTTTATCTATACCATTTTTTCGACTTGCCATATATTTTGTTGTAATTAAAATAGCATAGTCAATTGTGGCACCAAGCTGAATTGTACCAATAACAATTGAAGCAATAAATGGTAAGGCCTCATTTGTATAAAAAGGTATACCCATATTGATAAATATTGCAAACTCTATAACAATAATCAAAACTACTGGAAGTGAAATTGATTTTAGGACAACAATCATTATGACGAATATAATTCCGAATTGATACAGTATTTACACTATTAAAGTCATGGTCGCTAATTTCAACTAAATCTTTCATTAAAGGTCCTTCACCTGCAAGTATTGCATTTTCGTCATATTTTTTAATTATCTCATTTACCTTTGTAACTTGTTCATTTAATTCATCTGTTGCCATTTCATAATTAGAATTTATAATAACCATTTGGTATTTATCATTTTGGAACATATTTATTATATCTTCAGGTATCATATCCTTTGGAATTCCAAGATTTGAGAATTTAGAATATCCGAATAGTCCATTCTATACCGATCTAAAGCCTCTATTTCATCTAACATAGCATTTATTTTACTCTCTGGAATGTTTTTATCTACTAATAGTAATTCCATAGATACCATATTAAAAGTTTCTTTCAAGTCATTATTTGCAGTTACACTAGCTAGATCCTTTGGCAACGATTTATCTAAGTTATAATAAACTTCTGTATTGGTGTAACCATAGAATGCGATAGGTAAAACTATTATAAATATCAATATAATTATTTTGTAGTGTTTTATAACCATATCCTTTACACGAGTAAATTTTGGGAAAATTTCTCTATGTTTTGTTTTTTCAATAAGACTATTAAATTCAAGTATCATAGCAGGGAGTATTGTTACAACAGATATAACACCAAACATTACACCTTTTGCCATAACTAAACCAATATCTTTTCCAAGTGTTAGGTTCATGCTACATAGAGCTAAAAATCCTGCAATTGTAGTAAGAGAACTTCCAACTACTGATAATAATGTTTGGCTAATTGCATTTGCCATGGCTTCATTAATATCTGATATATTTTCCTTTTCCTGCATGTAACTGTGATATAAGAAAATTGCAAAGTCCATTGTTACACCCAATTGCAATACGCTACTAATTGCTTTTGTAATATAAGAAATTTCACCTAAGAATATGTTAGTTCCCATATTATAAAGAATAGCAATTCCAATATTTGCAAGTAACAAGACAGGGGCGATATATGAATCTAGTGCAAATTCTAGAACGATCAAACATAAGGCCACTGCTATAACAATATAAATTAAAATTTCTGAATTTGATAGGTCTCTTGTATCTAATACAGTAGCAGTCATTCCTCCTATTTTACAATGCTCATCAGTTATTTCCCTTAAGGACTCAACAGCTTTTAATGTGCTATCAGAAGAAATTTGGTCTTTGAAAGTAACAAGCATTATAGTTTCATTTTCTTTATAAAATTTATCTGTTAAATCGCTAGGTAGCATTTCTACTGGAACTCTAGTACCAATTAAATCAGCTGCACTTACGCACATTTCTACATTATCTATCTCTTTGATTTTTTCTTCTAACTTTATAATATCTTTTGATTCCATATTTTCTAAAATTACAACTGAAAACGCACCCATATTAAAATCTTCTGATAATATTTTTTCACCCTTAATTGTTTCAACATCATCTGGAAGATAAACTAAAATATCATAATTAACTCTAGTTAAATTCATTCCAATGAATGATAAAACAATTAAAATGAAAGAAATAAGTAAAATTATTTTTCTGTGTTTACAAATTGCTTTTCCGAATTTTATGCATATAAGCACTCCTTTCATAGAATAATAGGCCATTTAAGAAAAAAATGACCACTGGTCAATTTAAATATATTATACTCTCGTTATGACCAATAGTCAATATATTTTTGGAAAATTTATGAAATTTTTCTTTAGCCTTTGAAATTAGCACTTTTGTGAGTCAATATATTATTAGAAATTTAAGTGAGGAGCGGGTTTAGAGTAATCAAGTTAGAAATTCTTGAAATGTTTTATGGAAATAGTTCAAGCTTGCCTTAAAAGGGTGCCATAAAACATTTTTAGAATTTGTTCGAAGATTAGCTCTAACAGAGACACGAACTCAAATTTCTAATAATATATTGACTCTTGTTAATATAGATTAAAAAATAAAAATATTGACTAATCGTCAGAAATATGTAATAATATAACTTAAGAAAGAGAGAAATGGAGAAAATTATGAAAAAAGAGATAAAGGGAAAAGATAAAGAAACAAGATTACTTTCAACAGCATTTCAGTTATTTACAGAAAAAGGAATAAAAGACACATCAATACAAGAAATTGTAGATAATGCAAATGTTGCAAAAGGAACGTTTTATCTTTATTTTAAAGACAAATATGAAATAAGAGATGTTTTGATTGCAAGAAAATCAGAAAAATTATTCAAAGATGCACTAGAAGAACTAAGAAAAAACTATATATCTAATCTATCAGACCAAGTAATATTTATTATTAATTATGTAATAAATGAACTTTCAAAAATGCCAACACTTTTGAAATTCATTTCAAAAAATCTTTCTTGGGGAATTTATAGTAAAACAGTTTTAAAAATATATGAAGAAGCAGGAGAAGACGAAGAAAGTGTATATAAGTTATTTCTAAAAGGAGTAAAAGAGAATAACATTAAATTAAAAAATCCAGATGTAACATTATATATGATAATAGAACTTGTTAGTTCGACTTGTTTTAATTCAATTCTTTACAATGATCCTCTTCCGATAGAAGAATTTAAACCATATTTATATGATGCAATAAGAAATTTAATAGAGGCAGAAAAATAAATATTTTAGCATATAAAATGCTTATGCATATAATTTACTTAGGAGGGTAAGTATATGCGTAGACAAGAATATAACAGACAAAAAGTAGTAGAATATGCTAATAAATGGGCATATGATAGAAATCCAAAATATTATAATTTTGACCAAATAGGTGGAGATTGTACAAATTTTGTATCACAATGTATATATGCAGGAAGCGGTGTAATGAACTATGAAAAGACGTATGGGTGGTATTATAATAGCTCAAACGATAAATCACCATCGTGGACAGGAGTTCAGTTTTTGCACAATTTTTTAATTAATAATAAAGGAATAGGACCAATAGGAGAAGTGACTGATAAAGTCCAAATAGGAGATATAGTGCAATTATCTTTTGACGGGATACAATTTACTCATTCATTAGTAATTGTAAGAATAGATAATGAAAAAATTTTTACATCTTCTCATTCATTTGATTCATATGGAAGAGACATAGACACATATACCTATAAAAAGCGTAGGTTTATTCATATAAAAGGAGTTATGAAAAACACATAAAATGCTTTTTGTTA
The DNA here is from genome assembly GCA_948466265.1 of uncultured Clostridium sp. The sequence continues at coordinate 5,709 of CAOJZU010000013.1, read as the reverse complement.
AAAGTACTTGTCCTTTCCTATTTTTTTTTGTATAATAAGCCATATATAATGTAAGAAAAAAGGAAGAGGAAAGAAACAGATGGATAAGAAAACAAAAATAAAGTTTAATGTACTTGCAATAATTTGTATAATAATATTTTCAGCAGTGCTTAGCCCAAAAACACTTCAAAACGATACATTTTATACAATAAGTATTGGAGAACATGTATTAGAAAATGGTGTGGATATGCAAGATCCATTTGCATGGACAGATTTAAAATATACCTATCCGCATTGGCTTTATGATGTAGGAATATATCTAATATATAATTTAGGTGGAATGACAGGAATATACATATCAACAATCATTTTAAGCTGTATACTTGGGGTCTTACTATATATTACAAACATAAAAGTAAATAAAAATAATTTTATATCATTTTTATTCACAATAGGTGTGATGTATCTAATGAAAGACTTTATAGCAGCAAGGGCACAACTAGTAACTTTTATTTTGTTTGTTCTTGAAATCCTATTTGTAGAATGCTTTTTAGAAAAAAAGAAGATAATATATGCAGTTCGGTTTAATGGCTATAGCACTACTTATTGCTAATCTACATGCAGCAGTTTTTTATGTATTCTTTGTACTTATGCTACCATATTTTGCAGAATATATAATAGTAGTTATCAGAAACTCATACTTCATGCATAGATTAAAAATATTTAGACTAAAGCAAAAAATACAAATTTTAATTAAAGAAGAAAAGGGACAAGAAGAAATAGAAAAAGTGCAATCTAAACTGATGGCGGCTGAAGAAAAATTTGAGAAATTTAAAGAAATTTCAAGAAAACGCGAAGAAAATCCATATAAGATAAAATTAGTAAAAAGAGATGCAGTCAAATGGTTATTTTTAGTGGCAATTCTTTGCTTTGTAATGGGACTTTTAACACCAATTGGAAATGAGCCATATACGCATATATTTAAGCTATTATCAGGAACAACAACTGGAAGTATTTCAGAACATCAGCCATTAGTACTTTGGACTCATACAGCTGCTATAACTGTATTTTGTATAATTCTAGCTTTTTTAATTTTTACAAACACAAAAATTTCATTAAAAGATGGATTTATGCTTGCAGGACTTATACTCCTTACATTCTCATCAAGAAGACAATTTTCGCTTCTTTTAATTATTGGAGTTATGTCACTTACAAAATTAATTTCTGATTTTATTAATAAATATGATAAACGGTGGATTAGATAAAGTTTCAAGTTTAATGACGAGTATAGGTGGAAAAGTTATAACTTTAATTATAATTATAGTTTGCAGCTATGGTATTTATAGTGATATAAAAGATGACGAATATATTAAAGTTAAAGACTATCCAGTAAATGCTTCAAATTATATATTAGAAGAAGCAGAAAATGGAAATTTAAACTTAGAAACAATGAAGTTATATAATGACTATAACTATGGAAGTTATCTTTTATATAGAGGAATACCAGTATTTATTGATTCACGTGCAGACCTTTACTCACCAGAATTTAATGAAGGAATAAATATATTCTCTGATTATATGAACATATCAAACATTTCATCTTATTATGAAACAAAATTTGAAGAGTATGAAATAACACATGTTATGATGTATAAAAATTCAAAATTAAATATGATAATATCAAGAGATGTAAACTATAAAAAGTTATATGGAGACGATTATTTTGTATTATATGAAAGGTTAAGTAATAATTCAGATGGAGAGTAAATATGTAGTAAAAGAAGAACAAAGTGGTGAAAGACTTGATAAAGCAATAGTAGAGCTTGATAGTCAGATTTCTAGAATGACAATAAAAAGGCTTTTAGAAGAAGGGAAAATAACTGTTAATCGGAAAAGTAGAAAAAGCATCATATAAAGTAAAATCAGGAGATAGTATTATCTTGATAAAAGAAGAGCCAAAAGAAATAAATCTAGCTGCAGAAGATATACCTATTGATATTTTATATGAAGATGACGATATAATAGTTGTAAATAAACCAAAGGGAATGGTAGTGCATCCTGCAAATGGAAATCCTGATCGGAACATTGGTAAATGCAATTATGCATGTATGCAAGGGCTCCCTTTCAGGAATTGGAGGAGAGATTAGACCACGGTATTGTACATAGATTAGATAAAGATACATCAGGAGTTTTGATAGTTGCAAAAAATGATAAGGCACATATAGATTTAAGTGAGCAAATAAAAGATAGAAAAGTTAAAAAGATTTATCATGCATTAGTTAGAGGAGTTATAGAAGAATCAGAAGCAACAATAAATATGCCAATTGGAAGATCTACAAGTGATAGAAAGAAAATGGCAGTGTCAAAAAAGGGAAAAGAAGCTATAACACATTTTAAAGTTATTAAAAGATATGATGGATTTACATTTCTTGAAATAAAGATAGATACAGGTAGAACACATCAAATAAGAGTGCATATGGCAGAGATAAAACATCCAGTAGTTCGGAGACATGATTTATTCAAATGGTAAAAATCCATTTGGAGTTGAGCGGTCAAATGCTTCATGCAAAAAGCATAGAGTTTATTCATCCAGTAACAGATGAAAAACTAAAAATCGAAGCACCACTACCTGAATATTTTAAAAAGATAATAGAAGAATTAGAGTTAACATATAGGAGTAATTAGAAAATAAATGGAAGAAAATATTAGATTACAAAAATATCTTGCAAATGCTGGAATTGCATCAAGAAGAAAATGTGAAGAATATATAGAAAACGGCTTAGTTAAGGTAAACGGAAAAATAGTTACGGAACTTGGGACTAAGGTGAATTCAAAAACAGATAAAATCAGTTTTAATGGAAAAGAGATAGAAAATAAAAGTGAAGAATTTGTATATATTTTGCTAAACAAGCCAATTCGGGTATGTAACAACAGTAAAAGACCAATTTAAGAGAGATACTGTATTAGATTTAGTAAAAGTAAAGACAAGAATAGTACCTGTACGGAAGGCTTGATATGTATACCTCTGGTGCACTTATTTTAACAAATGACCGGAGAGTTTATATATAAAGTAACTCATCCAAAGCATGAGATAACAAAAACATATACAGTAACATTAATTCGGAGAAGTTTCTAAAGAAGATGTAAAAAAATTAGAAACAGGCGTAGATATAGGGGACTATATTACAAGACCAGCAGAGGTTAAAATTTTAAAGATAGATAAAGAAAAGAATTTATCGAGATTAGAAATAACAATTCATGAGGGAAAAAATAGGCAAGTAAGAAAAATGTGCGAAAGTTTACGGAAATAAGGTTAAGGCACTGCACAGAACAAAAATTGGGAGAATTAATGTGAAAGACTTAAAACTTGGACAATGGAGATATTTGACCAAAAATGAAGTAGATGAGCTTGCAAAAATGATTTTTAAATAGTATAATAAAATATAAACAAAAGAAAGAGAGAATTTTAAAGTGGAATACAAAAGATTTGAGATATCTGAGAGTAACCTAAAACCAGGTATGATTGTAAATGGAAAGGTAAAAAAAATCAAACCATATGGAGCCTTTATTGAACTTGAAAATCGGAATAAGTGGACTTTTGTATATTGAAGATATATGTATATCAAGAATAAAATCACCATTTGAAAGATTTAAAATAGGACAAGATGTAAATGTTATGGTAAAAAGCATAAATGAAGAAGAAAATAAAATTTCATTTTCATATAAAGAGCTTTTAGGAACATGGGAAGATAATATCAAAGAATTTAGGCAAGGGACGGTAGTGCCTCGGGATTGTACGCGATACAGAAAAATCCAAGAATGGGATATTTATTGAATTAAAGCCAAACCTAGTAGGTCTTGCTGAATACAAAGACAATATAGAATATGGACAAAATGTCGATGTGTATATAAAAAAAATCGTTCCAGAAAAGAAAAAAGTTAAATTACTTATTTTTGAGGAGGAATAAAAAATGGTAGAAGATAACAAAATTGAAGCAAAGAAATCACCTTTTGCATTAAGAGAAGGAGAAATTAAGACATTTGATGGAAAAGACCGGTTATGTGTCTATGAACCAAATTGTTCAAAAAATAAATTTAGGACATATAAACGATTTGCATTTTGCAATACTTGATTTAGTTAATGAATTTGAATTTATAACATCGAGACAATTATGCCAGATGCTAGATCATAAAGGAATAGAATATAAGTCACAAGATAAATTAAATAACAAACTTGAGCAATTAGTAAAATCAAAAATACTTACAAGATATTATTTTACATCTGAAGACGGAAAGGGAATATATAGAATATATTGTCTAGAGAAAATGGGAAAATATTTACTTACTTCGAGAGGTGAAGAATGTAAATGGCAACAATCGGATAATACAAAACCTGTTGCAATGATAAAGAAAAGACTTGCAGGAAACCAAGTAATAATTGCGTATTTAAATAAAGTAAAAGCATTTGACGAATATATAGTAAAACCTAGTTTGACTGCTAAAACTTTAGGAAAAACATTTAGAGCATCAGGTGGAGCTGTAAAACTTTCTAAAAATTCAAAATCTATTACATTTGTATTTGAAGTAATTAGAAGAGAAGATGAATGGCAAAAGAAATTAGTAGATAAAATGAGTATGTACAAGGACTTCTATGAGAACTTTGTACTGGGAGATTCAGGATTTAGTAGTATTCCACAGCTAATAATAGTATGTGAAGATGAAATGCATACTAAAGAAGTGTTCAAAGAGATAGTTACAAATAATGTTGAAATCTCTAAAATTAAATTGTATTTTACAACTGATTTAAAACAAATAGAAGAAAATCTAACAAAGACTTTACTTGAGTTTAAATTAGATGAAGAAACTAGTAAGTATAAAGTAGAAGCGGTAGAATTGAAATTGTTAGATTAAAATTATTAGTAGTTAAAAGAAAAAAGACACGTAATTTTCGTAAAATAGTTCGTGTCTTTTTTTGTGTACAAAAATATTTTTTATGCCAGTGTTTACAAATAAATATTTATCTTAATTATCAATATAATTATTAACAATATATTCTATTATTTCATTTTTATCAATATCTAAAGCTTTATATATTAAAATTCTAGTTTCTAAATTTGGAAAACATTGTTTGTTTTCTATTCTTACAAGTTGTCTTAGGCTTATATTTGCCTTTTCAGCAACTTGTTGTTGAGTCATATTTTTTTCTTTTCTAATATCTTTTATATTCTTCATAATAGCTCCTTTTATATAAATATTAATATGTATTATTATTTTTGTATATTGACATGATGTCACATGTGTGATATAAATATGACATGATGTCGTATAACAATGCATTAAGGTATCTCTTTATATTTGGAAACTAGAATGTTTGGTTTTGTTTGGTTTGACTTTGGCATTCTAAGTTTCCAAATATAAGGGGATATAGGAACAAGCAAGAATTAGAATCTTGCGTTGCCCATGTGCCAAACGTGTCCCAATTAATTACACACTTTGGACAAATATGTTCCAATAAAACATTTCAGGAATTTCCAACTTGATTATTCTAAACACACTCCTTACTTATATTTTAATAATATATGTTTCCTAATATACAATATTAATTTTAGAAATATACAATAAATAAACCAAAGAAAGAGAGGAAAGAGCTAAAATGAACAAAGTGGGACCAAACAAAAGAAGTGAAAGTGGAATAACACTAATCGCTTTACTCGTAATGATAATACTAAT